>JBBSAV010000001.1:0-102193 GCA_038251965.1 Candidatus Limnocylindrales bacterium
CCGTGGATGTCTACGTGCCCGGCTGCCCACCCCGGCCGGAGGGCCTCATCTACGGCATGCTCAAGCTGCAGCAAGCCATCCTTGAGCGTCGCGGCCAGTGGAACGACCGCAGGGTCGGCCCCGCCGTACCTGACGGCGTCTAGCGAGAGGAGCCCGACCACGGATACGCGCATGCTCCGCCAGCTCGATGACCGCCTCAGCGAGCATCTGGTGGTGCCCGCGGAAGTCATGGACGACACCATCGAGCTGATCACGTGGCCGGCCTCGCTGCCTGCGCTGATGCGCACCGTGCGCGAGGACGGCGACCTGCGTTTCGAGCTGCTGGCAGACATGTGTGGCGTGGACACGGGCGTGACCATGCAGGTCGTCTATCACCTCTGGTCGCCTTTGAGCTCCGACTGGCTGCGCGTCATCGCCGATGGCCTGTCCCGCGATGATCCGCGGGTGCCGTCGGTCACCTTCCTGTGGCCGGGAGCCGAGTGGGCCGAACGTGAGGCCTATGACATGTTCGGCATCGAGTTCGAGGGCAACCGCGACCTGCGGCGCATCTACATGCCGCCCGACTACCTGGGTTTCCCACTGCGCAAGGACTTCGCCATGCCCGATGATGCCTCGCGCGGGCCGGGTGAGGGTATCCGCCACATGGAGACCCCGTTCGCACCCGGCGACGTGCGACGCGACCCGGTCATCCGCACCAGTCCCGGGGCTGGCGCGCGCATCGGACCCGACGGCGAGCGCCTGGTCATCGCCGCGAGTGGATCAGTCGACAAAGACGCGCTCGACAGCGGCGTGATCGTCGAGGGCGCGCTCGACAGCGGCAGGGGGCCGGCATGACGACCGACCGCGAGCGCATCCCCTCACTCGACGATCCAGATGTGCTGGTGCAGACCCCGGCCACCATCTACGACGCCATCCCGCCGCTGACGCCACGCACGGAGCGCGAGGCCGAGTTCTACCAGCTCGAGGACGGCGAGATGTTCCTCAACCTGGGCCCACAGCACCCCTCCACCCACGGCGTGCTGCGCGTGGTGCTCAAGATCGACGGCGAGAAGGTGGTCGACCTCGACCCCGTGCTGGGCTACCTCCATCGCGGCGTGGAGAAGATCTGCGAGTACGGCGACTGGCATCACGCCATCAGCAACTGCGACCCGCTCGAGTACGTCGCCTCCATGTTCAGTGAAGCGCTGCCGGTACTGACCGCGGAGAAGCTGCTGGGCCTCGCAGTCCCCCGGCGTGCCGACTACATCCGCGTGCTGGCCTGGGAGCTCAACCGGGTGGCCAGCCACGCGCTTTTCATCGGCTGGCTAGCCCTCGACCTCGGTGGCATCACGCCCATCCTCTATGGCTTCGCCGAGCGTGATGAGATCATGGAGATGCTGGCGGCGCTGACGGGCCAGAAACTACTCTTCAACTACCTGCGGATCGGCGGCGTCAACGGCGACCTTAACCACGACTTCATGAGCCGCTTGGGTGACTGGATGAGTCGCGCCGGCAAGCAGGTCGATTCGCAGGCAACGCTACTCAACGAGAACGAGATCTTCGTCAATCGCACGAAGGGCCTGGGCGTGCTCGACCAAGCGACCGCGTTGCGCTTCGGTATGAGCGGACCACCACTGCGGGCCACGGGTGCGCCCTATGATGTGCGCCGCGCGCATCCGTACAGCGTCTACCCGGAGCTCGAGTTCGACGTGCCCACGCGTACCGATGGTGACTCGTACGGGCGCTACCTGCTGCACATCGAGGAGATCAAGCAGTCCCTGCGGATCATCGACCAGGTGTTGCACCAGATGCCCGACGGCCCGGTCATGGCCAAGCTGCCGCGCCTCATCCGTGTGCCACCGGGCCGCGCCTTCGCCGCGCTCGAGTCACCTCGCGGCCAGTACGCCTCCTACGCCATCAGCGACGGTTCCGATCAGCCCTTCCGCTTCCGCATCCACGATCCGTCGTACTTCAACCTGCAGGCCATAGGCGATCTCACCCGCGGACACCTGCTGGCAGACATCATCGCCATCTTGGCCAGCCTGGACCCGGTCATGGGCGGGATCGACAAG
This sequence comes from Candidatus Limnocylindrales bacterium, assembly GCA_038251965.1. Classification (GTDB taxonomy): domain Bacteria; phylum Chloroflexota; class Limnocylindria; order Limnocylindrales; family CSP1-4; genus JAFMJV01. Next base: position 2,052 of record JBBSAV010000001.1, read on the forward strand.
TGAGCGCCGCCAGCAACCCCTGGAACAGGCTGAGCCTGGGGGGCAAGATCCTGCTGCCGCTCATCGCGCTCATCACCTTCGTGGCCGTGGGCGGTGCAGTGTTGTGGATCACCGGCGTCGGACCCTGGGCCACCGACTGGCTGATCGTCACAGGTCAGGCCAACATCGAGATCCTGCGCTTCATCGCCGCCGCCACCGGCATCCTGTTGTTCACGGTACCGGCAGCCTTCGTGATCATCTTCATGGAGCTGAAGATCATCGCCATGATGAACCTGCGCCTGGGCCCCAACCGCACCGGGCCATGGGGCACGCTGGCATCGACCATGGCCGGTCTCAAGGTGCTTTCGAAGGAGGACTTCACGCCTCGGGGCGTGGACGTCCCCGTCTTCACGCTGGCCCCCGCGGTGGCCTTCCTGGCCTCTGTCCTGACGCTGCTGGTCATCCCCTTCGCCCCGGGTATGGTGGGCTACGAGATGGAGCTGGGCCTGCTCTACTTCTTCGCCGTCGGCGGGCTGGGTGTGGTGGGCCTGATGATGGCCGGCTGGGCCAGCTACAACAAGTACTCGCTGCTGGGCGGCATGCGCGCCGCGGCCGCGGTCATCAGCTACGAGCTGCCGCTGATCCTGGGCGTCATCGGCGTGGTCCTGCTGGCCGGCACACTCGACCTGGGGCAGATCATCGAGAACCAGTCAGGCGGGATCCTCGCCTGGTACGCCTGGCAGCAGCCGCTGGCACTGATCATCTTCTTCATCGCCGCCACCGCAGAGGCCGGCCGAACGCCATTCGACTACACCGAGGCCGACTCGGAGCTGGTGGCCGGCTTTGCCACCGAGTACAGCGGCATGCGCTTCGGCTTCTTCTTCTTCGCCGAGTACGTGAACGTCTTCATCCTCTCGGCGCTGACGGTGACGCTGTTCCTGGGCGGTCCCTACGGCCTGTTCGACATCGATCCGTTGCTGGGCGCCTTGGGGATCACGACACCGGTCGATACGGCCGCCATCGACCCCGGGTCACTGGGATCGTGGCTGCTGGCGATCCCGCTGCTGGTGCCGGCCGGCCTGACGCTGGCGTTGACGGCACTGGTGTGGATGGTCAAGTCCTCCTGGGGCTTCATCAAGTCGCTGGTGGTCGGCTTCGTGCTCGCCAACCTGCTGCTGATGGGCGCCCTGAGCATCTGGGCGCTCTTCAGCTTCGAAGCTCTGATGGGCATCATCTGGTTCCTGGGCAAGTCCTTCACGCTGGTGGCGCTGTTCGTGCTCATGCGCGCGACCTACCCTCGCGTCCGCATCGACCAGATGATGAACTTCGCCTGGAAGTGGCTGATGCCGGCGGCGCTACTGAACATCTTCGTCACGGCGGCGGCCATCATCATCATCAAGGAGTATCTCTCGTGAGGACGGACAGGATTCCCGGCCTGGCCATCGTCAAGGGCATGGCCTTCGCCATCGGGCAGGTCTTCCGGCCCAAGGTCACGGTGCGGTACCCCGAGGTCGTCAACGACATCTCGCCGCGCCATCGCGGCCGCTTGGTACTGCTGTACGACGAAGCGGGCGCGCTCAAGTGCGAGACCTGCTTCCAGTGTGCCGCGGCCTGCCCCATCGAGTGTATCGACATGGGTGGCGTGGACACGCGCGACCGCTACCACATCCATTGGGGAGCATCCGAGCAGTACGCCGAACGGCGTGAGGAGTCAGCCCTGCGCCGCTCCGGCCGGACGGTGCCCGATCGTACCTTCGACCCCTTCGAGCTGGTCGACCTGGCACCGCTCGACGAGATCCTGGCCGCCAACGGCCACCGGCCGCGCAACGCCTTGACCATCCTGGAACAGACCCAGGGCGCCTATGGGCACCTGCCGGTGGCGGCGCTGCAGCACATCGCCCACCAGACCGGCATCTGGTACGCCGAGCTGTATGGCACTGCTACGTCCTACCCGCACCTGCACTTCGAGCGGCCGGTCGGCCACGTGGTGCGCGTGTGTCGCTGCACGCAGTGCACGCTGCTGGGCGGTGGCCGCGTGCTGGCCGCCTTCCGCGAGCACCTGGGCTGCGAGGTCGGCGGCGTGAGCCCTGATGGTGCGGTGCGGCTGGGCACGGTCGATTGCCACGGCACCTCGTCCGGCAGCGCGCATGTCGAGATCGACGGTGAGGTGCTGCCAAAGTCCAGCGCCACGGATGCGGCCACCATCGCGGCGGCCCTTCGCGCCAACGTGCCGCAGGGGGAGGCCGCATGAGCCTGCCCATCCTGAGCGGCGCCCGCGACTGGCCTTCGGTGCTGCTCGCGCGTGCGGCGCACGGCGAGGTCAAGGATCTCAAGGCCGCCGAGGCGGGCGGGGCGTGGGCCGCCTACCGCAAGTCCATCTCTGAGCTCACACCCGAAGCCGTCATCAGCATGGTGTCCGAATCGGGACTGCGCGGTCGCGGCGGGGCCGGCTACCCCACAGGCTCCAAGTGGCGTGATTGTGCGACCCAGCCAGAGACGCGTCGCTACGTCGTGGCCAACGGCTTCGAGGCCGACCCCGGGGCGCAGGTCGACCGCACGCTGATGGAGCGTGATCCACACGCGGTCGTGGAGGGCGTGGCCATCGCCGCTTGGGCCGTCCGAGCAGAACAGGCCATCATCGTCGTCTCCGCTTCCTCGCGGGTCGCGGCCGAGCGGCTACGGACGGCCATCGACGAGGTCGAAGCACGCGGCTACATAGGCTCCGAGGCGAGCGCGACCGGTTGGTCCCTGCAGATCGACGTGCGGGAGATCAGCGGCTCCTTCGTGGTGGGCGAAGAGACCGTCCTGCTGAGGGCACTGGAGAATTACCGTGCCCAGCCCGACCAGCGCCCACCCTATCCGTCGCGACAGGGCCTGTGGGGTAAGCCCACCATCGTCAACAACGTCAAGACGCTCGCAGCCGTGCCCTGGATCATCCACCACGGTGCCGGCGCCTATGCGTCATTGGGTACGTCCGAGGCGCCCGGCACGACGTTGATCCAATTGGGTGGCGCCGTGCGCAAGCCGGGTATCGCAGAGGTGCCCCTGGGCGTCACTATCGGCGAGATCCTCGACGGTCCCGGTGGCTTCGTACAGGGCGTGCTGAAGGCCGTGCTGGTGGGCGGGCCGACTGGCGGTTTCCTACCCGCCGATGCGCTTGAGACCGCGCTGACCTACGACGCGTTGCGCGAAGCCGGTGCTCTGGGCGGCTCGGGCACCCTGCTGGCACTCGACGAGCGTACCTGCATCGTCGATCTGGCCACGCTGATGACCCGCTACCTCAACGACAACGCCTGCGGAAAGACACTCCCCTGTCGCATCGGTACGCGCCGTATGGCGGAGCTGGGCGCAGGCTTCTGCTCCGGCCACGCACGACCCTCTGATGCCGGCTTGCTGGGGGACCTCGCCGCGGACGTGCACGCTGCTGCCCTGTGCGGCCTTGAAGCTGATGCCTCCAACCCGCTGCTGAGCGGGATGCGATACTTCGCGTCTGAGTTCGAGGCCCACATCACCCGTGGCGAATGCCCCGCAGGTGTCTGCCAACCCATCCGACTAGCCGGTACCGTGTAATCATGACCGATGCGCTGCCCCAAACCAGCCAGCCCGCCACTGACGAGGCTGCCGAGCGCCTGCTGACCACGCAGTCGCCGCAGCGCCGGCAGGTCGCGCCAGAGTTCAGCATCGAGATCGACGGTCGCACGCTGAGCGGCCGCGCCGGCCAGACCATCCTCGAGGTCTGCCGAGACAACGGCATCGAGGTCCCCACGCTCTGCTATGAGCCCAAGCTGCCTGGCTTCGGTGCCTGCCGCATGTGCGTGGTCGACGTCGAGGGCGAGGACACGCCGCCCATCTCATGCTCTCGCGAGGCTGAAGAGGGCATGGTGGTACAGACGCAGACGCCGCGGCTGCGTCAGATCCGCAAGACCAATCTCGAGTTCATCTTCAGCGACCACAATGCCTACTGCCTGCCGCCCTGCCAGAACAAGTGCCCCAGCCGCATCGACATCCCGGGCTTCCTGAAGGCCAATACCGACGGCGACTTCATCGAGTCGGCACGCATCTTCAAGCGCACCATCCCCTTCCCCTCGGTGCTCGGCCGCGTCTGTCCTGCGCCCTGCGAGGAGCATTGCCGTCGCGACGAGGTGGAAGAGGCCATCGCCATCCGTGACAGCCACCGCTACTGCGGTGACCAGGTGCTGAAGGCACAGGCGGGTGGGGCCAAGGCACCCATCCCCTTCGAGCGTCAGCCCGCCACTGGCAAGCGCGTGGCCGTCATCGGCTCAGGACCCGCCGGCATGGCGGCGGCGTATTACCTCGCCATCGAGGGTTATGCGGTGACCGTCTACGAGCGCGACCCCGAGGCCGGCGGCATGCTCCGCTATGGCATCCCCGAGTATCGCCTGCCCAAGCAACGCATCCTGGAAGCCGAGTACCAGTCGGTCTGGGATCTTGGCGTCAAGTTCGTGGGCGACGCCGAGTTGGGCGTGGACTACACCATCGACGACCTGCAGAACCAGGGTTTCGATGCGGTCCTGGTGGCCATCGGCTGCTACGACACCAACAAGCTGGGCATCCCCGGCGAGGATGCCGATGAGGTCATCGAGGGCCTCGACTACCTGCGCATCGCCACGCTGGGGCTGCCGTACCCAGACCACAAGGGCAAGCGCGTGGTGGTCATCGGCGGCGGCTTCACCTCGATGGACTGCTCCCGGACATCGGTCCGCCAAGGCGCCTCTGAGGTGACCCTCGTGTACCGCCGTGACATGAAGGACATGCCCGCCGCCGATGAGGTCCACGAGATGCTTGAGGAGGGCGCGCGCGCCATCTTCCAGGCCTCGCCCACCAGAGTCGTTACTGATGCTAATGAAAAGGTGACCGGGGTCGAGTTCCAGCGCATGGCGCTGGGCGAGCCGGACGCGTCGGGCCGCCGTCGACCGCAGGCGGTAGAGGGCACCGAGTTCATCATCGACTGCGACCGCGTGCTGCTGGCCATCGGTCAGGGCCCCGAGCTGTCGTGGCTCGACAACGGCGCCGCGGGTGTCGAGAAGACCAAACGCTCGCGGCTGGACGCCGACGCGGTCACCTTCGGCACCGGGCGCGCCGGCGTCTTCGGGGCCGGCGACGTACGCATCGGCGCCGCCACCGTGGTAGAAGCCGTCGCCGAGGGTCGGCGGGCCTCGTACGCCATCGATGCCTACCTGCAGGGTCAGGACCTCGAGGAGATCCGGACGCGCCAGACGCTGGCCGAACCGCAGCCACAGTTCCTCTCCATCGTGCCCTACACCGACGAGGTCAAAGAGCCGCGGATCCGCCTCAAGTCGATGCCGGCCGAGGAACGAAATGACTCCTACATCGAGTACGAGATCCCCTATACGCAGCAGGAGGTCATGAGCGAGTCGGCGCGCTGCCTGCAGTGCACCTGCGAGGCCATCGGCTACTGCGACCTGCGCCGCCAGGGCATCGAGTACGGCACCACGTTGCAGACGCTTGAGCCAAAGCGCAACGGCCTGTCCTTCCGCAGCGTCGAGGAGAACCGCTTCACCGGCTACAACCACGACTACATCCGTGACGACAGCCACGCCTTCATCCTGCGCGAGCCCTCGCGCTGCATCGACTGCGGCCGCTGTGCCACCGTCTGCAAGGAAGTCGTCGGCGCGGCCTGTTATGACTTCATGCGCACCGGCTTCGACACGCTGGTGACCACGCCGCTGGACATGAGCCTCAACACCACCCCGTGTGTGTCGTGCGGCCGCTGTGCCGAGACCTGTCCCACCGGCGCACTCATGCCCAAGCCGCGCGTGCTCGAGAAGTACGACGTCGATGAGTCCCGCTGCATCCTGTGTGGTATCTGTGTCGATGCCTGTCCCTATGACGCGCTCCGTTGCGGCCCCGAATTCGAGCTCGCCCACGAGTCCCGCGCAGAGCCGGAGATCGACCTCATCGCGCTGGCCTCGATGGATCGCGACTCCGAGATCAGCTTTGTCCGCCGAGAGCGTGACTGGCTCACTCGCGCCCAGGCCGAGGGGCGTGACTTCCCGCACCAGCGGCTGCTGCCCATGCTGCCTCCCGGTCTGGCAAGCAGCGCTGGCGGCACGTCGACCAAGGGAGCTGATGACGCTACTGTCGGGGCGAACGGCAACGGCGCGTCACACATCCACCACAAGTAGGAGGGGCACGGAGGGAGTGGGGCTACCGGAGACGGTTCCGTATCTCGACTGGCGCTGGGACGACCTCGTCTTCCTGGCGCTGGCCGGCGTGATGCTGGGTTCCGCCTTGCTCGTAGTGCTGGGCCGGGACGTCATCCGCTCGGCGTTGTGGCTCATCCTGTCCTTCGCCGGGCTGGCCGGTATCTACGGCCTGCTGGGCAGTCCGTTCCTGGCCATCAGCCAGGTGCTGGTCTACATCGGCGCCATCGCCGTGCTCATCCTGTTCGCGGTGATGATCACCTCGACCAAGCGCGGCCCAGCCAGACTGGTGTTCCAGCGGCAGTGGTGGGTGGGCGCCATCGCGGCCGTGCTGCTGGTGGGCCTCATGATCACCGCCATCCTGCTCACTGACTGGCCGCATAACGGTCAGGTCTACGCAGCGCAGGTACGGGATATCGCACTGACGCTGTTCGACGACTACATCTTCGCCTTCGAGGTCCTCGGTGTACTGCTGTTGGCGGCCATCATCGGCGGGCTTTACCTGGCCAGGCGCGACGAGGAAGACCACGTATGAGCCAGTCGCTGGAGGCCTACCTGGTCCTGTCCGTGCTGCTCTTTGGCATCGGCACCTTCGGCTTCCTGGCCAAGCGCAACGCCATCGCCATGCTGATGTCTATCGAGCTGATGCTCAACGCGGTCAACCTGTCCATCATCGCCTTCGGCGCCTTCACACCGGAGTTGGCCGCACAGGCGTCCACCATCGCGCTCTTCGTCATCGCCGTTGCCGCCGGTGAGGCCACGGTCGGCCTGGCCATCGTCATCGCCATCTACCGCATCCGCAGGACGCCGCTTGTCGACGAGTATGCGTCGATGAAGGAGTAGCGGCCGATGGACCTCACCTTCAACGCCGAGGCTGCCACCGGACACGGCGCCGAGACGCTTTCACTGACTGGAGCCAGCAGCGAGCAAGCCATCGCCATGCTGCTCATCCTGGCGCTGCCGCTGGCAGGCTTCCTGCTGACCGGACTGCTCGGCCGGCGCATGGGCGAACGCCCCTGGATCATCGCCATCGCCGCCATCCTCATCGCCACCGGCATCGGCACGATGCTGGCGTTGGGCGCCCTGAGCAGCGAAGAGCCCGTCCGCTACGGTTTCACGCTCTACACCTGGATCCCGGCCGGCGACCTGCAGGTGGAGTTCGGGTTCCTCTTCGACAACCTGACCGCGGCAATGATGATCGTGGTCACCTGGATCGGCTCGATGGTGCACATCTACAGCATCGGCTACATGGCGCATGACGATGCCAAGTGGCGCTTCTTCTCCTATCTCAACCTGTTCATGTTCAGCATGCTGCTGCTGATCATGGCCGACAGCTTGCTAGTCATCTTCGCCGCCTGGGAGCTGGTGGGTCTGTCCTCGTATCTCCTCATCGGCTTCTGGTACAAGCGGCGCGCACCGAAGCTGGCGGCGAAGAAGTCCTTCCTCGTCAACCGTGTCGCGGACCAGTCCTTCCTCATCGGCATCATGGGCGTGTTCCTGCTCACCGGCACGATGAACGTGCTCGATTCGTTCGTTGGCTTCGCGAGCAGCGCCGAACCCTGGGTCCGGGACCTGGTGGCCCTGCTGCTCTTCGTCGGCGCGGCTGGCAAGTCGGCGCAGTTTCCCTTCCACGTGTGGCTGCCCGACGCCATGGAAGGGCCCACTCCGGTGTCCGCCCTCATCCATGCCGCGACCATGGTCAACGCCGGTGTCTACTTCATCGCCCGCACCTCCCCGATCTTCGCGTCCGCGCCCGAAACGATGGTGCTGGTGGCAGCCATCGGCACGTTCACGGCCATCCTGGCTGCCTCCATCGCGCTGACACAGAAAGACATCAAGCGCGTGCTGGCCTACTCCACGCTCAGTCAGCTGGGCTACATGTTCGCGGCGCTTGGCGTCGGTGCCTTCGTGGCCGCCATCTTCCATCTCATGGCCCATGGCTTCACCAAGGGCCTCCTGTTCCTGGGCTCGGGTTCGGTCATCCATGCCGTGAGCGGCGAGCAGGACATGAACCGGATGGGTGCACTGTGGCGCAAGATCCCCATCACCCACTGGACCTTCCTCATCGCGGCCCTCTCCCTGGCCGGCATCCCACCGCTGGCTGCCTTCTTCTCCAAGGACTCGGTCCTGGGCGAATCGTTCATCCTGGGATTCACGTGGGTCTTCGTGATCGGCGCCATCGTGGCCGCCATGACCGGGTTCTACATGTTCCGCCTGATGGGCAAGACGTTCTACGGAAAGAGCCACGTCGACCCCGGGGTGGAGCCGGCGATCCATGAGTCACCGCGGTCGATGACGGTGCCCCTGTTGCTCCTGGCCATCCCGACCATCTTTCTGGGCATGGTCATCGGCCTGCCGCTGGGCGACTCCACCATCCTCCATTGGCTCGAACCGATCTTCCTGCCCGCTGAGGAGCTGCTGGCTATTCAGTTCCCCGAGTACGAGCTGTTCGGCGTCGACGGCGCGTTGATCATCGTCTCGGTGGCCGTTGCGGCGCTGGGAATCGGGGTCGGTATCTGGCTGTTCGGTATCTTCAACAGCCGAGCCCGGCTGGAGACGGTCGAAAGCCTCACCGACCGAAACCGCGTGAGCCGCTTTTTTTACACCGCTTCGCAGAACAAGTGGTACTTCGACGACCTTAACCATCTGGTCTTCTACCGCTTCGGTGGCAAGGTCGCGAACGGCGTGATGTGGTTCGACGTGAAAGTCGTGGATGGTGTCGTCAACGGCGTCGGGACGATCACCCAAAGCGTCGGTGACAACATCCGCCACATCCAGACCGGTCATGTGCAGAACTACGCGCTGGGCATCGCTCTGGGCCTGGTCGGCATGGCCGCCCTCTTCATGCTGATGGCTCGCTGATGCTGGACGTTGGGCGCCTCGACATCCTCAGCCTCATCATCTTCACCCCACTGCTAGGCGCGCTGGCGTTGCTGCTGGCGTTCCCGATCCTGCGACTCCTCCGCGTGGAGGTGGATGCGGAGCGCCAGGAGGCCACCATGCGCTGGGGTGCGCTGCTGACAGCGACGGTCGCCTTCGCCCTGTCGATCGTGCTGGCGTTGGCCTTCGACAACGAGGCAGCCGGCTTCCAGTTCGTCCAGGTAGCCGACTGGATCGGCTTCTTCGGCATCCAGTACAAGGTCGGCGTGGATGGCATCTCGCTGGTGATGGTGCTGCTGACCACGCTGCTGACGATGATCAGCATCCTGGCCTCCTTCGGCCCCATCAAGACGCGTGTGCGGGAGTACATGATCTCGTTCCTGGTGCTCGAGCTGGGCATGTTGGGCGTGTTCCTGTCCCTGGACCTCTTCCTCTTCTACGTCTTCTGGGAAGTGGTGCTGGTGCCGATGTACCTGATCATCGGCATCTGGGGCGGCGCCAACCGCATCTACGCGACACTCAAGTTCGTCATCTACACGCTGGTCGGCTCACTGCTGATGCTGGCGGCCATCCTGGCCATCGCCTGGACCTACTCGCAGGCGACAGGCACCTGGGAGGGCGCCTTCGACTACACCACGCTGGTCGACTTCGGCTTCGACCCGACGTTGCAGTTCTGGGCCTTCCTGGGCTTCTTCCTGGCATTCGCCATCAAGGTTCCCATGTGGCCGTTCCACACCTGGCTGCCCGACGCGCACACGGAAGCACCCACGGCCGGTTCGGTCATCCTCGCGGGCGTCCTGCTGAAGCTGGGCGGTTACGGCCTCATCCGCATGAACCTGCCGCTCTTCCCCGACGCCACGCAGGACCTGGCCTGGCTGGTCATCGGACTCTCGATCGTGGGCATGCTCTACGGGGCCATCGTGGCCATCCGACAGCCTGACCTCAAGCGCCTCGTGGCCTACTCGTCGGTGAGCCACATGGGCTTCGTGACGCTGGGCATCTTCGTGCTCAACGAGCAGGGCCTTGAGGGCGCCGTCTTCCAGATGCTCGCCCACGGTGTCATCACCGGTGCCCTCTTCCTGATGGTCGGCATCATCTACGAGCGCACGCACGACCGGACCATCGCCAAGATGGGGGGCCTGGGCGCACGAGTCCCGGTGTGGGCCACGCTCTGGGTGTTCTTCAGCCTTGCCTCCGCCGGGCTGCCCAGCCTGGCCGGCTTCGTGGGTGAGTTCCTGGTGCTCCTGGGCGCCGTGACGTTCGAACCGTGGGTCGGCTGGGTCGCTGCGCTCACCATCATCTTCGCAGCGGTGTACCTGCTGTTCCTGGTCCAGAACATCCTCATGGGCGACGTCACGGACTTCCTGAAGGGCCTCGGCAAGAAGCTCACCGATATCGATCGCATCGAGGCGGCCACCCTGGCGCCGCTGGTGGTGCTGACCGTGGTATTCGGCGTCTTCCCCTCCCTGATCCTCGACCTCATCGCCCTGCCGGTCAGTGAGGTGCTGACGGTCGTCAGCGGCGCGGCTGAGGCTGCCACGGCTGCCGCCACGGGGCTGCTGCCATGAACGACAGCATCCTGACGCTGCTGCCGTTCGTCATCGTCATCGGCACGGCCATCGCCATCATCCTCATCGACCTCTTCCGGCCCGACAGTGACCGTATCGTGATGGCAGCGGGGCTGGGTGGCTTGCTGCTGGCGCTCGCGGCGACCCTGGTCATCGGCCCACTGCCCGGCGGCGGGGGCGCGTTGCCGGAGGGCGGCTCCATCGGCGATCCCGCGCTCTACACCCGGGACCTGCTCACTGCGTTGCTTGATGCCGTGCTCATCTCCATCGGTCTGCTGTCGCTGCTGTTCGCGCCCGACTACCTGGTGCCGCGCAAGCTGCCGCTACCCGAGTTCGCCGCCACGCTGCTGTTCGCCATCAGTGGCGGCATGCTCATCGCTGGCGGGCAGGACCTGCTGATCCTCTTCCTGGGCCTGGAATTGCTGGTGCTGCCGGGCTACCTGCTGGCCGGCTTCGCCAAGCGCGATGGGCTCTCGACCGAGGGCGCCATCAAGTACTTCCTGCTGGGATCGTTCTCCAGCGCCATCTTCCTGTTCGGACTGGCATTCGTGTTTGGATATACCGGTTCGACGCAACTCGACGAGATCGCGAACCAGCTCGCTAGGGTGGTGTCGGGTACGCAGTCGCTGCCACTGGCGCTAGCCATGGCCCTGGCGCTGCTGGCGGTCGGTGTGCTGTTCAAGATCGCCGCGGTCCCGTTCCACTACTGGACGCCAGATGCTTACCAGGGCTCGCCCACGCCGGTCACGGGCTACCTCTCGGTCGGCCCCAAGATCGCCGCGTTCGCCCTGATCCTGCGTATCTTCGTGGAAGGATTGGAGCCGTTGCGTGGAGAGTGGGCGCTCATCATCGGCGTACTCGCGGCGATCACCATGACCGTAGGTAACCTGGCAGCGCTGGGCCAGGACAATATCAAGCGCATGCTGGCGTATTCGGCCATCGCACACACCGGCTACATCATGGTCGGGCTGGTCGTCTTCGCCACCGCCGACGACCCAGCCGTGGCTGCTGACGGTATCCAGGGCGTGCTCTTCTACAGCGTCGCGTATGCCTTCATGAACCTGGGTGCCTTCGCGGTGGTGGCGGCCCTACAGCGGCGACCCGGTGTCACCAGCCAGCTCACGACGTTCGCGGGCCTGGGCTATCGGGCTGCCATCCCGGCCTTGCTGATGACCATCTTACTGCTTTCACTCACGGGCATCCCACCACTGGCCGGCTTCTTCGCCAAGGCTATCGTGGTGCTCAGTGCCCTGGAGGTGGGCGGCGGCACGGCCCTGCTGGCGGTGCTCATCATGCTCAACGCCGCCATGGCTGCGTTCTACTACCTGCGCGTCGTCGTCTACATGTACATGCGCAAGCCCGAGGATGACGCGCCGGAGGTGAGCATCGGCGCATTCACCAAGACAGGCCTCTTCCTGGCGGCCGCGGCCACCATCCTCATCGGCCTCTTCCCGCCGGTGACTGGGGCCATCCTCGAATGGACCGGGGCAGCAGCGACTGCTCTGACGAGCCTGTAGGGCGCCGAGGGCGAGCTCGTCAGGTTCGGCTGCGGTGGCTGGCCACCAGCGCCAGGAAGCGTGCCGCCTCGCGGGGTCCCGCCAGCACCAGGTCAGCATGTGCCGCGACGTCGTGGGTGACGTCGGCGTGGCCGGCGACCGCGACCGCAAGCCCCCTGATCCGGCCCGCGCTGCGGGCGGCCCGCAACGCGTCGAACGCACCGGCATCGTGTCGATCATCACCCAGCATGAGAACGCCGTCAGGGGCATGCTCGTCGATGAGACACGCCAACGCGTCAGCCTTGGTCGTGGCTCCGGCGGGTCGCATCTCGTACGCTCGGCGTCCTCCGGCGCGGAACAGGACCCCTGTCGGATCGACCGCGTCAGCCACGGCGCTGACGCGTGTTCGCGCCGCATCGATATCCGGCGCAGCGCGGAAGTGGAAGGTCAGCGCCGGACCCTTGTCCTCGAGCACCAACCAGGGCTCGTCGACGACTTGCGGGACCTCGACCTTGAGGCGTTCGGCCATGGCCGCGGCAGCAGGGTCGGCAGGCTCGCGTATGACCGCCAGTGTCGCCACCCGGAAGCCGCGACGGGCATCGGCCCGCTCGGCGCCGTGATCGCCGTGGTAGCTGACACCGCCGACGCGGGCTCGCGATGCCAGATCCACGGCGGTGCGGCCGCTGATGAACGCGACATGGACATCCGGGCGGGCGGCAAGCCGGCGCAGCGCGCGCTGGGCCGCGGGGATGATGGCAGCCGCCCAGGGATCAGGCCCGAGCTGCGAAAGCGTGCCATCAAAGTCGCTCGCCAGCAGCAGACGTCCATCGAGGAACGGCCGAGCCAGGCCGAACGCCTCCTGCGCACTGGTCAGCGGATATGCGTCAGAAGCCAGCGTGGATCTCCTCGTGTGCTGACCGCTCCGAGCCGGTCGTGTCATCGGTCGAATGCTCCCTGCGGCCTTCCCGCATCAGCCAGGCCGGCACCGCGGCGATCATGAGCACGATGGCAGCCACGACGAAGAGTTGGCCCAATACCTCGGCGGCTTCGGCTGAGGCCCAACGCTCGATGGCATCGAGGACCAACGGGTCGCCGAGGGGCTGGCCGACGAGGTTCGCCGGCAAGATCGAGTCACGGAACACCTGGTCGTGGAGGGCCACCGTGACCTGGTCGATCCTAGTGGTCCCGAAGGCGGTCAGGATGGCCATGCCGATGGCCATGCCGGCCATGCGTCCGACGGTGACCGCGGCACTCGCGGCACCGAACGCAGCGCGTCCGGCGGCTTCCACCGCGGCCATGGAACGCGGCGTAACGGTCAGCCCAAAGCCGAGGCCGAACAGCGAGAGTGACGCGACCGGAACGAAGAGATCCGTGTCGATGCGGGTGGTCGAGAGCCAGAGCAGTCCGATGGTGCTGAGGCCCAGACCCACGAGCGTGACCGCGGTGGCGTTGAAGCGCCGCATCATGAAGCCGGACACGAAGGCGCCGATGGCCATGAAGAGCGCCATCGGGCCCAACACGATGCCCTGCTCGTCGGGTCCGGCGAAGCGCACGCGGTCGATGAAGGCGGCCATGCCCACGATCGCGGTGGCCAGCGCATATCCCGTCAGCAGGCTGACTAGCACAGCACCGGAGAAGACGCGGTCGGTGAACAGGCGCAGGTCCAGGAACGGCTCGGGCACGCGCAGCATGCGCACGATGGCAGCGATGCCGCTGACGACGGCGATGGCGGCAGCAACCGGGACGACGGGGATGCCGGTCTGCGGCTCATCACCGATGAGCGTGACCGCCAGCAGGCCGGTCGTCAGCGCCGTGCTGAACAGGACCGCACCTAATGCATCCATGCGTGACGCCCCCGGTTCCACGTCCCAGGCTGGCGAGGCCGCCCAGACGTAGATGGCCGCCAGCAGCGCCAGGGGGACCGTCACATAGAAGACCCAGCGCCACGCCGGTACCAGGAGGTCGACAGCGGCACCACCCCAGATGTCCGCCGAGGCCAGGGCGTCACGCAGGTTCAGGACCTCCAGGATGACCGCGCCCAGCAACGGACCGATGGCCATGCCCAGGAAGGTGGCGGCCCCGATGAGACCGAGCGCGCGACTGCGTGCATGGCCGCTGTAGAGGTGGCTGGCACCGGCCGTGGCCACGGGCAGGATGGCACCCGCGCCGGCACCCTGGATGATGCGGCCGAGGACCAGCGTCTCCAGTGTCTGGGCGCCGCCACAGACGAGGGAGCCGACCGCGAACAGCAGCAGCGACAGGATCATCAGCCGTGGCAGACCGAAGCGGTCGGCGGCACGACCGGCCAGTGGCATGGCTGCGATGTAGGCCACCAGGTAGGCGGTGATGATCCAGGAGGCTCGGCGCAACTCGCTCCAGCCGGACAGGTCGAAGAAAATCTGTGGCAGGGCAACGGCCGTGATGAAGAGCTCGATGCCGACCAGCAGGACGCCCACGCAAAGCGCGGCCAGCATCACCGCGCGAGAAGCGGAGCTCATCGCGGACGTTCTCGTTCAGCGGGGATGTGGAGCTCGACCGTGTGCCCCGTCGCAGTAGCCAGTCGCGGACGGGTGAGCATGGGACGATGCCGCTTGGCCATGGCCGAATGATGGTCGACGAAGCGCCAATGCGCAAAGTGGCCGGCACGCGATCCCGTGGCACGTTGCCGTCCGTGGCAGTGCTGTTGGATGTGACAAAGGCGCTGTCCCCTTCGATGTGACGTTATCGCTGCCCCCCGACACAGACTGCGCACTCCCCTTGACAGCGGGCTCCCGAGCCCCTAGCATCAACGCCTGCTTATATAAAGGCTTGTTGTTGTATCTCGGGCAGACACAGAGGAGGGCCGCTTGCCAAGTCCGGCACGCATCCGCTCAACCATCTCGAGCATCACTGATCCACCACAGGATCTGAAGGCCATGGCGATCATCCACAAGGCCCTCGCCGACCCCACTCGACTGCGCATCGTGGCGCGCTTGGCGGAAGGGGACGGCACGGTCAGCGACCTCATGCGCCACGTCGACCTCAGCCAACCGCTCGTCTCGTGGCATCTGCGCCGTCTGCGCGTCGCCGGACTGGTCAAGACGCGACGGTCTGGGCGCGAAACCATCTGCAGCCTGGGCCGTGAAGCTCTGGCGCGCTTCCACGAGCAGGAGCGGGCGCTCCTGGGATCGGACGGGTAGTCGTGAGCAAAGGATCGTTCATCTCGCCGGAGCAGCGCTCTGGCATCCGCGCCAAGGTGGAGCCCATCGCGCTGGCCATGTCTCGAGCCGGGCTGACACCCAACATGCTCACCCTCATCGGCTTTGGCATCGCCTCGCTCGGTGGCGTGCTGGCCGCGGTCGAATGGTGGTTGCTGGCCGGAATCGTGGCCACGGTCGGGGCTGGCTTCGACATGTTCGACGGTGCGGTCGCACGCGCCACCGGACAGGTGAGCAAGCTCGGCGCCTTTATGGACAGCACTTTCGACCGCTGGGGTGAAGGTGTCGTCTACGTCGGCATCATCATCGGCTCCACGCAAGCCGGCTTCGACCTCGGCGCCTGGTTGGCAGGAGCAGCGCTGGTGTCGGCCTTCATGGTCAGCTATGCGCGCGCCAAGAGTGAATCGCTGGGCTTCTCAAGCGGCACCGGCATGGCCGCCATCGGCTTCGCCCCGCGCGAGGTCCGCACGGTCATCCTCGGCATCGCCCTCGTCGGGGCGGGCGTCTTCGGTGTCACGGCCGACCTGGCGGACACGGGCAGTCTCATCCTCGCGGTCGGGCTCGGCCTCATCGCCGTGCTGGCCACCATCACCGTGATCCAGCGGATCCGGTTCGTCGTCTCGCAACCCGCGAACCCCCATCAGGACTAACGAAAGTCGCGAAAGGCAGGGCTATCACGCATGAGCAAACACAACGGCAACGGTCCGGCGCCCGTCCCCTCGGGCGCCAAGTCGATCCGAGTCGCCATCGTCGGCGTGGGCAACTGCGCCAGCAGCCTCGTCCAGGGCCGCTACTACTACCAGGACGCGCCTGAGGACACCTTCGTCCCGGGTCTCATGCACGTCAACCTGGGCGGGTACCACGTGCGTGACATCGACTTCGTGGCCGCCTTCGACGTCAATGCCAACAAGGTCGGCAGGGATCTTGGTGAGGCCATCTACGCCCAGCCCAACAACACCATCCGCTTCATGGACGTGCCGCAGATCGGCGTGACCGTGCAGCGCGGTCCCACCATGGACGGCATCGGCAAGTACGTGGCGGCGGTCGTGCCTGAGTCCCCGGAGCCGGCGGTCGATGTGGCGGCGGCGCTCAAGGCAGCCAAGGTCGACGTGCTGGTCTCCTACCTGCCGGTCGGCAGCGAGGATGCCACCCGCTGGTACGCCGAGCAGGCCATCGACGCCGGCGTCGCCTTCGTCAACGCCATCCCCGTCTTCATCGGCCGGGAGCCCGAGTGGCAAGCCAAGTTCGCGGCCGCCGGCCTGCCGGTCATCGGCGACGACATCAAGAGCCAGGTCGGCGCCACCATCAGCCATCGTGTGCTGACCCGGCTGTTCGACGATCGTGGCGTGCGGGTCGATCGCACCTACCAGTTGAACTTCGGCGGCAATACCGACTTCCAGAACATGCTGGAGCGCGATCGGCTGGAGTCCAAGAAGATCAGCAAGACCAACGCCGTCACCTCCATGCTCGACTACGAGTTGGCCGAGGGCAACGTTCACGTGGGACCTTCGGACCACGTGCCGTGGCTGGAGGACCGCAAGTTCTGCCATATCCGCATCGAGGGCACGACCTTTGGTGATGTGCCCCTGCTGGTCGAGCTCAAGCTGGAGGTCTGGGACAGCCCCAACAGCGCCGGCGTCATCACCGACGCCATCCGCTGCGCCAAGCTGGGTCTCGATCGCGGCTTGTCGGGTACGCTCGTGGCAGCCTCATCCTATTTCATGAAGAGCCCGCCGTTGCAGATTCACGATGACGTGGCTCGGCAGCGCGTGGAAGCCTTCATCCGAGGCGAGGATGACGCGACCCTGACCGGCGCCGAGCCGGAGGTGGTCGGAGCGGGTGCGGTGGGCCTGACGGCTGCGTCGCGCGAGCAGGAGGCGATCCCCATCGCCTGAACAGGAGGGACGTGTCCGGCGTCGACTACGCACCACATCGTCGGGGTCAGCGAGGACGGTTTCGAGGAGCCGTCTCGCGGGCCTGGGAGCGGTTCGTCGTCCTGTCGTTCCGTGCCGGCTCGGCGCTGCTGGTGCGCGTGCCACTACGTGTCAGCGAGCCGATCGCACGTGCCGGCTTCCTCGCCGGCTACTTTCTGTGGCCCTCCAAGCGCCGCATCATCACCGCCAACGCCGCACGCGTCCTGGGGCTGCCGCCGGGTCACCCCGATGTGACGGCCATGGCCCGCGGCATCTACGCGACCTATTCCCGGTTCACCATCGAACTGATGCGCCTGCCGGGTCTGCCGGCCGATGAGCCGGTGCGGCTGGTGGAGTTGGCAGGCGCGCAACACGAACGGTTCATGGCCACATGGCGGCAGTGCCGGGACGAGGGGCGGGGCATCATCGCGGTCAGCGGCCACATCGGCAGCATCGAGGTCTTCGCCGGCGCCTACGCCCAGCAGGGCATCCCCACCTATGGGCTGGCAGACGACTCGGCCTTCGCTGAGCTCTTCGAGTTGCTTAACGCCTCCCGTGCTCGCTGGGGTGTGACCATCATCCCCTGGCGCCGCTTGCGTGAGATCTTTCGCGTCATGCGCACACCGGCCATCCTGGGCATGGTCGTGGACTGGGGCTACCGAGCCGACGACCTCCCGGTCAGGTTGTTCCGCGACTGGACCACGCTACCGGCAGGCCCGGCCACGCTGGCGGCTCGCACCGGCGCCGTCATCGTGCCGGTGCTGGCGCGTCGCCGGCCTGATGGTCGCTATGACCCCATGATGTACGAGCCCATCGTCGTGGCTGATACGTCGGATGCGGCGATCGGGCGCGCCACCCAGGCCATCGCCGCTGCCCTTGAGGCGATGATCGCCGAGGCGCCCGAGCAGTGGTACACCTTCAAGCCCATGTGGCCCGCGACAGCAGCCGAATCCGAGGCACTGATGCGCCGCGCCGCCACCACGGAGAACACCCATGCCTGACGCCTTCGACACACCCGCGCCACCGCCGAGTCCGCCGTTGAGCCCCCTGCAACGGATCGTCTTCCGGTTCCTCCTGGGGGGCTTGTGGTTGATGCGCAAGCTGCCCGACAAGCCGCAGTTCAGGGTCGCCTTCGTGCTCGGTGCCGGGCTCTACCTGTTGCTCCCCGAGCGACGGCGGCAGGTGCGGCGCAATCTTGAGCGAGTCTGTGGCTGGCTGGTGGCGCAGGACATGGCCAGTCCGCGCGTGGCGAGGGCAGCCCGGGACCGCGCAGCGCTCGAGCGGATGGTGCGTGCCGCGTTCAGCCACTGGGTGGTGACGTACATCGAGGCCGCGATGGGACCTCGATACAGCGGCGAAGAGCTGCGGCTGCGGCTGCTGCCGGTGGATCAAGCACTGACGGCAGAGACGGTCTCATCTCGAGCCCAGGGCGAGGTCGGGCTCATCCACCTGGCCATGCACTTCGGCTCGGTCGACCTGTCTGCGCTCTATGCCTCGCGCGTCGGATCCCTGCCGCTCACCGGCCCCATGGAGTTGGTCGGTGCGCCCCTGGCGCGAGCCTACTTCCACCGCGTCCGCAACGAGCTCGGGATCACCATCGTGCCGATGGACAACGCAGCCGCGGCGCTCATCGCTGCCCTCGAGCGTGGCGAGGCGGTGGGAATCGTGGCCGATCGCAACATCGTCGGCCGCGGCACGCAGGTGGAGCTCTTCGGCGCCCCCACACGACTGCCCATCGGACCGGCCATGCTCTGCGTCCAGACGGGAGCGCCCCTCTACCTGCAGGCGATCGAGCGCGTTGGTCCTGGGGCGTGGCGGGGGCACACCGTGCGGCTGCGCCCGCCCGAGGGCGCCACGCGGCGCGAGGCCACGCGCGCCATCGTGGAGCAGGAGGCCCGCGCATTCGAGCGGATCATCGCGCACGCTCCCGAGCAATGGACCACACTGTTCTTTCCGATCTGGAAGGACGAGGACACAGCGTGAGCGACCAGACCATGATGCGCATCGATCCGCATGTGCACACGCTCGCGTCAGACGGGATCGACGATGTGGAGATGATGATCAAGGCCGCCATCGTGCGTGGCCTTGATGCCATCGGTATCGCGGACCACGAGCGCATGGATGCGGCAGTGGCCGGCAAGGCCATGGCCGAGGGGCGAGGCTGGCCCATCGATGTCATCGTGGCCGAGGAGGTCTCTACGCGCGGCGGTCATCTGCTGGGGCTGTACATGCGCCAACGCATCCGCCCCTGGCACTCGCTCAAGGACTCCATCGCCATGATCCATGAGCAGGGCGGTCTGGCCATCCTGGCCCACCCCCTGCCGCCCTATCCGCTCTGCGCGAGCGAGCGCAGCATCCGTAAGCTCATGGATGAGCCCGACCCCATCTTCCATCCCGATGGCATGGAGGGCTTCAACCCCACCACGGCGCGGATGCACTGGAGCCGCAAGGCTCCCGCCCTGGCCGAGGAGCTGGGCATCGCGGCCACCGGTGGCTCTGACGCCCACAAGGCCTCGAACGTGGGCTCGACCGTCACCATCATCGAACGGCGCGGTGGCGTGGAGGCCAGCCTGCGCCGTGCGCTGGCCGAGCGTGACACGCGCTGGGAGGGTGCGGCCTACCCCTGGACGGGTCAGTTTCAGATGTTCGCGCAGCAGCAGCGTAAGAACCTCGCCGCGGTCGTGGCTGAGGTGCGCGGGAAGGTACGGCACGACGGGACCGGCCGCGACCTGGGCTACCCCGGCGGTCGCGAGCGGCCGGTACATTTCGATCGCGCTGCTGCGGGCCTGCCGCCCGAGGACGGGAGCGCATGAAGATCGGCCTGGTCACGCCCTACATCTTTCCCCTCCCTGGTGGTGTGAACGCACACGTCGGCTACCTCTACGAGAACCTCGTCAAGCGCGGCCACGACGTTCGCATCATCAGCTCCACGCACGGACCACAGCGCTCCAGCGAGGGCGACATCATCCGGCTGGGCTACGGCTGGAGCGTGCCCACCAACGGCTCGGTCGGCACGCTGACGGTCTCACACCGCTACGCGCACCTGGTCAAGGAGATGCTGAAGCGCGAGCGATTCGACGTGATCCACTTCCACGAGCCGTTCGTGCCCTTCCTCTCGCTGGTCATCCTGCGACACTCGAAGGCGGTCAACGTGGCCACCTTCCATGCCTACTCGGGCTTCAGCCCCTCCTACGAGTTCGGCAGGCGCTTCATGGTCACACCGGCGGGTCGCCTGCACGGTCGCATCGCCGTCAGCGCCGCCGCACGACACTTCATCTCGCGCTACTTCCCGGGTGAGTACAAGGTCATCCCCAACGGCGTGGACCTGCACCAGTTCGACGATGTGCCGCCCTTCGCGCGCTGGAGCGATGGCATCCCCAACATCCTGTTCGTGGGCCGGTTCGAGAGCCGCAAGGGCCTGATGTACCTGTTGCGGGCTTACTACCAACTGCGCCTCGAAGGGCTTGGTTGCCGGCTGTTGATCGTGGGCAATGGCCCACAATCGGGTGAGGCGCGTCGCTACATCCAGTCGCGGCGCCTGGGTGGCGTGGAGATGCTGGGCCGGCTCTCGGACCACGACAAGGCACGCGCCTTCGCCACCGCCGACATCTATGCTTCGCCCGCTACCGGGCAGGAGTCGTTCGGCATCGTGCTGCTGGAGGCCATGGCCGCCGGAGCGCCCATCGTCTGCAGCGACATCCACGGCTACAAGGGCGTCGTCCGACGCAACGAGCAGGCGGTGCTGGTGCCACCGCGGGACACCGAAGCCCTGGCGGCTGCCCTGGGCACCCTGCTGCGGGATGCGCCGCTGCGTGAGCGCATGGGCCAGTCCGGCCGCGAACGTGCGGTCCAGTTCAGCTGGGAGAACATCACCGCCAAGGTGGAGGAGTACTACGGCTTCGTCATCCGCCGCCTTGCCGCATCCGACGCGCTGCCCGCAGGCTTCGACGCCGAGATCCCCGAGCCTCCGGCTCGACCTCCCGGATCGGGATCGGGCCAGGACGAGGACGGTGCTACGAGGCAGAGGGGCTGACACATGACAGGGGGCTGGCGTCTAGCTCATCTGTGCTGCCCGGGCGCCGGTGGTCCCGGTGGCGTTCGTAGCTGCTCGCTCGTCGCGTGACCATCGGAGCGACCCCATGACCGCGCCACGAGCGCGACCGCGGCCACCACGACCACGGTCATGCCACCGACCACCAGGGTGGTGGCGTTGAGCAGCCCGCCCTCGGCGCCGGGCTCGGTGTTGACGGAGAACTGGAAGTCCCAGTTCCACGTCGGCAGCAGGCCCTGGTAGATGTCGGCCAGGTCGGACGGCAGCGGCAGGCCGGAGATGTTGGGGTACCACAGCAGCAACCACAGCGATGCGGCCGCCAGTACACCCAGCACGAAGCGACGCGGGTCACGGGCGCGCAAGGTGAGCCACGCCGGCACTGCCAACAGCGCCAGCGCCAACAGCGCCAGCACATCGGAGGACAACACCAGGCTGGTTGTCGTGGAGGTGTCGAGGACCAGCAGCGCTGCGATGACACCAGCGAGCGTCAGCAGCGCCACGACCACGAGGGCCAGCGCCGAGTGGCGGCGCTCCTGGTCCGCTCCTCGTCCTACGCTGCGGCTGGCCCGCCAGACCAGGTATGCCCCCACGCCAGCTCCCAGCGCGAACAGCAGCATGGCCACGGCGCCACCCTGGCTGATCTGCGCCGTGCGCGTGGCCTCCGACGAGCAGGCCACGCCGGAGGGGTTCGCCACGGCCGTCCCGGCGAGGATGCAGAGTGGTGTGCGCAACAGCCACAGCACCGGTGCGCCGATGATCGCCAGCGCCGCGGCTGCGCGCGCCAGGAGCCACGTGCGCGGGGATGGGCCGTGCCACAGCTCGGCCAGCAGATAGGCCAACGCCAGTACCAGGAAGGGCAGGCTGGCGTAGACGTGGTACTGGAAGGTAGCACGGTCGATGCGGGCCCACGGCAGCCACATCACCACCCACATGATCACCACGATCGTCAACGACAGGCTGCGACGCCACCATGCCACCCATGCCGAGAACGCCATACCAGCGAGGCCCATCCAGAAGATCACCAGGTTGCCGGCGTCATAGATGAGTCCGGTCGTACCGTCGTCGTAGCGCTCCTGGAAGTACCACACCGGCTTCAGGTCCAGGGGCCACGCCCACCAGGGCGACGATGCCGCGTGTTCAGCACGCAGGTTGTCGTGATACTGGTACATCGACTCGGTCAGGGCGGCCAGCGTCTGACCGCCCGGCGTCGATGCGGGCAGGCCCGGCAGGTGGTCCAGCAGCGACAGACCCCAGGCGTTGCCAAGCTCCACCCACGGCGCGTAGGAGACGATATAGATGCCCAACGGCACGACCGTGAGGGCCACCAGCGTCAGCAACCAGGGCACCACGTTCCCGGGGCCCGGCCGCAGCCAGACACTGGTGCCCGGAGCCGGCCGGCCAGCGTCGGCGGCAAAGGGGCCGCGGCCCAGGCTGCCCGCCATCACCACGACGCCGCCGATGGCGAGGGCGGCGGTGATGGCCAGGCCCCCAGCGAGGGGTCGCCCCACCAGGCCCAGCGCCAAGCCAGCGACCGCCGGCATGCCAGCCGCCAGCCACGCCTCGGTCCTGGTGATAGGGATGGGACGGCGCACGATGGCAGCGACCAGCAGGCTGGTCAACAGCAACATCAGCAGCAGGAAGGTCCAGTTGCGTGCCGGGTCGTCTCCCGGTCCACCACGGATAGCCAGCGAGCCCAGCACGGCCGTGAGGGTGATCATGACGGTGACAGCCAGGACCCGTCCAAGGCCCGAGCGGAACAACACCAGCAGGCCGATGCCGCCGATGGCATAGAGCGCCACCCACTTGGAGGCCAGGGCGAGACCCAGCGCCACACCGGCGGCGAGGGGGAGCGCGGCTGCCGTCCACGGCCGCCGCGGCGCGAGATACAAAGGCGCGAAGAGCAACACCGCCAGTACCACGAAGGTGGTCACGTAGACATCGTTCATGGCGATCCGCGAGTTGGCGAAGAGCATGCCCTCAGCAACCACCAAGACCGCCGCGATGACCGCGACGCTTCGCCTGGCGAACAACACGCGCGCCAACAGGTACAGCAAAGCTGCCGACAGCACGCCCATGAGCATGCCCGGCAGGCGCCAGCCGAAGGCATTGCCACCGATGCCGATGGTAGTGAGGGCACCCTCGCCGGTTATCGCGATGAGCTCGGTACGGTCAAGGTCGGGGCGCTGCGCCAAGGTGTCAGCGAGCAAGTGGTCCGGCGGCGCAGCCAGGGGGACGTCGATGAAGACCGATCCGCCCTTCGGCTCCACGACGTAGATGGTGGGGCCACCATCTGGTGCATCACCGACGACGTGGACGAGCTCGGCGGACTGGTTCCAGACGACGTCATACACCGGGCCCGGCATCCACACCGACCTCGGGGAGCCGACGCCCTCGGCGGTGATCGGCAGCGACACGAGCGACGAACCGCTGGCCCCGTACAGCGTGGCTTCGTCGCCGTCGAGATCGGAGATGGCCAGGGCCGATACTGGGTCGTCGGTCGGGATCTCGTCGAGGAGGTCGAGCGTCCAGCCATCCAGCAGGCTGACACCGGAAGCGTCGGAGACCGCCAACAGCGGGCCGCGTTCGATGACCGCGCCCGGGAGCCGACCAGCATCTATAGCCTCCTCGAGCGCCGCAGAAGCGTCATCCTCAAGGAACGCGGACACCACGACGACGTCGTCCGTGGTCAGCAGATCCCGGATGCGCGCACGCTCCTCCGGGTCGTCGGTCTTCAGTGCGCCGCTGTCGGCCGCGGCGGCATCAGTGGCAGCGGGATCAGCGGCCAGGGCCTCTGTGATGAGCGTGGCCGCCGCATCACGGTCGACGAGCTGCCGCGTGTCGACCACGAGACGCTCGGCTGACGGCAACACCACCACATCCGACACGGCAGTCATCGAGCGCTGCGAGACCGGTGCGCCGGTCTCGCGGTCGAAGGTGGCGACGGCGTCGCCCGTGACCGCCACCAGTGACGTGTCGGTGACGAGCAGTTGATGCACAGGGGCGCCGGGCCCAGCCGAGAGGGCCACCACCTCGGGGAGCGCAGCGCTCGAGTCGCCATGGCGCAGCGCATCGAGTGAGCTGGTGTCCAGACGGTACAGGAGCCCGTCGCCATCGGCCGCGAAGAGGGTGTGGTCGGACGGATCGACGGCGAGCGCGACAGCAGCCAGCGGCAGCTCTGCCAGCAGTTGCTCGGTGGCGGGGTCGTAGGCACGCAGGGCATCGCCGCTGGCGATGTAGATGCGATCGCCATTGCGCACGTCAGCGCTGCCTGGGGGGCTCCAGCGCTCCTCCAGCGCTGCATCCAGCACGGGCACGCCGAGTTCGGCGGTGCCGCTGATCTCGTTGCCGCCGGCAAGGCGGATCCCCCAGGCCATGGCGTACTTGGCCAGGTGGGGATGGGTGAACTCGTAGATGTCGTGAGGCTCGCCGTACTCCCAGTGCTGCAGGAACTCAGCGGCGGTCCGCGCGTGATAGACCTCGTCGAAGTACATGCGCAGCGGCTGGTCGAGACGCGCACCGCGCACGCCGAGCGTGACGACGACCAACACGGTGAGGATGAGCAGGTCCTTGCGATCGATGCGCCCACCGGTCTCCCCCGCGAGCGAGGCGCTACGGCCTCGCCGAAGCGAACCCCACGACAGGCGCGCCACCAGGCGGTCGATACGACTCGCTGCACCCGACGCCATGGCTGGCACCGGCCGTGGCACTGGCGTGTTGCCTCCGAACGAGGGCATCTCGGGCGGCACCTGCTCGGGAGGACCCGGGCGGGCTGCCGCGATGCGGTCGAAGCCGTCCGGGCTCGTCCGCAGCGAGGGACGCAACTGCCACGCCATCCAGACGCCCACCAGCGTCTGCAGCACAGCGGACGACATGATGAGCGGCTGCGTGCGGAACCACTCCCCGGCCGCCAGTGTCTCCACGTTGGGCGTGCCGTAGAGCGGCAATGTCAGGATGCCGTGGAGGTTGATGAAGGCACCCGCGCTCAGGAGCAACAGCGCGAGTGCCCAGCGACGTGCCACCACCGCCAGCAGCGGCAGCAAGGCGACGACCGGGAAGATGTAGCGTTCGTGGACGCGCGTGGGCAGGACGAAGAAGGCAGCCGCCAGCAGCGCAGCGGCAACGATGATGGTCCAGCGGTCGTCACGCACCGCGGCACGTACGCTTCCCCACAGGTACCCGGCGACGAGCAAGGCCGCCCCGATGACCACCCCGGGGATCGGCCCCGCCAGCGGCAGCGTGTCCTCGATCCAGTTGAACGCCTCAGCCAATGATGGCGCGCCGTCGACCCCCACCAGTGCCCAGAGGTTGTATGCGTTGACGGTGAGGTAGCCATAGCCACCAGCGGTACCGAGCATGCGATCGAGGTACCCCAGCGGCCCCATACCGAACGGCAAGGCCAGCACGAAGAACGCGACCCACGCAGCCAGGAATGCTGTCAGTAGTCGCGGCCAGCCCTGCTCACGTGCCAGCCAGCGCGCCAGCGGCGCCGGCGCCCAGGGCTGCTTACGGGGTCCGGACCCCTTTCGCACCAGGTGCCGCTTGAGCAGCACGAAGAGCACCAGGGGGATGAGCACGACTCCGAACTGCGGCTTTACCAGCGCGGCTGCGGCTGCGAGTGCCGCAGCGCCCTCACTGTTGCCCCGGATGAGTGCGGCCACCCCCAGCAGCACCACCAGGGCGCCCGCGGCATCGCTCTGGCCCCACAGTGCCGAGTCGTAGAAGGTGACCGGGTTGAAGAGGTAGAGCGCGGCAGCCGCGATGGCCAGACGCTCACTCCTGGCCCCCGGCCAGGTCCAACCGCGCACGAGTCGGTAGATCACGTAACCGACACCGATGTCGAGCAGGATGGGCGGAAGCTTGATGAGGTCGCCCGGGTCCGCACCGGCACCCGCGAGCATCCCCACGATCCACAGCAGGTAGAGGTAGGCCGGGGGATAGTCCGCAAAACCGGCGTTCGCGTAGAAGCCGGCCGGGCCATGCTCCGCCAGCGTGGCAGCCCACGACGAATACGAGGCCAGGTCCGACTCGAAGCCCGAGGCCGGGAAGAGCACGTATGCGATAGTTAGCCGCAGTGCCAATCCTGCGAGCAAGAGAACGATGAGAGCGGGGCTGAGGGCGAGCACCCCGAGGGGACGAACCGGCTCCCCGGGGCGACGGCCGACCCCTTGCGCGAGGGGCGTTGTCACCGGCGACGACCTGCCTCCTGGGAAAGCGTTGAGGTGAGCGCGAGTATATCAACGGGTCCCGATACCGCCGGCCGGACCGTTCCCGCGGCGCCCCAGGGCCGACTGGAGACGCTCCTGCAGCGGACGCACCCGGGCTGGGTGGCAGTGGGGCTCTTCGTGCTTGCGGCCCTCGTGTACTTCAGCTCCAACCCGGGCCGGACGGACTTCTACGATCACTTCGTCTGGCAGGCCGATGCCTTCCTGCACGGCCGGACCGAGATCGCCTACCCCGTCAGCGACGGCCCCTACCGCAACGACTACTTCCAGGACGTGCTGCCGACAGCTTCCGACCGGGCGCAGGTGCCGTTCCCGCCGCTACCGGCCATCATCCTGCTGCCGTTCGTGGCCGTCTGGGGCCTCGGCACCAACGCGGCGGCTGTCGCTGCAGCCTTGGGAGCGCTCAACGTGGCCCTGTGCTGGTGGATGCTGCTGGCGGTCACGCCGCGCCGCGCCGCGGTGCTGCTGGGCACGCTGTTCTACGGCTTCGGCACCGTGGCCTGGTACGCGGCCATGTTGGGCACGACCTGGTTCCTGGCGCACGTGGTGGCGTCGACCTTCCTCTTCATCGCCATCGGGCTTGCGGTTCGCGCCGAAGGACACCGCGCCGTCGGCCGCAGGTTCGTGGCCGGGCTCGCGTTCGGGACCGCCGGCGTCGCCCGCCTCACGACCATCTTCGGGGCACCATTCTTCGTGTTCGTCGGCGCTGGAGGGTCGTGGCCACGGCGTGCCCTGAGCGCCGGGGCCGGGGCGCTCCTCCCGGTGCTCCTCCTGCTCGGCTACAACCTCGTCACCGCGGGGTCGGTGTTCCATCCTGCCTATGACTATCTCTACGAGGTCGAATATCGGCCTCGCCCTGAGCTGGTGAACCCTGGCTGGTCGATCGAGGATCCGCGCTACATCCCCCAGAACGCCGGCATCATGCTGGCCCAGTTGCCCAGGATGCCGCTGCTCGACGACCCCGCCTGCGCCTCCGATGGTGTCGCTGCCGGATCACTCTTCGACCCTGAGTGCGCGCTGCTCCAGCCGGACCCCATCGGCATGAGCATCCTGCTCACCAGTCCCGCCTACCTGTTGATGATCCCCGTCCTGCTGTGGGACTGGCGCCGCCGCCTCGTGGCAGGAGCAGCGTTGGCGGCGCTTTCGATCGCCCTGGTCGACCTGATGCACTTCAGCCAGGGTTGGGTCCAGTTCGGCTACCGCTTCAGCAATGACTTCGCCCCCTTCGCGGTCGTCCTCGTGGCGCTCGGTATCGCCCGTCTGGGCGTGGGCGTCAGGTCGGTGGGCTTGGTGGCTGCCTCGATCGCGGTCAACGCCTGGGGTGTCTTCTGGGGCGTGACATTGGGGTGGTGAGGTCCACAGAAGGCGGAGTGACCCGCTATGCCCTCGCCGCGCTGCCCGTCTTCGGCGTGGCCCTGGTGCTCTACGCCCGCACCCTGCTGCCGGACGTGGGCCTATGGGACACCGCCGAGTTCCAGGCCATCGGCACCACGCTGGGGGTCGCCCACCCCACCGGCTACCCGACCTACACGCTGCTGGCCTGGCTGGGCTCGGTGGTGCTGGCGCCGCTGGGCACCGCAGCCTACCGGGCCGACCTGCTCTCAGCCCTGCTGATGGCCGGGGCCGCCGCCCTACTGGCAGTCACCACGGTGCAGGTCACGCGGCGCTGGCCCATCGGCCTGCTGGCGGGCCTGACCTTCGCGCTGACACCCGTGGCCTGGCAGTGGGGGCAGCGCGCCGACCCCCACGCACTGCATGTCTTCATGGCGGCTTTGCTGCTGGTGCTGCTCGGCGCCTGGGCTGGTGGCCGGGAGCACGACCCGCGCCGCGCCTCGCGCTGGTTGGTCGCTGCCGCCTTCGTGTTCGGCCTCGCGTTGGGCAATCACGCCCTGACGTTGTTGCTGGTGCCCGGAATCGCTGCCTACGTCCTGCTGGTCGCGCCTCGCATCCTGTGGCGGCAATGGTGGCTGGTGCTGCTGTGCGTCGCGGTGATCGCCCTCAGCGCCACCTTGGTCTACCTCTATCTGCCGCTGCGCTCCGCCATGGACCCGCCGCTCGACTATGCGGACCCCGACACCTGGGACGCCTTCTGGTATGTCGTCCTGGGCGAACAGTTCCAGGGCTCCTTCGGCCCACTGCCGACGCTCGCAGACATCGTCGCCGGCATGGGCAGCGAGCTGGGCCGCAACCTCGGGCTCCTCTCGATCCTGGCCGTGTCGGGCGCGCTGGTGGGGCTGGTGCGACACCCCCGCCGCACCGTGCTTTCGCTGCTGTGGTTCGGCTGTACATGGATCTTTGCCATCGGCTACCCCAACGCCGCCATCGAGCGCTACTACCTGGTGCCGCTGCTGATGGCGGCGCTGTGGGTCGGGCTGGCCGCCGACGCTGCCGCAGATACCCTCCGTGGGCTGCTGCAGCGGTCTGCCGGGACCATCCTGGCGAAGGTGCTCGGTGGGACGCTGCTGGCCATCTTGCTGATACTGGCAGTGATTCCTGCCGCGAACCGCTACGACGACCTCGATGCCTCTGCTGACACCTGGGGCCGGCAGATCATCGAGACCACGTTCAAAGCCCTCGCGCCCGATGCAGTCGTCCTCTCGTGGTGGTCATTCTCCACGCCCCTCTGGTATGGCCGCTGGGTGGAGGGCCGGCGCGAGGATGTCACCATCATCGATGACCGTGACGTCCTCGACGATGGACTGGGTAGCGTGGAGGCCGCCATCGAGCGCTACCTCGACGAGCGACCCGTCTACCTGATCCGCCTTGACCAGGATCTGGACGCCCTCCGCGAGCGCTATGAGCTGGAGCTCGTGCCGGCGGTGGCGACCGAGCTCTACCGCGTGGTGGCGCGCAAGACCGAGTGAAGCGTGTGGCCCTAGGATTGGTGCGTGCCTGAGAACCGCGACCTCCCTCGCCCCGTCGAACCCGCACGCGTCGAGGCGTTGAGCTACTTCTTTCCTGCCCACGATGAGGCGGCCAATATCGAGGCCCTCGTGGAGGAGGCGCGAGCAGAGCTGCCGCGCCTGGCGGCGCGCTTCGAGATCATCGCCGTCGACGACGGCAGTACCGATGGCACAGCTGAGATCGCCGACCGTTTGGCGGCGATCTACCCGGATGTCGTCCGTGTGGTGCATCACCACGTCAACCAGGGGTATGGCGCGGCCGTGCGTTCCGGGCTCGCCGCCGCGCGCTATCCGCTGATCTGCTTCACCGACGGCGACCGGCAGTTCCGCATCGCTGACCTGGCGCGCCTGACGGCTCGTCTGGAGGGGGCGGCGGATACCGCAGCACCCGCGGATGATGCAGCACTCCCGGACGTCGTGGTCGGCTACCGCATCGAGCGCGCCGACCCGGCCATCCGCCTGGCCTATGCGCGAGCCTACCGCTTCGCCCTGCGGCTCTTCTTCGGGCTCGCGGTACGTGATCCCGACTGCGCCTGCAAGCTCTTTCGACGAGAGGCACTCCAGGACGTTCGCGTCGAATCCGGTGGCGCCTTCCTGTCGGCTGAGCTACTCATCAAGATCGGCGCCGGTGGCGCGGTCATCGCCGAAGTGGGTGTGCCGCACTACCCGCGCACGGCCGGCACGGCCTCGGGCGCGGATCCGCGGGTAGTCTTGCGTGCCGTCAGGGACTTCTGGGACCTGCGCCTGCGCCTGTGGGCGAACCGTGCCTCCGCCCTGCGGCGCGGCATCCCCATCCTGGCAGATGAAGGCTCCGGGCCGCCCTAATGGTCCTCACCATCGTCGCCCAGTCGGTCGTCGAGAGGGCGCTCGTCCGGATCCGGCGCGCCGGGGACGGACCCTCCCCCCGATGGTCCCGCAGGGGGCGTAGGGGGCGTAGGGGGCGTCCCGCTCCCCTCACCTGATCCCGGCTCGAGCGAATTGACGAACTCACGAAAGACGCTGAGCTTCTCGTCCTCATCCGCCTCGGGGATGACGCCGGCCCGATCAAGCACCGCCTCGGTGGCGAAGATGGGTGCGGCCACCCGCACGGCCAGCGCGATGGCGTCACTGGGCCGCGCATCGATCTCGAAGTCGCTGCCGCCCTGGACAAGCACGATGCGGGCCCGAAAGGTCTCGTCGGCCAGGTCGGAGATGAGGACGCGGCGGACGCTGACGCCCAGGTCCGAGAGGATGGTCGTCAGCAGGTCGTGGGTGAGCGGTCGCTCAGCCTCTACGCCCTGCAGCTTCATGGCGATCGACTGCGCCTCCCAGCTACCGATCCAGATGGGCAGGTAACGTTCGTCGTCGGCTTCGCGCAGGATGACCACGTGCTGCGACGAGAGCATGTGCACGCGCACACTCTCCACGACCATCTCCCGTGCGGCACCCGTCATGCGCTGATTCTAGCGGTGTGCCCGCAGGCCGCTGGGGCGCCCCCGATACCGACGAGCCGACCCCTACCCGCGAGTCGGCGACGCTGTCAGCCGACCTCGAGCTTGGTCCGGTAGATCGCCTCAGGAGTGACCCACATGAGCGTGTCGTCCTTGCGCTTGCCCTTCTTCGTCGTGCCACCCTCGATGATGTACATGCCGCGTACGTCTTCCATCTCGCCGCCATCGCCGGCCGGCAACCACTGGCCGACATAGCCGCCATCGACCTTGTCGAAGCCGACGATCCGCCCATGGAGCGCGTCGTAGAGATATACGCGGCCGTCGGTGTTGGCCCGTCCTGATCCATCTACCAGGCGGTAGTCGTGGCCGGGCCGCAGGTCGGCATCGTCGGGTGGCGTGGCGATGGCGAATGTGCCGTCGTAGCGCTCGTACCTGTAGCGCCGCAGCTTGTTCTGGAACAGGGCATAGACGTCGAAATCGATATAGAGCGCCTCGAAGTCCGCCACCTCCGACGCCTGCGAAGCGAGGTATGGGGAGGGCTCCTGGAAGGAGCTGCCGTCGAAGGTCTGCTGGTAGCGCATGATCTGGTTCAGCGAGGGCTCGGCCACATACATGCGGTACTGGCCCACCGCAGGATCGTAGGCCTCCACGTCGCCGTGGTCGGCCTCGAAGCCGGAGCGACCCTGCAGCGACAGCTGCACCAGCGTCCCGGCGCCCGCGGAGTTGGACGGCCGCCAACGCCAGGGCCGGGCCTTGTCGTCGACGATCACCACGTCCGGACCGGCGGCAGCAAGCTGGACAGGCTCACCTATGGCGCGGTTGCTGTTCCCTTGCTTGTCGCCTTCGTGGACGATGGCTGCGATCTTGCCGTTCTTGGTATTGGCGCGAAAGACCGTCCCGCTGGAGCGGTCGATGTAGATGGCGCCGTCGTTCAGCCCTTCGACGAGATAGGCCGGGTCGGAACCCTCCGGCAGACGGGCGATGCGTTCGATGGTCGGGTGGTGCGCTCCGTACAAGGTGTCAAGGCCGGCCCGGACGCGCGTCTCCAGCTCGTCGAGCGCCGGAGCGGCCAAGCCGGTGTCCCGTGCCTGCTTGACCTCGGTCCAGGCATCACGGTAGTACGCAAGGGCGGTGTCGGGCTCCGTCGTCAGCAGGTTGTCCGCCCGGTTGACGTAGTCGAGCGCTGACCCCAGCGCGTTGTCGGCTTCGGCGTAGATGGGTACCTCGTTGACGTCGCTACCGCGCGGCACCAGCACCAGCACCAGGCCGACCACGAAGACGACCACGAGGAGAGCCAGCAGGCCCATCGCGGCGCGGCGCTGGTTCTCGGCACGCGAAGTCGTGGCGGTGACCTCTTGCGCGCGCGCGTCTCGCCTGGGCATAGCGTCCCAGAAGCGGTCGCGGACGGAGTCGATGACGTCACCGATACCGACCCGGGAGGCGGTCGCGGTCCCGTTCATCGAG
The DNA here is from genome assembly GCA_038251965.1 of Candidatus Limnocylindrales bacterium. Classification (GTDB taxonomy): domain Bacteria; phylum Chloroflexota; class Limnocylindria; order Limnocylindrales; family CSP1-4; genus JAFMJV01. Next base: position 34,340 of record JBBSAV010000001.1, read on the forward strand.
GCGGCCGCGGCACCGGGCAGATCACCGTAGGCATCTCCACCCGTGGGTGCGATCCCACCCTGGACCCGGGAAGATCGCTCACGGGTCTCGACCGCGATGAGGCCATCGGAACCGGAGCCCCCAGCGGCCACGAAGAGGTGGTGGAGGTGGTCGACGGCGGCCTGTGGATGCAGGGTGAGGATGGCGCTCTTGAGCTCCTCGGTCCCGACCGTCTCGGTCATGTTGCGCGACACCAGCAACAGGCCGTCGCCCGGGCTGAGCTCTCCGCGCCAGACAGCGACCGAATTGATCTCGTCGCTGGGCAGTCCCGCGGGCGCGCTGCGATCGGGCATGAGCAGACGGGCCGCTCGCACCAGGTACGCCTCGGCCGATCCGAGCGTGGCGAGGTAGAGCTCATCGTTGCGGATGACAGCCGCGGCGACGCCGAGCGATCCTGGAGAAAGGCTTGCTCCTTCGCGACCGCCGCGCAGGCGTCGGTCGGCACTCTTGACAGCCTTCTCCAGGCAGACCGGCACGCCGGCCGACTCGTCGTAGTAGTACTCGTGCCGAATGGTGTCGGCAACGAGCCTGGTGGCCTCCCGGGCGTACGGTCCCGGGATGGTCGAGCCGACAAGGATGAAGAGCACGCCCTTGGAGCGGGTCTTCGATCCGGTGGTCGGCCGGGTCACGCTGAGTGTGTCGGCTGAAGACGGAAGCCGGTCCCGCTCGCCGATCGATCCATGCGTGATCTCGAGTCGGGTAGCCATGAGTGCCCTAGTCTAGCGTGGCCGCCCCGAATCCCCGCGGCGCGACCCCCTTACGATCACCTGCAACTCCAGCAGTCGTCGTCCACCGGGCGCCGAGGCGAAGGCTTCCAGCAGGTCGGCCGAATAGAGGCGCAATTCCTGGCCGGTGGCAGCATCATCAGCAGAGACCAGCAGGGTCGGCGGACGTACCTCCAACAGCTGCGACGCACCTGCCGCGGGCGGCACCAGCTCTTCGACGATACGGATCCAGGAGGACATCGCCCGAGCCGCGCGCAGCTCCTCGTCAAGGCCAAGCTGGGAGGCGATACCGGGCAGCAGATCAGCGAGTCTGTGGACCGGGCGCCTGCGCGAAGTCATCGGTTGCCCGGTGTTCCGACGAGGCTGACGCTGCCGTGCTCGACCTGCCACAGCGTCGAAGCGGCCACCAGGGCCGGGTCGAGGTCAGCAGGCGTGGTGGTGGTGACGATGGCCTGCGGCAAGCTGCCGATGCGGCGCACGAGGTGAGAGCGCCGCATCGGGTCCAGCTCGCTGAAGACGTCATCGAGCAACAGCAGCGGGGGGTGGCCGTCGAGCGATGTCAACAGGTCCAGCTCGGCCAGCTTCAGGGCAAGGATGGCGGTGCGCTGCTGTCCACGCGAAGCGAACTCGGTCAGCTCGCGGCCGTCAGCGATGAAGACGAAGTCGTCACGGTGCGGTCCCACCAGCGTGGCACCGTTCCACACCTCCTTGTCAGCCGTCTCGCGCAGGCGTCGACGCAAGGCGTCCCGGACCCGTTCACCCACGATAGCCTCCACGTTCGAGCGGTAGTGCAGGGCGAGCCCTGGTTCCTCGGGCGCGATCTCGCGGTGGGCCTCAGACAGTGGCTCGGCGAGTGCCGCCATCGTCTCGTGGCGCCAATCGAGGATCTGGCCGCCGTTCTCCACGATGAGCGAATCCCAGTAGGAGAGCTCGGCGCGATCGGCCTGTTCCTCGCGGATGCGTCGCAACAGCGAGTTTCGTTGCGTGAGGGTTCGCTGGTAGGTGGACATCACGGCCGTTGCCGTCGGCTCACGCTGGCCGACCAGTGAATCGAGCAAGCTTCGCCGTAGCGAGGGCGTGCCCACGATGAGCAGCATGTCCTCGGGCGCGAAGAGCACCGTTCGCAGCATCGAGCGCAGCGCCGCAGGGCGACGATTGACGCCGTTCACGCGGATCCGTTTGCGGGCGGCACCTGCATCCGAACTCCTGGCGTGAACCACGACTTCCAGCTCCTCTGTGCGATCGCCGACATCGACCTGACCTGAGACGCGCGCGAAATCAGCGCCCCAGCGGACCATCTCGGGATCCACGGAGCTGCGGTGCGAGCGGCCCGACGAGAGCAATACCAGCGACTCGACCAGGTTGGTCTTGCCGGCGGCGTTGCGCCCCACCACCACGTGGGGGCCAGCGCCGAACTCGACCTCAAGATGCCGGTAGCTGCGGAAGCCGTCGAGCGTCAGTGTTCGGACCGGCATCAGACGGCGACCAAGGCCTGGCCGCACGCGGCCGTGCTCGTGTCTCGCGCCGTGTCGGTCAGGAGGGTGTGCGTACCGGCATGATCACATGCACATAAGCCGGGTCGTCCACTGGCTTCAGCACACCCGGCGCAAGCGGGCCACTCAACTCCACCGCCAGTTGCTCGCCATCCATGTTCTGCAGCGCTTCCACCATGTAGCGGGCGTTGAACGCGATGGTGACCGGGTCACCTTCCAGCTGCGCATCGACGCGTCCCTCGGCATCACCCACGTCCGCCTTGGCGTTGACGGCGATCGACTCGGGCGCCTCCTCCTCTCCGAAACCGAGCCGCACGACATTGGCTGATGAGGAGGCGATGAGCGCGGTCAGTCGAACAGCCTTCAACAGCTCATCACGATCGACCAGGGCACGGGTGCTGTGTGATGTCGGCAGCACCGACTGATAGTTGGGGAACTGGCCGTCGATCAGCCGACTGACGATCTCGGTCGTGTCGACCCTGAAGATGACCTGATTCTTGGCCTGGGCGAGGATGATATCGACCGGCTCCTCGCTGTCGCCGAGCACACGCATCAGCTCGACATAGGAGCGTGCCGGGACCACCACGCTGGTCTCTTCCACCGACTGCATCAGCTCAAGCGTCTTGACCGCGATGCGGTAGTTGTCAGCTGCGGCAAGCGTCAGGACCTCACCGGAGAGCTTCGTCAGCACACCGGTGAGGATCGGACGGGTCTCGTCAGCAGCAGCGGCGAACGTGACCTCGGCCAAGGCACGCCGCATGGCCTTCTGGCTCACCTGGGTGGTGGGACGGTCGCCGGCGGCAGGGATGACCGGGAACTCCTCAGCATCGATGCCACGCAGACGTGACTTGTAGTTGCCGGAACGGATCAGGAGCGTGTTCTCCTTCTCCATCTCCAGGTCCACTCGCTCACCGGCCGGCAGTCCTCCGACCACGTCGGTGAGGAGGCGAGCCGGCACGGTCATCGTGCCATCGGTGTCGATCTTCCCCGGCACCCACACCGAGATGCCGATCTCAAGGTTGGTGGCGGTGAGGCGGAGGCCACCGTCCTGGGTCTTCAGCAGGACGTTGGCAAGGACTGGCAGGGTCGCCCGACTGCTGACGGCGCGGGCCACGTGGGACAAGCCCCGGGCCAGGTTCTCTTGCATCAAGGACAGCTTCACGAGCGGTCGAGCTCCCTATGAGATGTACATGGTTCTTTCTAATCTTCTCATCTCATCATCATCTTCATGCTGTGGATTGTGATGATGACCCTGCATCGCTGTGCTGCACCCACGCTTATCACTGCGTGACCAGGGTGGCGGATAGCCGGTGAACGATGCGTGCACGGTTGCCTGTCCAGCGTGGATGACCCATGACAAGACCCACATATGGCCCCCGCCCGCCCACGGTCCTGTTCACCAGCGGGCGATCCGCCCCACGCTGGGGAGATCGAGTTCTCCACACTCGCTCCACAGGTCCCCGGTGACCAAGGAACCCCCAAGCAGATCAGCGGGCCTGCCCTCCGGGAACGACCAGCGGCCTTCCTCGCAGGCTGGCACCATGTCCGGATGGTCGTGACCCGGGGTCGGATGTGAGTGCCGTCCTGACCCTGCTGCTGGTGCTGATGCTGTAGCTGTCGTGACGGAGCTCCCCATCAGCGCCGGGGACTGGATGGCCGATCGCAGCCTGCGCCAGCTGGCGCTCCGTGACGAGGGGGTCATCGTCTTAGGCATCGAGCGGCCCGACGGCACGTACTTCGGGGTGCCTGTCGCCGAGACGGTCATCCAACCCCGGGACGTGCTGATCATCTACAGCCGCCGGGGCGCGCTGTTCCAACTGCACCAGCGACGTCGTGACCGCGGGGGCGAAGAAGCTCACCGGGCGGCCGTGAAGGAGCAGACGCGCCTCATCGCTGCGGAGGGATCGGGGGACGCGGACCAGAGGAGGGTGGACGACGACGCCGGCATGGCGAGCTGACCGGACCCTACTTGTCGGAGTAGATCGACTCCCGGACCGCGGCAAGCTCGCGTCGCAACTCCTCGTTGCGAGATGCCTCTTGGTCGATCTTCTTGCAGCCGTGCAGGACCGTGGAGTGGTCCCGTCCGCCCAGCTCGGCGCCGATGCGCAGCAGTGATACATCGGTCTCTTCCCGCATCAGGTACATGGCGATCTGGCGCGGCACGACGATGGCGCGGTCACGCTTCTGGCCTCGCAGCGCGTCCAGCTCCACGTCGTAGTAGTCCGCTACCGCGATGGCGATCCGCTCTGGTGTGATGGCGCGTTTGCGCGGGCTGTAGAGCACGTTCGAAAGGACGGCTTGTGCCAGGTCGACGCTGATGGGCATGCCCTGCATGGAGGCATAGGCGACGATGCGATTGAGCGCGCCCTCAAGCTCCCGGATGTTGGACGCGACCTTGCGGGCGATGAACTCCAGTGCGTCAGAGTCGACGCGCACACCCTGCTCCTCCGACTTGGTGCGCAGGATGGCGATGCGGGTCTCCAGGTCGGGCGCGGTGAGGTCGGCGATGAGTCCCCACTCGAAGCGGCTGCGCAGTCGCTCTTCGAGCGTGACGATCTGCTTGGGGGGCCGGTCGCTGGAGAGCACGATCTGCTTGCCGTCCTCGTGGATGGCATTGAAGGTGTGGAAGAACTCCTCCTGCGTGCGTTCCTTGTCGGCGATGAACTGGATGTCGTCGATCAGCAGCAGGTCGATCTTGCGGTAGCGCGCACGGAAGCCATCGATGCGCCCCTGCTGGATGGAGGTGATGAAGTCGTTGGTGAACTTCTCGCTGGTGGCATACACGACTCGCTTTCGCGGAAAACGCTGCGCGACCGCATTGCCGATCGCATGCATGAGGTGTGTCTTGCCCAGTCCGACCCCGCCATAGAGGAAGAGCGGGTTGTAGGCCTCGCCCGGACGCTCCGCGACCGACAGGCTGGCCGCATGCGCCAAACGGTTGGCCGAGCCCACGATGAACGTGCGGAACGTATAGCGTGCATTGAGGTTGACGCTCCCACCCTCCGCGCCGCCCACACGGCCTGGCTCCACACGAACCTTGGGGCTGCGTGCCGGAGGTGCTGCCTTTTGCGGCGCGCGCGGTGCAGGCGCCTCTGCCTCCTCGGGCTCGGGATCGAGGATGTCGAACTCGACATTGACGCTGTAGCCCACGATGCGTGCGAGGGTCTGTGCGATCAGCGAGCGATAACGGTTCTCCAGCCAGTCCTTGGCGAAGCCGTTGGGTGCTCCGACGCGAAAGAGGTCTCCGTCGACATCGACGAGGGTCGTGTCCTTCAGCCAGGTTTCGTAGTTGGCCGGGGACAGCGACACCTGAAGCTCACCGAGAGTGGCTCTCCAGACCTGTTTTGCGTCCATCGATGGCAACGTGACCCGTATTACGACACGACTTTGCGCTTGGCGGTGCGAATGCCCTCCGAGACACTCCACGCTGAGGCGCGATCGATACTCCTGGAGGGAACCGGCCCGAACCCTCTCCGGACGTTGTGGCGGTGACTCCAGACTACATCTCCGAGCCCTTCGAAGGGCGCCGGGGCGGCATACGTTAGCACCGCGTTTCCCGACTGTGCAACGTCCATTGGGCATACCCCCAGGGAGTATCGTTCCCGGCCTTGCCCGAGACTGCCGACAGCGCCCCGACGTAGCGGTCGACCCCGTACGGGGGTGCCGCCGGAGGCCATCGGGTGGTGGCAGGACGCACCACATATCACTGACCGGCAGCCTCTCCGCACGCGGCTGCGGCGCATCGGACTACGTCACCCGCTGGCCAGGCTCCGCACCCTCATCGACGCCCAGCAAGGGGATCCCACCAGCCGGCGCAAGGGCCCCCAGGACCAGCACCTCGCTGCGAAAGCCGGCCACCCGGCGCGGTGGGAAGTTCACCACCGCCACGACCAACCGACCGACAAGGAGGGCCGGGTCCGGGTACGTCTGCGTGAGTTGCGCCGATGATCGCCGCTCGCCTGCGGCACCGAAGTCGAGGCGAAGCTTGTACGCGGGTTTGTGTGCGCCGTCGAGCGGACTTGCCTCCAGGATGCGGCCGACGCGCAGGTCAAGACGCTCGAAGTCCTCCATGGTGGCGCTGCCGGGCTCAAGGAACGGCACCTCGCTGGGCGGTTGATCGACGGACATGCAAGCTTCCTCCGGTCTGCGGCGACTGTCGCGTATAATCCGCTCCATCCGAGGTGGGCGTGCGCCCGGGACGACCACAAGTGGTCTACCGTGCCCGTTGTCCGCATCGTCCACATCCGCACCGGCAGGCCGGTCTCCCCAAGTCGAACCCGACCGCCTGCTCGAAGGAGCCCAGTTCCCAGTGACCAAGCAGACCTATCAGCCCAAGAAGCGCCATCGCGCTAGGGAGCATGGCTTCCGCAAGCGGATGAAGAGCCAGGGTGGCCGCAACGTCCTCGCCGCTCGGCGGGCACGTGGCCGCAAGAAGCTCACCGTCTGACGGCCGGCAGACCTGACCCGGGGCCGTGCCGACGCTCCGATCACGGGCGGACTTCGCTCGCGTCAGCAGCAAGGGACGTTCCCGATCGGACCGACTCATGGTCGTCCGTTTCGTACCCAATGACCGCGATCACGACCGCTATGGCATCTCGACCGGCCGACGCCTTGGAGGCGCCGTCCGTCGTAACCGTGTGCGTCGGCGCCTGCGCGAGATCCTGCGCGGGGCACCCAACGACAGCGGCCACGGCTGGGACGTCCTCATCGTTGCTCGGCCCGCTGCCGTGGACGCTTCGTTCGACGAGGTGCGCAGCGCCCTGGAGCGCCTGCTCGGAAGCATCCGCGGCTCGGTGACGAGGTCTTCATGATGGCGACCGGTGGCCTTCCGCGACGCTTCGGGATCGGCCTGATCCACGTCTATCGTAAGACGCTTTCTCCGCTTTTTGCCGGTTCGTGCCGGTATGAACCATCCTGCTCGGAGTACACGGAGCAGGCCATCCAGAAGTACGGGCTCGCGAAGGGCAGCTGGATGGGTGCCAAGCGCATCGCCAGTTGCGGTCCATGGCGTCCCGGCGGCTATGACCCGGTGAAGTGATGCGTATCCGATCCGCCCTCGCGGCACCCTTCCGACTGGCTCCCCTGGACCTGCTGGCGGCCATCGCCATCGCGATGATCGCCTTGAGCATGGTTGCCGGACCGGTCTTTTCGCAGGATAAGAGTCCCTCAGCCCGGCCCACGCTCGGGGCGGCGGCCAGCCCGTCGCCTGTGTCCACCGCCGTGGCCGATGGCTCGCCCCGGCCCGATGGCTCCCGGGCACCAGTGGCCACGACCGCGCCAGCCAGATCGGTGGCCCCCGACGTTACGCCGGCGCCCACGCTCATGCCCGGTGCCTCGACGACCGAGGACCCATGCGCACCCAGGCCGACGCCTGATCCGAACTCGACGCCACACCCCGACGCTACCGCCGCGCCCAATCCCAACCTGTGTCCGGCGCAGCCGGACGGCGCCAACCCGCTGGGCCTGCTGGCCTGGGCATTCACACCGATCTTCCAGGTCATCTTCATCGGCCTGGCCTTCCTGTACAGCATCACTGGCGATATCGGCATCGCCATCATCCTGCTCACGATCATCATCCGGACGCTGATGATCCCGATCTTCCGCATGCAGATCGTGTCCCAACGGCGCATGCAGATGCTGCAACCGGAGCTGAAGGCCATCCAGACCAAGTACAAGGGTGACCGGACCAAGATCTCCGAGCAGCAGATGCTGTTGTACAAGGACCGCGGGGTCAATCCCGCCTCGGGCTGCCTGCCGGCGGTGCTGCAGATGGTCCTGCTGCTCCCGATGTACCAGGTCTTCACCGCGGGCCTGAAGGCACCGGATATCAGCTCCATGCTGCACCCCTTCGGTGTCCAGTTGGTGAACGTGCAGTGCCAGCACCCGGGCGACCCGTACGCGCCATGCATCGACCCCGACATCCCCTGGTTGGCCTGGATCCCCAAGATCGACAACGGATTCCAGTTGCCGGGCTATCCGGGCGGCCTGCCCTCCAACCATCCCGAGATCTTCGTCATCCTCATCGCTGGCTTCGGTCTCTCGCTGCTGGCATTGGTCTCGGCTGGTCTGCAGTTGATCCAGACCCGCATGATGATGACCCGCAGCACGGATCCGTCCCAGGCCACCCAGCAGAAGATGTTCCTGCTGCTGCCGGCCTTCTCGCTGATCTACGGCGCCATCCTGCCTGCCGGCCTCTTCGTCTACTGGATCACCACCACCATCTTCAGCATCGTCCAGCAGTTCCTGATCAACGGCTACGGCGGACTCTTCCCGTTGTTCGGCTGGACGCCAGGCTTTGCCCGGGATCATCAACCACGCTTCCCGGTCAGCATGCCGGAACCCAAACCTGCCGCCGTGAACGCGGACGGCACCACCCAGACCACCAAGCGCTCCACCAAGGAGAGCGCCGCGGGCACCATCAAGCCGGCCAGGCGACGCAGCCGCCGGCGAGGGAGACGTCGATGAGCGAATACCAGGAGTTCACGGGCAAGACCGTCGAGGAGGCCCTCAAGAACGCGCGCGAGCAGTTCGGCGTGGGGGGCTTGCAGGACCTCGACTTCGAGATCCTGACACAAGGCAGCCGGGGCGTGTTGGGCATGGGCGCTGAGGTCGCCCGCATCATCGCGGCGCCACGGTCGGCGCTGGGGGGCTCGACTCCCAAGAAGCAGGCCGCACGGACGGCTCCGCCACCGCCACCAGCACCACCGCGCGAGGACCGTCCGCGCGAGCCCCGGCCTGCCACCGAGGACACGCTTGGTGAGCAGCCGCGCGAGCCCCAGCCCCGCCGTCGGAGCGATGAGCGCAGCAGTGCTGCCGATGGCGGCCGCCGCACTCGCGGAGGCAGCCGTTCACAGGAGGCCTCGACGGTGAGCGCCGCCGCCGTGACGGAGCTTGAGGCGGCAGTGGCCGCCGGTTCCACGGCCAAGGCAGATGCGTCCGGCGACAGCGAGACATCGCCCGAGGCGCTCGAGGCCGGCAAGCAGATCCTCGAGCGACTCGTGGAGATGATGGGCTACGACGCCAACGTCGAGGTCACCACCGGTGCCACCGCAAAGATCACCGTCTACGGCGCCGACGAAGATGAGACGGAGGCGCTGGGCGCGCTCATCGGCCGCAAGGGCGAGCGACTCTCCGCGCTTCAGCATCTCGTCAACCTCATGCTCTCGCGCAAGATGGGCACCTGGACCCGCGTGCTCGTCGATGTCGAGGACTACCGCGGTCGTCGTGAGCGCCAGTTGATCGAGGTCGCGACACGTGCCGCCGAACGCGTCAACGAGACCGGGCAGATGCTGCAACTGGAGCCGATGTCAGCGCTGGAGCGCCGCTGGGTGCACCTGGCGCTGCGCGACGTCGATGGCATCGCCACGCAGTCGATCGGCGAAGAGCCCACACGCCGCGTCGTCGTCATCAAGGCCTAGCTCGCCGGCCCGCGACGCGGCCACACACAGCGGGCACGCACCGATAGCGACGCACACCATGGCACGACCCCGTCGAGCTGACGGGGTCGTGCCATATCTGCGAGTTGGTGGAGATGGGGGAGAGTCGAACTCCCCGTCCAGAACCTTCTGCCGAAGACCACTACGAGCGTATCCGATGGTTTGTCGTCGATCCTGCGAACCAGCATCGGCACCGTGCCGCAGGATCCAGTCACGTCCCCTTGCGGGCTTGACTCCGAGCTACGTGACGCTGACCCGGAGCGCATCCTCGCTAAGTGACGCTTCCGCGGCCCGCGAGGACGAGGCCGTTTCCACGCTCACCTTACAGCCTTAGGCTGCGAGGGCGAGAGCAGGCTGGCGGTTGTTGCCAGTTACTTCTTGGTGCCACCTGATTAACGAGGCCCGATGGCAACCTCGACTCGCGTTCTTCGGGGTTGGGGCCCTGTCGAGACCACGCATCCCCATGGAAGAAGCAGTATAGCGGTCGAACGCCTGTTCTGTCCCCGCTTGGGCCGGCCATCAGCGTCCGCCGTCAGCGCCCGCGCATGGCATCGGCCACCTCGCGGTCCATGTCACGCTTGGCGTCACGATCGGCGATGTCACGGCGGTGGTCGTAGCTCTTCTTGCCGCGGGCCAGGCCGATCTCGACCTTGGCCCTGCCGCGATCGTTGAAGTACACGCTGAGCGGCACCAGCGTGAGCCCCTTGGCCTTGGTGCGACCGAGCAGCTCATCGATCTGGCGGCGGTGCAGCAGCAGCTTGCGCGTGCGCAGCGGCTCGTGGTTGTTGCGGTTGCCGCCCGCCCACGGCGCGATGTGCACACCGACCAGCCACGCCTCACCACGCTCGATTCTGGCGTAGGCGTCCTTGAGGTTGAGGTTGCTGGCCCGTACCGACTTGATCTCGGTGCCGGTCAGCTCGATGCCAGCCTCCAGGGTGTCCTCGATGGTGTACAGGTGGCGGGCTTTTCGGTTCTTGGCGACGGTCTTGCCCATCGATGGGCTCCTTGGGCGATCGCGGGTGTGAAGGCGACCCGGTCATGGGGGTCGCAGGGACGAACGAACGCCGGCCCAGAGGGGCCGGCGTCCTCGTGGCGATACACCACCCGGTCGGCTCGACTAGCGCCGAACCTCCGAGGCGGTGCAGCTACTTAAACGACTATCCATTGCACACCACCTCCTTTCGTTCGCGGAAACGGTACCGCAACTGTCGACTCTCGGCAAGGGGGTGTGTGACGATCGTGTTGCAGGAGCTCGCCGCGGTCGCGGCATGGTGGACAGCTGGCGCTTACGGCATCTCCGACGGCAGCGGCCGGATCGAGGTTCCCGGCGAGGCCGCTGCCGGTGACACGGCGGACGCGGCCGACGGGGACGGCGACACTCCGGGCATCGGCTGCTCCAGCAGCAGCGCGATGGCGGTCTGCAGTTGGCCGTCGAGCGACGGATCGCCTCCGGCTACGCCCGGCCGGAAGCGCTGGCCGGTCGCGGGGACGAAGGCATCCGGCGACAACCCGGTGCCATCGATGGGGTTCTTGTCCCGGGTCAGCCAGGTCGCGACCGAGAGACGGAAGCCGCCGTTCTCGCCGGGCAGCTCCGTCCATTCCTGCACCGTGCCCTTGCCGAACGATGGCTCCCCCAGCAGGCGAGCACGGCCGGAGTCCTGGAGCGACCCCGCGAGGATCTCGCTGGCCGATGCCGAGCCACCATTCATCAAGACGACCACTGGCAACCCTGGGTCGGTGGCCAAGCCACCCTCGATGACGTTCACGGCCGTCTGCCGGCCCGCCGCATCCTCTTCCCAGAAGACCACGCCATCGTCGAGGAACTGGCTGCTGATCGCCACCGTCGCATCCACGAAGCCGCCCGGATCATCGCGCACGTCCACGATGAAGGCCTCGACCCCAGCGTCCAGTTGCCCTTCGAGGGCCGCCCTGAAGTGGTCGGCGGCGTTGACGCCGAAGCTGTCGATGGCCAGGTAGCCGACCCGCCCGTCGGCCAGGAGGGCCGAGTGGACATCCTCGCTGACGACCGTGTCGCGTGTGATGGCCAGATCCAGCGTCTCGCCATCACGCTGCACTGTCAGCACCACCTCACTGCCGCGCGGACCGAGGATGTGACGCACCGCATCGTCGATGGGGCTGCCCGCGAGCGTCTCACCGTCGACAGCGGTGACGAGGTCATCGACCTGCAGCCCGGCCGCCTGCGCCGGGGCGCCGGCCAGGACATCGAGCACGCGCAGCGTACAGCCTGTGCCGATGGGCTCACATGGCTCGCCGGAAGCATCCTCGGTGGCCATGACCGCACCCACACCCTCGAACTCGCCGCGGGCATCGTCGAGCGCCGCCCCGAACTGGCCAGGAGGCATATAGCCGGAGTGGGGATCGCCGAGGACATCGAACATGCCCGCGATGGCGCCCTCGACCAACTCCTTGGGCGCGGGTGTTCCGATGTATCGCTCGGTGATGCTGCGATAGGTCTCGCTGAAGGCCTCGACAGCAGCGCGCTCATCGGCGGTGCGCCCGCTGGTCTGGCTCCCGAGGCTAAGACCAGCCCAGAAGACCACCGCGGCCGAGACCGCCAGCAGCACCATGGCCGTGAGGCCGACCGTCGGCCCACCGCCAGGGCGGGGCGTGTGGGGTGGTGGCGGCTTTCCCGGCTGGGTCGGTTCGTGGGGGGTGGTCATGGAGCGATGAGGGGTCGTGCTAGCGCAGGTACGTGCGCACGCTGATCCAGGCACCCAGGCCGCCGAGGCCAAGACCGGCGCCAAGCACGATACCCATGATCTGTAGCGTCAACGAACTGTCGAAACCGAGCGGCACCGATCCGGCGATGTCGCTGGCGAGATCACTGATCGGCGGCGAAGCGACGAGCAGCAACAGCAACGTGATGACCGCACCCGTGATGCCGATAAAGACGCCCTCGAGGATGAACGGCCAGCGCACATAGCGATCCGATGCGCCGACGAGGCGCATGATCTCGATCTCCTGCGCGCGCGCCATCAAGGCCATGCGGATGCTGTTGATGACGATGAGCAGCACGGTGAGACCAGCGAAACCGAGCACGACCACGCCCAGGTTGCGCAGCTGCGAGGTCAGGCTGACAAGCTTGTCGATTCCCGTCTGCTGATCAGGCACGAAACGCACCAGGCCGGTCTCCGCTCGCAGTATCTCCGTCACCGCCCCCGACTCGCGGGGGTTCCGCAGCTCCACGGTGAGATACGCCGGCAGTGGGTTGTTGAGGCCGGTATAGACGCTCGTATCCTGGCCCTCGGCTTTGCGTGCGGCAAGGAATGCAGCCAGCGCTTCCTCCTTGCTGGTGTACGTAACGGAGGCGACCTCAGCGAGTGCCTCCACGCGCGTCTGCAACTCGGCGATGCGCTCCTCCAGCACACCATCGTGCAGCTCGGCGGTCACCTCCACCTTGGATTCGACGTACTCAAGGCCCGATTCGACGCCGGAGATCAGGATCACCAGCGCCGCCAGCATCAACAACATCAGGATCATGGTGACCGTGGCGGCGATGTTCATCACGCGGTTGCGCCACAAGCCCTGAAGGGATTGGCGCACGGAGAAGCGCAGGAAGTGCATCAGCGCGCCGCTCTAGTACTCACGGTGGTAGCCGCCGACCTCGTCGCGCACGACGCGACCATCCTCCAGCGCCACCACTCGGCGCCGCAGTGCCGTCACCACCTCAGCGTCGTGGGTGGCCATCATCACGGTCGTGCCCATCTCGTTGATACGCAGCAGCAACTGGATGATCTCCCAGGAGATGAGTGGGTCAAGGTTCCCGGTGGGCTCGTCGGCGATGATGAGGCGCGGGTCGTGGACCATGGCGCGGGCGATGGCCGTGCGTTGCTGCTCACCGCCCGACAGCTCGTTGGGGCGCTGGCGTGCCTGCTCGGTCAAGCCGACCAGCGCCAGCGCGCGCACGACGGCGGGATCCATCAGCTTGCGCGGCGTACCGGTGACTTCCAAAGCGAAGGCGACGTTCTCATAGACCGTCTTTCGAGGCAGCAAGCGGAAGTCCTGGAAGACGATGCCGATGCGGCGCCGCAGCCTGGGAACGTCGCGCTTCTTCATGCGACCAAGGTCGTGGCCGGCGACCTCGACGCGGCCCTCACTGGCCTTCTCATCTCGAACCAGTAGCTTGATGAGCGTGGACTTGCCCGCGCCCGACGGGCCGACGAGGAAGATGAAGTCACCCTCGGGGATGACCAGATCGACCTCGATCAGGGCCTGTTTGCCGTTGGGGTAGGTCTTGGTGACGCCCTCGAGGCGCACCGAATCGTGCCTCTCGGGTGGAGGCAGCTGCTGGCCGGTGACAGGTGCTCCGGGCAGTACGGGTCCAGGCGCCGCTGGGGCTGGCGACTGGTCGGGCCGGGGTGAACCCCAAGGTGGCCCGGCGACGGCCCGGGAAACGGCGTCGCTCATCGGCTGCGGAGCGTAGCACGAAGTCGGAGCGCTACCCCTTCAGCGGCCCCCGAGCTCGGCCAGCATGATGTCGTGCAAGCGCCCGTTGGTGGCAAGCACGCCGCGCGCCGGCATGTCGGTCCCGCCAGCAAGGTCGGTGACGCGCGCGCCGGCGTGTTGCAGCACCGCGAGCGGCCCGGCCAAGTCCCACAGCTTGAGCTCCGATTCGACCATCACCTCCGCCGCGCCCTCGGCCACGAGCATGTAGCCGTAGAAGTCGCCCAGGCCCCGATCGCGCCAGACCCTGCTCAGCAGCGGTCCGAAACCCGGTGCCAGACCCGATGTCACGATGCTGGGGTAGGACGAGTAGACGACCGACGCGGCATCGAGAGAGTCCACCGCCGACACTGAAAGCGACTTGGCCGAGCCGGGATCCCAGCCCCCCGGCGTCGTGTCGACTGCCCATGCTCCCCCACCCTGCCAGCTGAACCAGCGTCGGTGCAGGGCCGGTGCGCTGACCACGCCCAGCGCCATCTGGCCCTCGATCTCGAGCGCCAGCAGCGTGGCGAAGATGGGCACACCGCGCATGTAGTTGTGCGTGCCGTCGATGGGATCGATGATCCAGCGGCGCCCGCCGTCCGAGAGTGCCTCGCCGTACTCTTCGCCGACCAGCCCGTGGTCGGGAAAGCGACTCGTGATGCGCTCGCGGACCGCACGCTCCACCGCCGTGTCGGCTTCGGTCACGAAGGAGGCGTCAGGCTTGGCCTCGACCTTGATGGCGCGGCGGAACGAGGCCAGTGAGATGGCATCAGCCACGTCACAGGCAGCGAGGGCCACCTCCACGGCGGCACCGATCTCGGTCCCAGGTTCGGGCAGGGTCAGGGTGGCGGTCATCTTCTCTCCGGTGCGTGGTCGTGCGTCACAGCGTGGCTACAGCAGGGCATAGCTCATCGGAAGGTATCGCTCCAGATGTGGCCCCGGCCCCGATGAGCAGTAGATGGCGGGTGCGCTGTCGATGCGCAGGCCGGCCGACAGCAATGGTCGGAGCACGCTGATGGCGTGTCCTGGCACCACCAGCTGGCGTCCCTCCAGCACCGGCGTGATATGCACCAGATAGCCCAGGAAGGTAGGCAGATAGCCCGGCTCCAGTGCGGCCACGGGTCCGATGCGGCCGCTGGGCTGCGCGTAGCCGTAGCCCAACACGCCGCCGGCATCGTCGAGGAACATCACGCCCTGGCGCTCCCGAGCCCAGAAGGCATGGTCCGCTGGACGTTCGTAGCCCATCAGGGCGCGGTCGAAGTCCGCGAGCGATGCAGGGGCGACGGGTCGGCGCGCGATCCCGGCCGGTAGCCCAGGCAGGGACGTGTCGGGCAGCAGGCCGCGAAGCAGGTACAGCGGCGTCCGTGGTGCCATGCCCATCGAGGCGTAGAGGCCAGTAGAGACCGGCTGGTCGGCCTCGGCACAGGTGGACATCCGATCGATCCCACGGCACGCCCGCAGGCAGGCATCCACGACCGCGCGGCCGACCCTGCGGCCCTGCCAGCCCGGTTCCACGAAGAGGAACGAGAGGAAAGCGCTGCCCCCGCGCTGCATGACGATACCGAAGGCAACGATGCGGCCATGGTCGTCGGCCACATAGGCGCTGCCTGGGTCGGTCGAGAGGAGGTGCCCGAAATGCATCTCCAGAGGCGCGGCGTTGCGGGGCTGGAGGGGCCGACCACGGCGCCCATCGAGGTCCTCCATGGCGCTGAAGAAGACCTGCAGCAGGGCCGGGATGTCCGCGACGGTCGCGACCCGGAGCTCAGGCAGTGCCACCCTCCCGTTGGGTGGCGACGCGCTCCAGCTCCGCCACCATGAAGGCGTCGAGGTCGCCATCGAGGACGGCGCTGGTGTTGCCCGTCTCGTGGTCGGTGCGGTGGTCCTTGACCATCTGATAGGGATGCAGCACGTAGGAGCGGATCTGGTTGCCCCAACCGGCGTCCTTGTGCTCCCCTTTCAGCTCGCGGATCTCCGCTTCGCGCTCCTCGATGCGTCGTTCCAGGAGGCGCGCCAGCAGGATCTTCATGGCCGCCTCGCGGTTCTGGTGCTGCGAGCGCTCGTTTTGGCTCTGGGCCACGATGCCGGTGGGCAGGTGCGTCAGGCGCACGGCCGAATCGGTCTTGTTGACGTGCTGGCCGCCGGCCCCCTGGGCGCGGTAGGTATCGACCTTGAGGTCGTCAGCCGGGATCTCCTCGATCTCCGATGCCTCCGCCACCTCCGGCAGCACCTCTACCTGTACGAAGGTGGTATGGCGCCGGCTCTGCGAATCGTAGGGGCTGATGCGGACCAGGCGGTGTACGCCGACCTCCGCACGCAGCCAGCCATAGGCGCGCCTGCCCTGGACTGACACAGTGGCGCTCTTGATGCCCGTCTCCTCGCCTTCGAGCCGGTCCACGATCTCGGTCTTGAAGCCGCGGCGTTCGCACCAGCGTAAGTACATGCGCAGCAGCATCTCAGCCCAGTCGGTGGCTTCGGTGCCGCCGGCGCCGGCGCTGATGCTGATGAAGGCGTCTGAGTCGTCGTAGTCGCCGCTGAAGAGCAGGCTCGTACGCATGCGCTCGTAGTCGGCCACCAGGGAGGTGTATTCCACCTCGACACCCGCATCCAGCTCGGGGTCCGCGGCGTCGGCGGCCATCTCGGAGAGCTCGGCCAGGTCGTCAGCGCGCGCCAGCAGCTCGTTCCAGGCAGTCACTTCCTCGCGCAAGCCATCGGCCGCGCGCAGCACACGCTTGGCCTCGCGGGAGTCGTTCCAGAAGTCAGGCGCAGAGGCAAGCTGGTCGAACTCGCTCAGCTCCTCAGCCTTGCCGACGAGGTCAAAGACGCCCCGACGTCGCGTGGACGCGGGACACGAGATCACGAATCAGCGTGTGGTCCATCGTTGGTCAGGGTCTTCGCGGCGGTTTCTAGCGTCGAGAGCGCAGGTCCTGCAGGAGCAGGGGGCGCAGCTCGATGATCTTGAGTGCGGTCTTGCTACGAGCGACCACGGGGTTCACGCACGGGCAATAGCCATTGTGTACGCACTCACCGCAGTTGCCATCGCAGTCTAGCCAAGCGGCATAGCTGCAGTTCCTGCAGTCACGCTCGCAGGCGATCAGGTCGGTGAACGACTGATCTCCGATCTCGGCCTCGGGCTCAACCGAAAACGGCTTCACTGGTATCCCTCTCCCTCATCGGTCCGTTAGCCAGGGCACGTTCCTTGCAACGGCCGCATATGGACGACGCCGGCGGGTGGCCGCCGGCGTTTCGACCCAGTGTACAAAAGGACCCCCCCAAAGCACAAGGGGTCGGTGAAGATTCGTGAACATCACCTTCATGGGTTGCGCCCTCGGGGCCTACCGGATGCGACCGCGGGGCCTACCGGTCCCGAGCCCTATACTTCGTGAACTCATGCGTAGATTCATCTCCCACCTCACCGGCACGTCCGAAATATCCAACCTCAGGCCGCTGCAGCCGCTGGTTGACCGGATCAACGAGTTGGAGTCGCACTACGCGGCGCTCAGTGACGACCAGATCCGGGCGGAGATGTCTGAGGTGCGCGACGAGGTGCGCGAGGCAGCACCCGCCACCGAGCCTTCTGACGAGGAGTCGCACACCACTGACAGCGAGCGCCGTGGCGAGCTGCGCCGGACACGTGAGAGGGCCGACTCGAAGCGGATGCAGGCCGCGCTCGACGAAGTGTTGCCTGATGTCTTCGCCGCTGCCCGCGAGGTCAGCCGGCGCGAGCTCGCGATGCGCCCCTTCGACGTCCAGTTGCTGGGTGCCATCGCGCTCCACCAGGGCAAGATCGCGGAGATGAAGACGGGCGAGGGCAAGACCCTCGCGGCGCCGCTGGCAGCCGCGCTCAACGCCATGTCCGGCTGGGGCGTGCACATCGTCACGGTCAACGACTACCTCGCCAAGCGCGACCCGCAGTGGATGGGCCCCATCTTCCGTGGCCTGGGTCTCTCGGTCGGCATCGTGCAGCACGAGTCGTCCTTCATCTACGACCCGGACTTCCCCACCAAGGACGAGAAGCTGCTGCACCTGCGTCCGGTCGAGCGCCGCGACGCCTACGCGGCAGATGTCACCTATGCCACCAACAACGAGCTCGGCTTCGACTACCTGCGCGACAACATGGTCCAGGAGCTCGCGGAGCGGGTCCAGCGCAAGCGCTACTTCGGCATCATCGACGAGGTCGACAACATCCTTATCGATGAAGCCCGTACCCCGCTGATCATCAGTGGCAATGCCGGCGAATCGGGTGACATGTACAAGGTCTTCGCTCGGCTGGTCCCCCGTCTGGAGGCCCGTCCCGACGGCGCCGAGGAGGGTGGCGACTATTTCGTGGACCTCAAGGAGCACGCCGTCTCGGCCACCGAGGATGGTGTCGCCAAGATCGAGAGCCTGCTGGGCATCCGCGACCTCTACGGCGTCGAGACCGACCCGCGACTGCCGCGCCACTTCGAGCAGTCGCTGCG
The DNA here is from genome assembly GCA_038251965.1 of Candidatus Limnocylindrales bacterium. Taxonomy (GTDB): domain Bacteria; phylum Chloroflexota; class Limnocylindria; order Limnocylindrales; family CSP1-4; genus JAFMJV01. The sequence goes on from JBBSAV010000001.1 coordinate 52,936, forward strand.
CGCACATGCGCTCTACAAGCGCGACCGCGACTACATCGTCAAGGATGACGAGATCGTCATCGTCGACGAGTTCACCGGCCGCCAGATGCCCGGCCGCCGCTGGTCGGAGGGCCTGCACCAGGCTATCGAGGCCAAGGAGGGCGTGCGCGTCCAGCGCGAGTCCATGACCATGGCCACGGTCACCTTCCAGAACTACTTCCGACTCTACGACAAGCTCGCCGGCATGACCGGTACCGCCATGACCGAGCGGGAGGAGTTCTACAAGATCTACGGGCTTGATGTGATGGCCATCCCCACGCATCTGCCCATGATCCGCGATGACTTCGCCGACCTCGTCTTCCGCGATGAAGAGGCCAAGTTCAATGCTGTCATCGAGGAGATCGTGGAAAAGCAGGTGGAGGGCCGGCCCGTCCTCGTCGGCACCACCTCGGTGGAGAAGAGCGAGCAGCTGTCGACCACGCTGAATCGCCGTGGCGTCAAGCATGAGACCCTCAACGCCAAGTTCCACGAGAAGGAAGCGCCCATCGTGGCGCAGGCTGGCCGCAGTGGTGCGGTGACCATCGCCACCAACATGGCCGGCCGCGGCACGGACATCAAGCTCGGTGGTGATCCCGCCGGCCTGGCCAGCCAGAAGCTGCACCACCGTGGGCTCAACCCCGCTGAGGTCGAGCCGGAGGTCTATCAGGCCACCTACGACGAGTCCAAGACCGAATGCGACGAGGACCACGTGCGCGTGGTGGCCGCGGGCGGCCTGCACATCATCGGCACCGAGCGCCACGACGCCCGCCGCATCGACAATCAGCTGCGCGGTCGCTCGGGCCGGCAGGGTGATCCCGGTTCGTCACGCTACTTCCTCTCCCTCGAAGACCCGCTGCTGAAGCGTTTCGCCAACGATCGCGTCACCGCGTTGATGGAGAAGATGGGCCTTGAGGGTGACGTCGCCATCGAGTCGCGCATGGTCTCCAAGACCGTCGAGAACGCCCAGTCCCGCGTCGAGGGCTACAACTTTGACATGCGCAAGCGCATCGTCGAGTACGACGATGTCATCAACAAGCAGCGCGAGCGCATCTACGAGGAGCGTGACAAGGTTCTCAACAACGAGGACCTCAGCGAAACGGTGCTGGCCTTCGTCGATGCTGAGCTCGACGGCATCATCGCCGCCCACCTTGGCGAGGTGGAGGCCGACTGGGACCTCGAGGGCCTCTCGGAATCGCTCGGTGCGCTCGGCCTCGACGGTGACGAATTCTCTGCCGACGCACTCGATGAGTTCGATCACCGCGAGGAGATCATCGAGTACCTCTCCGACCAGGTGGCCGTGCGCCTCGATCAACGCGAAGGGGAGTACGGCGCGGAGACCTGGGCGCTCGTCGAGCGCGCCGTGTTGCTACGCGCCATCGACACGCTGTGGGTGGAGCACCTGACGGAGCTGGAGGACTTCCGCAAGGGCGTGGGTCTGCGCGGCTACGGTGGCCGCGATCCGCTCGTGGAGTTCAAGCGCGAGGCTTTCAGCCTGTACGACGAGCTGCGCGGCTTCATCCGCCACCAGGTGGCGTCAACCATCTTCCGGGTCAGCGTGCAGCAGCGTGAGGCGGTCCCGGCACAAGAGCCGACGACCATGCCCACGCTCTCGCCGGAGCAGCTAGCCAAGCTCAAGGCCGGCAACGGCGCAGGCGCCCAGCCTGCCTCACCCGCCGCCGGTCGCTCTCCCGGCACCATCACCCCGCCCGTCTCATCGGGCGGTAGTGCCACCGCCACCAGCGGGGCATCGGTCACCACCCAGCTGCTGCCGGGCCTCACCTCGCAGGCAGCGCAGAACATGCAGCTGCGCAAGGGTGAGGAGGCAATCGACTCGGGCAGCGCCCGCTCCGCCAGCCAGTCACCAGACGGCGAGAAGATCGGTCGTAATGATCCCTGTTGGTGCGGTTCGGGCAACAAGTTCAAGCGCTGCCACGGCGCCGCCTAGCCGCGACCCCGCTACGGCATCATGGCGCTCCCTACCCGGGCAGGCTCCAGAGGCCGCTGCCGTAGCCGGCGACGAGGACGATCAGCGTGATGGCGGCGAGTGCCACGATCGCCAGAACCGCGATGCGGGGGTCGGTCTTCTCGACCTCCGGGTTCTCAAGCGGGGCGGCGTTCCAGCGGCGTGACCGCAGGCCATCGCGGTAGTCGCCGTCCGTCTCGGTGACGGCCGGAAGGCTGCCCTCTGACGACGGCTGGACCATCGCCTCGCTCTCCATCTCGCTACCGGCCTGCTTGCTCATCCTTCGTCCTCATCCTCGCCCCACAGCAGCATCGCCTGAGTGCGATGGATCTCCGACGAGAATAGCGCCCCCACCGACTCACCCCGATGGATGCGCGTGATGGCTTCACCGATGAGCGGTGCCACCGAGAGTACCTTGAGCTTGTCGAGTCGCTGTTTGGCCGGCTGCGGGATGGTGTCGGTGATGACCACCTCTTGCAGGGCTGACTCGCGGATTCGATCGATGGCTGGGTCGGACAGCACGCCGTGCGTGGCGCAGCCGTAGATCTCCAGGGCGCCCTCGCGCTCCAGCGCCTTGCTCGTCTCGATGATGGTGCCGCCGGTGTCGATCTCGTCATCCACGATGATGGCGCGTTTGCCGCGCACGTCGCCGATGACGTTCACCACCTGCGCACGGTCGTCGTTGCCCTCGCGCCGCTTCTCGATGATGGCCATCGGCGCCCCCACCAGCTCGGCGAACGTGCGGGCGCGCTTGGCGAAACCGAGGTCCGTGACCACCACGATGTTCTGGAGTTCCTTCTGCTTCCAGTAGTTCGACAGCAGGTGCGTGGCAGTGAGCTCATCGACGGGGATGTTGAAGAAGCCCTGGATCTGGCCCTGGTGGAGGTCCATGGTCAGTAGTCGGTCGGCCCCGGCCACGCTGATCATGTCGGCGATGAGGCGCGCCGTGATAGGCACCCTGGGCTGATCCTTCTTGTCCGAGCGGCCGTAGGAGTAGTACGGCACCACCGCGGTGATGCGCCCGGCGCTGGCACGCTTGAAGGCGTCGATCATGATGAGCAGCTCCATGATCGACTTCTGCACCGGCTTGCAGGTGGGCTGGATCAGGAAGATGTCCTTCTCGCGGACGTTGTCGACGATGCGCACGAAGATGTTCTCGTTGGCGAACTCGAACACCTCTGAGCGTCCCAGGTCCACGTCCAGATAGCGTCCGATCTTACGCGCCAGCTTGGGGTTGGCGTTGCCGCAATAGAGGCCCAAGGCCTCGTTGGGCCGCTTCTCCTCCGTGTCGCCGAAGGCCGTCACACCCCGGCTCCCGCCTGATCCGTCATGCCTGTGCCGCTCCATCATCGCCGGGTCCATCTTCTCCCGGTCCATCATCGTCGGACCCGTCCTCGACATTCTCGCCGACGCCGCGCTGTTCCGCCAAGCCCTCGCGGAAGACCGCGATCCCAGCCACCGTGTCACCCGCGTTGAGGCGCATCACGATGACACCACGCGCGGCACTGCCGTAGCGGTTGATCGATTGCACGTCGGTGCGCACGACCTGGCCGCTCGATGAGATGAGCAGCAGCTCTTCGTCGGTCTCGTCGACGAGCTCGACCGAGGCCACCGTGCCACTCTTGGCACCCTCGAGCGAGATCAGTCTCACGCCTTGGCCGCCGCGGTGCTTGGAGCGGAACTCGCTACTGGCCACGCGCTTGCCGTAGCCCGTCTCGGTCAGCACCAGGATGTCATTGCCCTCGTTGATCACGCCCATGCCCACGACGCGGTCACCCTTGCGGGCGAGGCGGATGCCGATGACGCCGGCGGCGTCACGGCCCATGGCACGGACCTCTGTCTCGTTGAAGCGCGCGATGCGCCCCATGGCCGTGGCTAGCAGGATGTCATCACTACCCGAGGAGACCTCCACCCAGGCCAGCTTGTCGTCGTCGGCGACGGTGATGGCGCGGATGCCCGTGGCGCGAACGCGCTCGAACTTCTCGATGGCGGTCTTCTTGACGATGCCGTTGACGGTGGCCATGACGAGGTTGTGGCCGGGCTCGAAGTCGGGCAAGGTGATCACAGCCAGCACTCGCTCACCCGATTCCACTTGCACGCCCTCAAGGTTGATGATGGGCATGCCCTTGGCCTGTCGGCTGGCGTCCGGGATAGCGTGGACCTTGGAGCTGAAGACGCGTCCGCGGTCGGTGAAGAAGAGGGCCCAGTCGTGGGTGCTGGCCACGATCAGGTGGCCAACGGCGTCCTCTTCCACGGTGCGGGCACCGATGATGCCCTTGCCACCGCGAGCCTGACGCCGGTACGTCACCAGCGGCTGGCGCTTGATGTAGCCACGCCGGCTGACCGTGACGACGACGTCCTCGTCGGCGATGAGATCGTCGTCGCTGAGCTCCTTGTCAGCACTGCCCTCGATCCTGGTGCGGCGGTCCTGCCCGTACTTGACGTCCAGCTCGCCCAGCTCGTCGCGGATGATCTGCAGCACCCGCTTGGGATTGGCGAGGATATCCTCCAGCTCGGCGATGCGTTGGATGATGGCGGCGTACTCGTCCTCGATCTTCTGCCGCTCCAGCGCCGCCAGGCGGCGCAGCTGCATCTCCAGGATGGCATTGGCCTGGATCTCGGAGAGACTGAAACGCGATATCAGGTTCCCGCGAGCCGTCTCCACGTCAGCCGATTCGCGGATGGTGGCGATCACGGCGTCGAGGTTGTCGAGCGCGGTCTTCAGGCCCTCCAGGATGTGCGCGCGGTCCTTGGCCTTCTGCAGGTCGAACTCGGTGCGCCGGCGAACGACCTCTCGTCGCCATTCGATGTGGTGGTGCAGGAGCTGCTTGAGCGAAAGGGTCTGGGGCTGGCCGTCCACCAGCGCCACCACGTTGGCGTTGAAGGCCATCTTCAGCGCGGTGTGCTTGAAGAGGTTGTTGAGCACCTTGCGCGGCGCCGCATCCTTCTTGCACTCGATGACGATGCGCATGCCGTCGCGGTCCGATTCGTCGCGCAGGTCGGCTATGCCATCGACCTTGCCGGTCTTGACCAGGTCGGCGATCTTCTCCAGCAGCGTGGACTTGTTGACCTGGTAGGGGATGGCGGTGGCCACGATGGCGGTGCGGCCCGCACGGGTCTCCTCGAACGCCACCTGCGCCTGCATCACGACACGGCCGCGACCGTGGCGATACATCTCACGGATGGCGTCGATCTCTTCCCACTCGCCGGTCACCGGGTTGCGTCGACGGTCGTAGCGGAAGATAGTCCCGCCCGTCGGAAGGTCAGGACCGAGCAGGTGCTCACACAGCTGGTCGGTGTTCATCTCGGGGTCGTCGATGAGCGCCTGCGTGGCGCGGACCACCTCACCCAGGTTGTGCGGCGGGATGTTGGTGGCCATGCCCACAGCGATGCCGGTCGATCCGTTGATGAGCAGGTTGGGCAGCTTGGCCGGTAGCACCGACGGCTGCATGCGGGTGCCGTCGTAGTTCTCGACGAACTCGACGGTGTCCTTGTCGATATCCGACAGGACCTCCGCCGCGATGGGCGTCATGCGGGCTTCGGTGTATCGCATGGCCGCCGCTGGGTCGCCGTCCACCGAGCCGAAGTTCCCTTGCCCGTCGATGAGCGGGAAGCGCAGCGAGAACTCCTGCGCCAGGCGCACCAGCGCGTCGTAGATGGCCTGGTCGCCATGGGGATGGTACTTGCCCATGACATCACCGACGATGGCGGCGCACTTGCGGTATGAGGCGCTCGAGGAGAGCCCCATCTCACTCATCGTATACAGGATGCGGCGATGGACCGGCTTCAGTCCGTCACGCACATCGGGTAGGGCGCGGCTGACGATCACGCTCATGGCGTAATCGAGATAGGCCGACTTCAGCTCCTCCTCGATAGGGACCGAGCGGACGTTTCCGACTGGGTCGGTCATGCGCGACTCCTCGTGTAGCGGTCACCCTGGCTGGCGACGGCGTCGTTGCTGGCGGTAAGTACGGCGGCGAATCCCGCGGCGCGTTCCGCGGCGATGCTGGTCGATGGGGCGGTAGCGTCGCGCCGGATGCCCGCGAGGCGAGTGCGCAAGGTGACGGCGAACTCTGCCGGCTGCGCCGAGAGCGAGTCGCGAATGACCCAGGCCCGGGCACCGTCGCGTCGCTCCGCGGCGATGATCGTCTCAGCTCCGAGCAGCGCCGCGGTCGCGGCAGGGTCGATGCGAGTCCAGTCGCGGATGGCCCAGGAGAGCGCCTTTTGGACCATGGGCTCAGGGTCACCCATGAGCAGGCGAACGAGATCGAGGGCGCGCTCGGCATCGTCCGAGCGGAGCATGTGTTGCCCAGGGCCGGCGCGATGCGGGATGGTGGCGAGTGTGGCGCCCACCAGCCGGCGCTCATACGAGCGTTCCGAGTAGACCAGCTGCTCAAGCTCGGCCCAACGGAAGCGCTCGGCCAGGACGCCGCGTGCCCACTCTTCGGCAAGGTAGTCGACCTCGATCCAGTCCCCTGCCCCGCGGCCCATGCGACGCAGCAGCTGCCAGGTCTGTTCAGGATCTTGCGCCAGCGAACGACGCAGGCAAGGCAGGGCGAAGAGGCGCAGGTCGCGATCCTCGGCCTCCACCAGGTGCTGGGCCAGTTGCAGTGCCGGGATGCTCGATCCTTCCTCGAGGCATCGTCGCAGCGGCCGACGGATGGCATCCAGCAGCGGTGCGCGGACGACGTAGTCGGCGGGCGTTCCGGGGCTCACGCGCGCCGCCATCAGGCTGAACTCGGGGTCGGCCAGCCCCTTCAGGCCCGCCCGCAAGGCCACCAGGAAGGCCGCCGGTTCATCGATGAGCTCGCCCATGCGTTCGCCCAGCGCCACGGCGTCTTCGTGATGAGCCGCGACGAAGGCGTCTGCCCTGGCGGCCGCGTCAGACATCGAGGTTCTGCACCTTGCGGGCCTCGGCGCGGATGAAGTCCTTACGCGGGCCGACCTTCTCGCCCATGAGCGTGGTGAACATGTGGTCCGCCTCGGCGGCGTTCTCCGGGTCCACTTGCAACAGCGTGCGGGTGGCCGGGTTCATGGTCGTCTCCCAGAGCTGGTCCGCGTTCATCTCGCCCAGGCCCTTGAAGCGCTGCACGGTGAGGTTCTTGACCTTCATCTCAGCGATGATGCGGTCGCGGTCCTTCTCGCTGGCGGCATAGTGGGTCACCTTGCCGGTGCTCACACGGTATAGCGGCGGCTGTGCGATGTAGAGGTGGCCGGCCTCGACCAACTCCAGCATGTTGCGGTAGAAGAAGGTCATCAGCAGGGTGCGGATATGGGCGCCATCCACGTCTGCGTCGGCGAGCAGGATGACCTTGTGGTAACGGAGTTTGGCGAGGTCGAACGTCTCGCCGATACCGGTACCGAGGGCGATGATGAGCGGGCGGATCTTCTCGCTCGACAGGACGCGGTCGATACGCGCCTTCTCTACGTTGAGCATCTTGCCGAAGAGTGGCAGGATCGCCTGCGAGCGCCGATCGCGGCCCTGTTTGGCGGAGCCGCCGGCCGAGTCGCCCTCCACGAGGTAGAGTTCGCTGCGCTCGGGATCACGCTCCTGGCAGTCGGCCAGCTTGCCCGGCAGCGCGGACCCCTCCAGCACACTCTTGCGGATCACCAAGTCACTCGCCTTGCGTGCAGCCTCGCGGGCGCGCTCCGCGGTGAGCGACTTGTCGATGATGCGGCGGGCGTCGGCCGGATTCTCGTCGAGGTACTGGCTGAGTCCCTCCCCGACCGCGGTCTGAACCTGGCCCTTGACATCGGCATTGCCCAGCTTGGCCTTGGTCTGGCCTTCGAACTGCGGGTCCGTGAGCTTGACGCTGACCACAGCCGTGAGGCCCTCGCGGACGTCGTCGCCTGACAGGCTTGATTTCTTGTCCTTGATCACACCTTGCCGTCGGGCCCAGTCATTGAGCGAGGTAGTCAGAGCGGCTCGGAACCCAGTGACATGCGTGCCGCCATCGACGGTGTTGATATTGTTAGCAAAGGCAAGCACTGTCTCGTTGAAGCCATCGTTGTACTGGATGGCGACCTCGATCTGCGTGGGGCCGTCGCTCTTCTCTGCCGAGATGGGGCGGAAGTTGAGCACGTCCTTGCCCTTGTTCAGGTGTCGCACGAAGCTCACCAAGCCACCCTCGAAATAGAAGGACTTCTCGCGTGCCGGAGTGACTCGCTCATCGACGAGACGGATGTGGACGCCCTTCGTCAGATAGGCCGACTCGCGCAGGCGCTGGGCGATGGTGTCGAAGGAGACCTCGATGGTGTCGAACACCTGTTGGTCGGGCTTGAAGGTGGTGGTCGTGCCGCGCCGGCCGTTGGACCTGCCGATGGCGCTAACCTCGGTGACGGGCTTGCCGCGCACGTACGACTGCGTCCAGATCTTGCCGTCACGGGCGGACTCGACCGTCAGTTCCTCCGACAGCGCGTTGACCACGCTGACGCCAACACCGTGGAGGCCGCCGGAGACCTTGTAGCCGCCGCCGCCGAACTTGCCGCCGGCGTGCAGCACGGTGTGCACGACTTCCAGCGCGTTCTTGCCGGTCTGCTTGTGCGCACCGACAGGCACGCCTCGGCCGTCATCGCTGTTGCGGATCGAGCCGTCCGGCAGGATGGTGACCTCGATGTACTCGGCATGGCCGGCCATGGCTTCGTCGATCGAGTTGTCCACGACCTCCCAGACGAGATGATGAAGGCCTCGCACGTCGGTGGAGCCGATGTACATGCCCGGGCGCCTTCGTACACCCTCCAGACCCTCAAGGACCTGGATGGAGTCGGGCGAATACGCCGCAGACGCGCTCGCCTGTGACGCCTGCGCCTCCGTGCCCTCGACTGTGGCCTGATCGGTCATCTTTGCCCTTCCCAACCTTCTTGATCGGCTGCTAGTCGGTCGACCAGGCGGCCCAGATCTTCATCGTCGTACCAGGTGATGGTGATACGTCCGCCTCGGCGGCCAGCGGCGATCGACACCTTCGTTCCCAGCGCCTCTCGCATGCGGGCTTCCATGTGCTGGATGTCAGCGTCATCGCTTCGTTCATGCCTCGAGCGACGGTCGCCGGGCACCGACCGCGAAGCGGCCACCAGGTCTTCGGTCTGGCGCACCGAGAGTGACCGCGAGACGACCGTGGCCAGCAGTACCTCTTGCTGCGCCTGGCTCTCCGATCCGGCCAACGTCCGTGCGTGACCACCGCTGATACTGCCATCAGCGACCGCCTGCTGAACGCTTGCGACCGTCTCAAGGATACGCAACATGTTGGCGACCACGGGACGCGATCGGCCCACCCGTTCGGCCACGCGCTCCTGGGTCAGTCCGAACTCGTCGATCAGGTGCCGGTAGGCGCGGGCTTCATCGAGGGCGTTAAGGTCCGAGCGCTGGAGGTTCTCGACCAACGCCAGTTCAAGCCGCTCCTGTTCGTTAGCCGTGCGAACGACTGCTGGGATGGTTTGCTGACCGAGAAGGGTCGCGGCCCTCCAGCGCCGCTCACCCGCGATCAGCACGAAGCCGCTGTCGGACTGCACCACGACCACCGGCTGCAGCACGCCGTGCACGGCGATCGAATCCGCGAGTTGACGCAACTCGCCAGCGTCGAACGAACGGCGAGGCTGCTCGGGGTTGGGGCTGATGGCGCTGACCGGCACCTCACGGGTGAGTGATACGCCCGAAGGCGACAACGGAATCAACGAGGCGAGCCCGCGTCCCAGCCCGCTCGTCCTCCTTGGCTCGACTGCCATGTTCAGCCTCCCTCCCCTTGCTGGTCCACGCGCGGACCGTGGTACCGACCTTGTGCTCCTCTTAATGACTCCCCAGCCTCCTGTCCGCTCCGTTGCAGCAGTTCCTCCGCAACGGCCTGATACGCGAGGGCACCGCGTGAGCCGGGGCTGTACGCTGCGATCGACTGGCCATAGCTTGGCGCCTCGGCGAGGCGCACACTCCTTGGCACCACCGTATCGAAGACCTGTTGGCCTAGGTGCCGGCGCACTTCGGCCGTGACATCAGCCGCCAGGCTGGTCCGTCCATCATGCATGGTGAGCACCACGCCCTTCAACGTCAGGCGTGGGTTCAGGTGGTCGCGGATGAGTTCCACCGTGGCCATGAGCTGCCCCAGTCCCTCGAGTGCGTAGTACTCACACTGCAGGGGGATCAACACGCCGTCAGCCGCGGTGAGCGCATTCACGGTGAGCAGCCCAAGTGACGGCGGACAGTCCAGGAGCACGAAGTCGTAGGCATCCCCGGGTCCGTTCAACGCCTGCTTCAAGCGTCGCTCGCGACCGGCGCTGGGCACCAGCTCCACCTCAGCACCTGCCAGGCCGCGGTGCGACGGCAGGACGTCAAGGTGATCGATGTCGGTGGGTGTGACCGCCTCTCCGAGGCTGGTTTCTCCAAGGAGAACGTCGTAGACGGAGACTTGCAACGCTTCCTTGTCGATGCCGAGGCCACTCGTCGCATTGCCTTGCGGGTCCATGTCGACCAGCAGGACGCGCTTCCCGTCCAACGCCAAGTACGCAGCCAAGCTGACCACGGTCGTGGTCTTCCCGACTCCGCCCTTCTGGTTGGCACAGGCGATGATCTCGCCCACTTAGGCTCCGCGCCGATGGCTACACACTAGGGCGATTCTACCTTGGGGCGGCGGACGGTGCTTCGATGCACCACGTTATCCACGCATCGGCGGAGGTCGGTCACTCCGCTCCCACGGGCGAGAGGCGCTGCCGCCACGTTCAGCACACCCTCCTTGGGGTCGTCCTGGATCATGCGCGGTCCGCTTTCACGCGGCCGGTATTCGCACTTATCAGCACGTTGTCCACACGCTTATGTCTTCGACCGTGCTTTCACGGGCAGACGGCTCGCGCCAACCAGCATACGGTGTTTCACGTGGAACATCGACCCGTTGCAGACGATCACGGCCAAGTCTCGTCGGTGCCCTCGGTGGCGGTGTCCCGCTGCGGGGCAGGGGAGAGGGTCGGCGGTCGCAACACGACATGACCGCGGTAATGTTTCACGTGGAACAAGGAGGCATCTCCGAAACCGTCGACCCTAAGATGAGACGCTCAATGTGGCGGGCAGAGATACGCACGACTAAGAGGTCTGGCATGCGCCAAGCAGTGCGCCCGTCGGATGACATCGGGCCGGAGATGGCATCGGGCAGGGGAGGGGCATACCGCAGGGACCGCTTTGGAGCTCGGCTATACTCCACGCTAGTGGCGTTACAGCGCGAGGGGCGACTCGCGGGCGACACTCAAGCCGTGGAAATCACACCGTTATCGACCTACTTCGATGAGCGTTCTGGCTCCTGCCGTGGGAGCCGTCCTCGCTGCCATCCTGGAGTCGAGCGTGCTGACCCATCTCCAGGTGGGCGGCGTCAAGCCCGACCTCGTGTTTGCTGTGGGTATCGCGATAACGATGTCGCTCGGCTTCGCGAGCGGGATGACCTGGGTCTTCGTCGGGGGCGTCACCCTTGATCTGCTCATACCCGGCCGGGCCTTGGGGTCCACTGCCTTGACGCTGCTGCTGGTCACTGGGGCAGCTCTGGCCGTGGCGCGCGCACTGTGGCCGCCACGGCTGGCGGTCGTCGGCCTGGCGACCTTCTTGCTCACCTTCGCGTATCAGGTCGTGCTGGTCGCCCTGTTGGCGTTGGTCGATGCCACCAGCGGCTCCGCCTTCAGTGGCCTGTCTCTGCCTGACTTGATCCTGGGCGGGCTGATCAACGCCGTCATCGCCGTCATCGCGGTCGTGGTCATCCGTGCCCTAGACCTGCGCTTCGGGGAACCGGAGCGATTGGCATGGTGAGTGCATGACGAGCGAACCCATGAGGTTGGCTGACACGAGCCCATCTCGACGCGATCTGGCGCCCCGGTTCATCGCCTTTGGCGTGGTCATCATCCTGGCCGTGGCCGGCCTTGGCCTTCGCCTCTTCCAATTGCAAGTGGCGCAAGGCTCCAGCTACGGGGTCTACGCCGAGCAGCAACTGACGACCGAACGTCCGATCCCCGTCTCGCGCGGCCTGGTGTATGACCGTCGGGGGCGTCTGCTGGTGGAGAACGTGCCTACGTTCGTGCTGCGCATCCTCCCTGCCGACATGCCGTTCGAGGTTCGCCCCGACGTGGCCGAGCGCATCTCACGGCTGACCGATATCCCTGCCCGCACCATCATCGAGCGTCTCGATTCGCATACGGGCTCTCAGTACGAGCTTGTGCGCATCGCCGACATCGCCACCGAGACTGCCCGTGTCATCGCCGAGGATCCGGGCCAGTTCCCCGGTGTCCAGGTCGACCTCGAAGCGCGGCGCCTGTACTCACAGGGCAAGCTCATGTCTCACGTTCTCGGCTGGACCGGTCGCATCTCGGGCCCGGAGTACCAGCGTCTCAAGGACGCCGGTTACTACCCCGAAGACTTGCTGGGCAAGGCCGGCCTGGAGGCCAGCTATGAAGATGTCCTACGCGGCACCTACGGTCTCGAGGCGGTCGACCTGGACAGCCAGGGTAACGAGATCCACGCCCCGGAGGTCCTGCGTGAGCCGGTGCCGGGCAGCTCGCTCGAGCTGACCATCGACACCGGTGTCCAGAAGGAGGCTGAGAAGGCCATCAAGTGGGCTATGGACCGAGTCGGCATCAAGCGCGGCACCCTCATCGCCATGAACCCACAGAACGGCGAGATCCTGGCCATGGTGTCCCTGCCGAGCTATGACAACAATGAGTTCGCCCAGGGTATCTCCAGCGCCCGATACCGGCGACTGCTCAAGGACCCGGCCAAGCCCATGCTCAACGTGGCCATCAACGAGCAGTATCCGCCCGGCTCGACCTACAAGCTCGTCACCGGCACGGGCGCCTTGGCAGATGGCAAGATCAGCGCCGCCTCGCGCGTCAAGACCGAGCCCTTCATCGAGATCGGCGAGTGGAAGTACTGGGACTGGAACAGGGAGGGCTGGGGACCGCTCAACATCTACGACGGTTTCGGGCACTCCAGCGACACCTTCTTCTACAAGCTCTCGGGCATGCTCGGGATCGATCGGCTGGCTTACTGGGCGCACCAGTTCGGCTTCGGCAAGCCGAGTGGTATCGACCTGCCAGGCGAGGCCTCCGGGATCGTACCTACCAACGAGTGGAAGGAGCGCACCCTCAACGAGCAGTACTTCACCGGCGAGCTCTACCAGGCCGGTATCGGCCAGGGCTACGACAGCGCTACGCCCCTGCAGATGCTCAATGCCTATGCGGCATTGGCCAACGGCGGCACGATCTACAAGCCGCAGCTCGTGCGTAAGATCCTCGATGCGGAGGGCAAGGTCATCGAGCGTGTGCCGCCGGAGGTGGTTCGCGAGATGGACGTGGACAAGTCGGTGCTGCGCACGATGCGTGTGGCAGCCCGCCGCGTCGTCACCATCCGGCACACCTACAACCTCGTCGACCTGCCCATCGTGGTGGCCGGCAAGTCAGGCACCGCCGAGTTCGGCCTCCGCGACAAGCAGGGCCGGCTGCCCTTCAGCAACTGGTTCGTGGCGTTCGTGCCCAAGGAGGCGCACAAGACAGAGTCCGACCCCAACGGCATCGCCGCCATCAAGCGTGAGGACTCTGACCTGGTGGTGCTTGCCTACCTCGACGACACGCGCACCAAAGGCAACGTCGCGACCGAGGTCGTGAAGTACTTCCTGCAGCTCCACTTCGGGATCAAGAACGACCTCCGTCAGAACTGGGTCCTCCAGCGTGACAACTTCTACGACTCGAACAGCTGATGAGCACGTTGCGACTCGAACCAGCACGCGTCGGTACCTTGACCGCCCGCGAGGGCGAGGGTCGTTGGTACGGGTTCGACCTGCAGTTGGCGATCTTCGCGCTCTCGCTCACCGTGGTGGGCCTGCTGATGGCATTCACCAACTCAGCCGACGACCCCTTGCGCCCGGGGTCCCTCTTCACGCGCGGCCTGATCTGGCTCGCGCTGGCAGCGGTCATCTTCGTGGCCACCGCCGCTGCCGACCACCACTGGCTGCGCACGTTCGCGTGGCCCATCTATGGCTTCAGCATCGCCCTGCTGTTGTTCACCCTGGTGGTTGGCAGCGGCACCGGTGGCGTCTCGCGCTGGGTCTCCATCTTCGGCCTGCAGTTCCAGTTCTCCGAGGTCAGCAAGATCCTGCTGGCGGTGGTGTTGGCCCACTATCTGGCCACGCGTGAGTCGAGCATCTCAAGTGCCCGAACGCTCATCGGTGCCGGTCTGGTGGTCATGCCCATGCTGGCGCTGGTCCTAGTCCAGCCCGACCTTGGGACCTCGCTCGTGTTCGGCGCCATCATGCTGGGCGCGTTGTTCATGTCCGGCGCCAGCCTGCGCTGGCTCAGCGTGACCGTGTTGGGAGTGATGGCCCTGGTGCCGCTGGCATGGCAAGTCGTCCTGCTCGACTATCAGAAGCAGCGGCTGAGCTCATTCATCGATCCTGCGGCGGACCCGCTCGGCTCGGGCTACCAGCTGCAGCAATCCCAGATCACGGTGAGCTCAGGTGGCCTCTTCGGCCGTGGTCTGACAAACGGCCAGGCCGGCCAGAGTCTGCCCGTCGGCTCGACCGACTTCGTCTTCGCTCGAGTCGGCGAAGAGCTGGGCTTCCTCGGCGGAGCGGTCGTGCTGGTGCTGTTCGCGCTGCTGGTGTGGCGGGTGCTCCACGTGGGCTGGCGCTCTGGCGACACGTTCACCCTGGCCTTCTCGGGTGGTGTCGCGAGCATGCTGCTCTTCCAGATGGTCGTCAACATCGGGATGGTCCTTGGTGTGATGCCCATCACCGGCCTCCCGCTGCCGTTCGTGACCCATGGCGGAGCGTCGCTCATCAGTGCCGCACTCGGCCTCGGGATCCTCGAATCGCTGGCGATGCGACGCTCACGATCGACCTGAGCCGAACGTCCCCGGCCGCGTGGCCGCGATGTCGAGCAGGAGCGCATGAGTCGTTTCTCGGCAAGGCCCGTTAGGCTGTTGCCTCATGCTCCCCCTTCCCGACGTCCCGTTTCATGATGCCCTGACATTCGCGTCCAGCGGCGGCGAGGGTGCGGCCTTTGCCAGCGCCATGTTCAGCCTCTTCGTCCTGCTGGTCGCGGCCAAGGCCGGCGAGGAGGCCTTCCGACGCATCAACCAGCCTGGCGTCATCGGCGAGATGCTTGGCGGCTTCATCGTTGGGCCGTTCGCACTGGGCTTGGCCGACGTCACCGTGACGGCGGAGGTCTTCTCCGAGCTTGGCGTCATCATCCTGTTGTTCACGGTGGGCCTTGAAGTCCGTATCGATGACTTGCTCAAGGTCGGCCCGACGGCCCTCGCGGTCGGCACGGTCGGCTTCATCCTGCCCCTCATCGCGGGCGCCGCCATCGGTCTGGCCACCGGCGAGGACATGCTTGCCGCGGTGCTGATGGGCCTTGCACTGGCGGCCACCTCCATCGGCATCACCAGCCGCGTCCTGGCTGACATGGGGATGCTCGACAGGGCCTTCGCGCGCGTCATCCTGGGCGCCGCCATCGTCGACGACATCCTGGCGCTCCTCGCTATCGGCCTGCTATCCGGCATCGCCGAGGGCGACCTCGGTCCGGAGACGATCGTGACGATGGTCGCCGGCATCGCGTTCGTCGGCATCGGTCTGGCCCTCGCGCCGTTGGGCCGCCGCCTCCCGCGCAAGGCCTTCACCTGGTTCAGGTTCGCCGACTCGCCGACCGTGCCCGTCTTCATCATCATGTTCGCTGGCGCATTGCTCGCGCAGTTCGTCGGTCTCGCGGCCATCATCGGCGCGTTCGTCGTCGGCCTGATGATCGCCGAGACCCCGGTGCGCGAGGAGGTCGAACATGGCTTCCGGCCACTGCTGGGCATCTTCGTGCCGTTCTTCTTCGCGGTCACCGGCGCCAACATCGACATGAGCGCGCTGCTCAGCCCGGACCTGCTCATCATCGTGCTGGTGCTCGCGGTCATGGGCGTGTTGACCAAGCTCGCGGGCGGCATCATGGGCTCGTGGAAGCTGGGCAAGTGGAACTCGATCGTGGTCGGCATGGGCATGAGTCCGCGCGGGGAGGTCGGCATCGTCGTCTCGGCGCTCGGCCTGACGCTGGGCCTGATCGGCCAGCAGATGTACGCCGTGCTGCTGGCAGCGGTCATCCTGACCACCCTGGTGGCTCCGTTGATGCTGCAGTGGGCTATTCCCAGGGCACCTCGCGACGAGCGGCACCACGGTGGTGAAGCAGGAGCCCGGGCTGCATAGCGCTCCTGACCGGGTCGCCGACGTCGCTGTCTAGGGCACCCGTCGCAGCAGCTCGTCCAGCTCGCGCTTGTAGCTTCGCCCCATGGTGGTGCGCGCCAGCCACTCGAGGTAGTCGTGGTCGGAGCGGCCCACCTGGTTGAGCGTCCAGCCGCGGTAGCGCCCGAACGTCAGCGGGCGACCCGAGGGTGGCGGATTGACTGGCGGCGGTCCCGCTTCACCATGGCTGTCGGCATCTGCCTCGGTAGCCATGTTGGCGGCGCCGCTTTGCGTGGCCCGGCCGTCTCCTGGCAAGGGGGTCGGGGTATCGGCCGACGCCAGGCCCATCGACTGGTCGTAACGCGCGCGCTTGGCGGGGTCACTCAGCACGGCGTAGGCCTCGTTCAGCCGGGCCATGCGTCCGGCCGCAGAGGGCGAGGGGTCCAGATCAGGATGGAAGCGTTTCGCAAGGTGCCGGTAGACGACGCCGATGAGTTCACGATCGGCCTTGGGGCTGATCATCAGCGTCTCGTAGAACGTGCGCGCCATATGCCCCTAACCATACCCGACCACTGCCTCCCCAAGGAAGCGATCGGTCCCCGGTCCTGACCCCTCGGCCCGTGCGGACGTGCTCATCACGTCCGGCCGCGCCAAGCCCACAGCGGCCCCACTCACACCCCCGAGCTCCCGCCCAAACTCGCGATCCGGTCGCCTGGCTGAGCGCCAACCCAGCGAGGCGTCCGGATTCCCAGATAGAGCGAACGCATCCAGGTCTTCAGGCAGCGCTGATGGCCATCCCAGCCGCGCTTCGCCGCCAACCATGTCGGAACCGGCCGCTTTGGACCGACGCAAGGGCAGCCCTCGCTCATCTTCTGGCCTGATCCCCCATGCGGGTACGATCCTGTTCGCCCTATGTGGGAATCCGGCACCTTGGGCGCTGTCTCATGGGGACGTCGTGCGCTGGACTCGCCGGAGCAACCGTGTCCGGACATCGGTTGTCCCCCGACACGTGTCCGGACATCGGTTTGACGGCCTGCGGCGATTCGGGCTACCATCCCCTTTCGCGTTCGAGTGTCCGTCGCGCCGTGTTCGCCTGCGACTCGCGCTCCGCGCCGACCCAGCTAAACCATCACGCATCGACCACGCAACGGGAACCCCATGTACGCAGTCATCGAATCAGGCGGCAAGCAGCACCGCGTCGAGCTCGGCTCGGAGATCCAGGTCGATCGCCTGGACGTCCAGCCGGGCGACTCCATCACCCTCGACCGCGTCCTGCTGGTCGCGGACGGCGACGAATCGTCGATCGGCCAGCCGCTAGTGGACGGCGCCAGCGTCTCTGCCCAGGTCCTGCGCCAGAACCGGGGTGACAAGATCGTCGTCTTCAAGTACAAGCCCAAGGCACGCACGCGTGTCAAGCAGGGTTTCCGCGCCGAGCTGACCACGCTACGGATCACGGATATCGCCGTTGGTGGCAAGAGCGCCGCCAAGGATGCTGAGAGCGCCGAGAAAGCCGAGCAGGCCGAAGCCAGGAAGGCCGAGCAGGCTGAGCAAGCCGCCGCTGAGAAGGCTGCTGCGGAGAAGGCGGCTGCTGACAAGGAGTTGGCAGCGAAGCTGGCGGCTGCTGCCGAGCCAGCTAAGGATGCGGCCGTCGCGGCCACGTCCAAGGCCCAGAGCAGGAAGTCGACCACCAAGACCAGCGCCAAGGATGAGGCTGCTGCCGAGCCAGGGGGTGATCCCCCCGCCGAGGCTGATCCCCCCGCCGAGGCGGACGGCGCCCCTGAGACTGAGGCTGAGGTTGAGGCCCCCGACGCTGACGACACCAAGAAGGACGTGTGACCCGTGGCCCACAAGAAAGCAGGCTCCAGCTCCAAGAACGGCCGCGACAGCGTTGGCCAGCGCCTCGGCGTCAAGGCTGGTGATGGCCAGCTCGTCAGCGCTGGCTCCATCATCGTGCGGCAGCGCGGCATGACCTTCCTCTCAGGGCCTGGGACAGGGCTGGGCAGGGACTACACCGTCTTTGCGACCGTAGAGGGCCGGGTGCGCTTCGAGCACGCGCGCAAGGACAAGAAGCGCATTCGCGTGGATGCCGAGTCACTGGCCAGCTAGGCCGAAGGATCACTCACCGACATGAAGCCCGACACGCACCCCAAGTACTACCAGGCAAACGTCCACTGTGCCTCCTGCGGCACCGAGTTCACCATCGGTTCCACGATGCCGGAGCTGCGCCTGGACATCTGCTCCAGTTGCCACCCCTTCTACACGGGCAAGCAGACCATCGTCGACACGGCCGGCCAGGTCGAGCGGTTCCAGAAGCGCCTCGAGCGCTCCGCCAAGCTCTGAGCCGAAGCTAGCTCGTGACGCAGTCGCCGGCAGGGCAGGGGACAGCCGCCCCGCTGAGTGGCGACCCACGCACGCTCGACTCGCCCCGCTTCGCGTATGGCGGGCAGGCCCTCATGGAGGGCATCTACATGCGCGGCAAGGACGCCATCGGCGTGGCCGTGCGCGGTCCCGACGGCCAGATCTTCGCGGGCCAGGAGAAGCTCGACAGCGTCCTCCATCGCAATCGCTTCGCTCGCGCGCCGTTCTTCCGTGGGGTCGTGGTGCTCTACGAGACGCTCGTCATCGGCACCAAGTGGCTGATGAAGTCAGGCTCGCTGGCCGCGGCTGGCGAAGGCGTCGCGTTCGGCGGCAAGGCCATCGCCCTGACCATGCTGTTCACCATCGGTCTGGCGGTCGGTCTCTTCGTGCTGCTGCCGCTGCTGCTGGCTCAGGGTGGCGTATCCCTCCTCTTCGGTGAGGTCGACGGCGGCTGGCAATCGGTCCTCGTCCACATCCTCGAGGGGCTCGTCCGCATCGGGATCTTCGTCGGCTATCTCGCCTTGGTGGCCCGCTCTGCAGAGATCGGGCGAGTGTTCCGCTATCACGGTGCCGAGCACATGACCATCCACACCCTAGAGGCCGACCAAGCGCTGACCGTCGAGAACGTGCGCAAATGGCCCACCGCGCATCCGCGTTGTGGCACCGAGTTCCTGGTCATCTTCATCATCGTCAGCATCCTGCTGTTCAGTCTGCTTGCAGGTATGGACCTGTGGATCGCCATCCTTGGTCGCATCCTGCTGGTACCGGTCATCGCGGCGGTCTCGTACGAAGTCCTCAAGTTCGGCGCCGCGCGACGCGAGAAGGGCTTTTGGCGCATCCTGTTCCTGCCCGGCATCTGGGTCCAGAAGATCACCACCAAGCAGCCCGATGACTCCATGATCGAAGTCGCCATCTGTGCCATGCAGGAAGGTCTTGCCGCCAACGGTGACACCGCCCCGGCGGGCAGCTGGGACCCGGTACGCGAGCCGCTGCCCGATGTGGGCGAGTTGGCCAGGGAGATGGAGGCGCGCATGGAGGCCGAGGAGGCCGCCGCCCAATCCGACCCGGGCCTCGTCACTGGGTCAGACCCAGGCCACACCACGACGGATGCGACCACAGGCGATGCGGTCGTCGAGCCCGCTCCGCGCCGTGGAGGCGCCTCGGAGGGCGCATGAGTCTTGAAGCCCGGCTCGACGAGCTGGAGCAACGACTCGTCGATATCCAAGCGGAATGGTCCCGACCGGAGGTCGCGACCGACCCTGACCTGAGCCGGAAGCTCGGTCGCGAGCAGGCCCGCATCGGACCTGTGGTGGAGAACCATCGTCGCCTGCGCGCGATCCAGGCAGAGCTGGCTGCCGCCCACCGTGACCTGCAGGGCGAGTCAGATCCCGAGCTCAAGGAGATGGCGCGCGAGATCATCGCCGAGAACGAGATCGAGGAGGCGCGCCTGCATGCGGATCTGCGCTTGCAGCTCTTGCCGACCGACCCCAATGACGACCGCGACGTCATCATCGAGGTTCGCGGTGGCACTGGTGGCGAGGAGGCAGCCATCTTCGCCGCTGACCTCTTCCGCATGTACGTTCGCTACGCGGAACGACGCCGCTGGAAGACGGAGACCCTCTCCACGTCCGAGTCGGGCGTCAAGGGCTTGCGGGAAGTCATCTTCGAGATCAGCGGCCAGGGCGCCTGGAGCCGGCTGAAGTACGAGGGTGGTGTGCACCGCGTGCAGCGTGTCCCCGAGACAGAATCCAGCGGCCGCATCCATACCTCCACCGCCACCGTGGCGGTCTTGCCAAAGGCCGACGAGGTCGATGTCCAGATCGACGAGGTCCGCGACCTGCGCATCGACGTCAAGCGTGCCTCTGGCCCCGGTGGACAGTCGGTCAACACCACCGACTCCGCGGTGCGCATCACGCACCTGCCCACCGGCCTGGTGGTGGAGATCCAGGACGAGAAGAGCCAGCACAAGAACAAGGCCAAGGCCATGGCTGTGCTGCGGGCGCGCCTGCTGGAGCTCGAGCAGCGCAAGGCCCGCGAGGAGGAGGACGAGGTCCGCCGGTCCATGGTCGGATCGGGCGAGCGGGCCGAGAAGATCCGTACCTACAACTTCCCCCAGGACCGCATCACTGACCATCGCATCGGCCTCGATGTGCACGATATGCCCAGCGTGCTTGACGGTGACCTGGACCGGCTGATCGAAGCCCTCATCACCGCCGACCAGGCCGAACGGCTGGCCTCGCTTGAGGTGCAGTCGGAGCCGGCCCGCTAGGCCTCGCGGGCCGGCCTGTGGAAACGCGCGCGCAACGTGTCGATGAATCGCTCCGTGAGGCGACGTCTCGCCTTGACGCATCCGGTTCGGAGACGGCGCGCCTGGACGCCGAGGTCCTGCTGGGGCACGTGCTGGGAGTCGACCGCAGCGCTCTCGTGGCACACCCAGAGGTCGCGCTGAGCACGGGACAGCTGGATCGCTTCCAGGCTCACCTGACTCGTCGGGCGGCGGGCGAGCCGGTGGCCTACATCCGTGGTGTCAAGGAGTTCTACGGCACCGCCATCGCGGTCGATCGGCGCGTCCTGATACCGCGGCCGGAGACCGAAACGCTCGTCGACCTGGCACTGGCACGCATCACCGCCCGCTTGACCGGGGCGCCGCGTGAGCGGGCGGCCGATCCCTACCTGGCTTGGGACGTTGGCACCGGCTCTGGCGCCATCGCCTTGGCCATCGGCGTCGAACTGCGCCGGCGGCACTATGGCGATGTCGTGCGCTTCTTCGCCAGCGACATCTCCGGCGACGCACGGGACGTGGCCACCATCAACGTGGTCTCCCAAGGCTTGGCGCATCTCTTCACCTTTGCTGAAGGGGATCTTCTCGACGTCGCTCTGTCGCCGCCGCGCCCCGTCGACCTGCTGCTGGCCAACCTCCCCTACATCCCCAGCGATGCCATCGCGGCGCTGCCGGTGGCAGCCAGCTTCGAGCCGCTGGCAGCTCTCGACGGCGGTCGCGACGGGCTCGATATCATCCGTCGCCTGCTGCTGGGACTGCCCGATGTCCTCGCTCCTGATGGTGCCGCCCTGTTGGAGATCGGCGGCGACCAGGGCGATCTCGCGACGGCCGCCGTGACGGAGATGCTGCCCGGCTGGGCCTGCACCATCCATCCCGACCTCTCTGGCAGCCCACGTGTCGCGAGCGTCGAGCGTGTCGATGCCTAGGCTCGGCCCGGCCGTGCTGCCGGCATCCGACCCGGGCGCGCTGTCCGATGCTATCGATGCCATGCGCGCCGGCGGGATCATCGGCATCCCCACCGAGACTGTCTACGGCATCGGCGTACTGCCTCGAGCTGACGCGCTGGCCGCACTCATCCGCGCCAAGCAGCGCCCCGAGGAGAAGGGCATCGCCTTGCTCATCGACGGCCTCGACCAGGTCGAGATGCTTGTCGAGCTGCCCCCCGCAGCGGTGCGCCTGGCGCGAGACCATTGGCCCGGTGCCCTGACCCTGGTGTTGCCAGTCCGGCGAGCGGCGTCATTGCCCGACACGCTTACCGGCGGTCGTGACACACTCGGCCTGCGCATCCCCGACCATCCCGTGCCGCGCGCGCTGGCGCGAGCGCTTGGGCCGCTGGCGGTGACGTCGGCCAACCTGAGCGGCGGGGCGCCGGCCACGACAGCGGCCCAGCTGATGGCGTCGGTCGGACATGCATTGGCGCTCGTGCTCGACGATGGGCCCGTTCGCGGCGGTGTCGCCTCGACCGTCGTGGCCGTGGATGCCGACGACGCCTGGCGCATCCTGCGGGCCGGTGCGCTGGACCGCGCCACCATCAGCGCCACCATCGACGGGGGCTGAGCGCTGACGCGTACACTCCACATACGCGCAGAGAACGACCCACGGAGCACCTCATGACCCTTGCCTTTGGCCGCCAGTCGACCGACGAGTCCATCGCCCACGTCGACCCCGAGCTGTGGGAAGCGATGGTCGCCGAGCGCGAGCGCCAGACCTGGAAGATCGAACTCATCGCCAGCGAGAACTATGTTTCGGCGGCCGTCCTGGAGGCTGCCGGGAGCTGGCTGACCAACAAGTACGCCGAGGGTCAGCCAGGCCGTCGCTACTACGGGGGCTGTGAGTATGTCGACGTGGTCGAGCGGCTGGCCGAGGAACGTGCGCTGGCACTGTTCCCCGGGGCCGAGTTCGTCAACGTCCAGCCACACTCGGGTGCGCAAGCCAACATCGCGGCCTATCTGTCCGTGTTGGACCACGGCGACACCATCCTGGGCATGAGCCTGGCACACGGTGGTCACCTCACCCATGGGCACCCCATCAACTTCAGCGGCCGCTTCTTTGACGTCCACGCCTACGGCGTGTCAGAGCTCGACGGCCGCATCGACTACGGAGCCCTTGAGCGTCAGGCCGCTGAGGTCCGGCCCAAGCTGCTAGTGGCCGGCGCGAGCGCCTACTCGCGCATCATCGACTTCGAGCGCATGGCCGCCATCGCGCACGGCGTGGATGCGTTGCTGTTCGTGGACATGGCCCACATCGCCGGCCTCATCGCTGCCGGCCTGCATCCCAGCCCATTCGGCCACGCTGACATCGTCACCACCACCACCCACAAGACGCTGCGCGGGCCTCGTGGGGGCATGATCTTCGGCACCGCCGAGCTGGGCAGACGGATCGACCGCGCCGTCTTCCCCGGCACCCAGGGTGGCCCGCTGATGCACATCATCGCGGCCAAGGCCGTGGCGCTGCTGGAAGCTCGCAGCGAGGCCTTCCGCGAGG
This sequence comes from Candidatus Limnocylindrales bacterium, assembly GCA_038251965.1. GTDB lineage: Bacteria > Chloroflexota > Limnocylindria > Limnocylindrales > CSP1-4 > JAFMJV01. Next base: position 76,214 of record JBBSAV010000001.1, read on the forward strand.
ACCAGCGGCGCACTGTGGCGAACGCCACGGCCCTCGCCGAAACGCTGCGTGCCCATGGGGCCGAGCTCGTGTCCGGCGGCACCGATAACCACCTCATCCTCGTCGACGTAACCCCCCTCGGTGTGACCGGCGCGCAGGCCGAACACCTCCTCGACGAGGTCGGCATCACCGTCAACAAGAACGCCATCCCGTTCGATCCACTGCCGCCGAACACCGCATCCGGCATCCGCGTCGGCACTCCGGCGACCACGACGAGGGGTTTCGGTCACGATGAGATGAGTCGGGTGGGCGAGCTTATGGTGCGCACCCTGCGAGAGCGGGAGGATGCGGCAACGCTCGGATCGGTCCGCCGCGAAGTGCGTGAGATCTGTGCGCGCTTCCCAGTGCCGGGATCGCCTCGCGCGTGATCTACGAGGAGCTGCCCTTCATCCTCGCTACCGGGGGCGCCGCGGCAGTCGTCGCCTTCCTGTTGACGCCACTGGCCATGCGCCTCGCAACCGCGGCTGGTGCTATCGACGAGCCTGACTCTGGTCGTCGCATCCACCTCCGCCCCATCCCACGGGCCGGTGGCCTGGCGGTGGCGGGTGCCTTCATGGGGGCCGGTCTGGTCGCCCTGCTGCTGCAGGATCGCTTCGAGTTCCTGAGGCCCTTCTCCTGGCGCATGCTCGATCGCTACGAGCTGTGGGCGGTCTTTGGTGGCGCCCTTCTGGCCGCGGTCTTCGGGTTCATCGACGATCGCTGGCAGATCCGTGCCCGCTGGCAGTTCCTCTTCCAGTTGTTGCTGGCACTGGTCGCGATCGGCCTGGGCCTGTCGATCGTCGTCGTCAACAACCCGCTCGACTTCCTTGGTTTCGCCGGTGAGGGCACCCTCGTCTTCGCCGGTGTGGGCGCCGGTATCGTCACCGCGCTGTGGGTCGTGGGCATGATCAACAGCATCAACTTCATCGACGGCCTCGACGGGCTTTCCACCGGCGTCGCGCTCATCGCGGCGGTGACGCTGGGCTTCGTGTCACTGGGCTACGAATCTGCCTATCAGCCCATGGTGGCGCTGCTGTGCGCGCTGCTGGCCGGCGCGCTGCTGGGCTATCTCCCCTGGAACTTCCACCCTGCCAGGATCTTCATCGGGACGACCGGCGTGATGGTGGTGGGCTATCTGCTGGCGGTGCTGGCCATCCTGGGGTCGGCCAAGATCCCGGTGGCCCTGCTCATCCTGGGCGTTCCCATCATCGACACCTTCTGGATCATCACGCGCCGCCTGCTCAGCGGGCATTCACCGTTCACACCCGACCGTGGCCACTTCCACCATCGGCTGCTCGACCTTGGCCTCAGCCACCGCGGCGCGGTGCTGCTCATCTATGCCATCACCGTGGTACTGGCCGTGCTGAGCCTGATGCTGGCGGGCGGATCGGGTCCGCTCTACGCGTTCATGGCCATCGTCATCGCCTCAGGCATCCTGCTCCTGCTGGTCACGTTCAGGGTCGGTCCCGACCAAGCCCTTGAGGCCAGCTCCTATCCCGACGACGAGGGCTCGCGTGACGCTGGTTGAGGTGGAAAGGTGCAGCGGGAGTGTGCTGCTATACTCGGCCCCGCCCGCGTCGGGCGCCCAATGAACGGCCACGGGAAGTCATTCGGATACTTCGCCCTCTTCACGGAGATCGGGCTCGTCCTCTTCGTGATCACGCTCGGCGCCGCAACCGCGGGACGTTGGCTTGATGGGCGACTCGATACGACGCCCTTGTTCCTGACGGTGGGTTTCCTTGGGGGCGCGTTGCTGGGGGCAGCGCTGGACTGGCGGCTCATCAGCCGGTTCCTCAGGAGATTGGATGACTGACGGGCGCCCACCCACCCGTCACGACGGAGTCAGTGTGTCAAGCGACCAGAACTCACTGGACCGCGAGGTCCAGTTCACCTCGGACAAAGGCAGCGGCATCACGCTGCGTGTCCTGGTGCTCGCGATCGTCGGTCTCCTGGTGCTGAATGTCGCGGCGCTGGTCTTCCTCGATGTCGAGCAGGAGGTCCGCTCCGGCCAGGTCTGTGACAAGGTCGCGCTGGAGGCGGAGGGGTATCCAGCCTGCTTCATCAAGGCCAACCTCCACCTGCCCCGGCCACATGAGGTCTGGGTCATGGGAAAGCCAGTCGAGGAGGCCAACCACGGCCTGGTTACCTTCGAGGTCAGCCTGACCGACTCGCTGGTCACGATGATCGGCATCACCGCCCTCGTGCTGGTGTTAGGCACCATCGCCGCTCGCGGCAAGCGCGACGTGCCCGGCCGGTTGCAGAACTTCGTCGAATGGGCCTATGAGTCACTGCACGCTTTCGGCAGCAGCATGGGCGGCGCCAGAGCGGCACGCTACATCCCGCTCTTCGCGGCCTTCTTCGTGCTCATCCTCGCCTTCAATTGGAGCGGCCTGTTGCCCGGCATCAGTCAGACGTCGGTCACGCGCGCTCCCACCAGTGATCTCAACGTCACCCTTGGCCTCGCGCTCGTCGCATTCGTCGTGTTCGAGGTGGAGGGTTTCCGCCGGCTGGGCGTGAGGGGCTATCTGAGCAAGTTCTTTCCTGTTGGCGAGTTCCGGAAGAGCATCGGCGCCGGCCTGGTCGCCGTCTTCGTCGGCATCCTCGAGCTCATCCTCGAGCTCATCAAGCCGGTCACGTTGTCGATGCGACTCTTCGGCAACATCTTCGGCGGCGAGGTCGCCCTGGCTGTGGTCACGGGTCTGGCCCTGGCATTCTTCATCCCCGTCGCGCTCTACGGCTTGGAGATCATCCTCACCTTCGTACAGGCTCTTATCTTCAGTACGCTGACGCTCATGTTCATCCTCGCCGCCATCGAGAGCCACGATCACGAGGAAGAGCACATGGGCGAGGAATCGATGGATGCATTGGAGGACGCGCGGCAGCAATCACCAGCCACCAGCTAGTCGACCGACCGGGGCGCTCCCGGCAACACCATCAAGCGCAGGCAACAGCCATCAAGCGCAGGCAACAGGATCTCAGCAGGAGGACTCACACAACCATGGATCTGGCACCCATCGGCGCAGGTATCGCACTGCTCGGCATCATCGGCCCTGGCATCGGCATCGGCATCCTCGGCGGCATGTCCGCGAGTGCCATCGGTCGCAACCCGGACGCCTCCAGCGAGATCCGCGGCCTGGCCATCATCCTCGCCGCATTCGCCGAAGGACTCGGCGTGTTGGGCATCGTCGTCGCCTTCCTGCTCGCGCTGGGCATCGGCGCCTAGAGTCGCGAGGAGGAGTAGCACCTGATGATCCCCGCCGTCGCCAGCGAAGCAAGCGAGCAACTGCTCGTCTTCGCCGTAGAATCGGGCGGTGGCTCCGGGCTGACCGTCAACGTCTTCTGGGTCATCATCGCCGCGCTCAACTTCATCGTCTTCTTCCTGCTCGCCTATCGGCTCATCCTGGTGCCGGTCGGTGGTCGCCTGGCCGACCGCCGAGATCGCATCGAGCAGGGTCTGCGGGACGCGGATGCGGCGCGGCGTGATCGCGAGTCAGCGGCCGACCAACGGCAGGGCGTCATCAATGAGGCTCGTCGCGAGGCGAGCGAGATCGTGCAGCGCGCCCAGAAGGTGGCCGACGACGAGCGCGACAAGGGCGTCGCGCAGACACAGGCGGAGATCGAACGGATGCGCGAGCGCGCCGTCGCGGAGATCGATGCCGAGCGCAAGCGGGCGATCCTGGATGTTCGCAGCCAGGTCGCTGACCTTGCTCTGCTGGCTGCCGGCAGGGTCGTGGGCGAGACCATGAGCACGGAACGTGAACGTCGCCTCGTCGACGAGTTCCTGACCCAGATCTCGGCGCAGGCACCAGCCGGAGACGACCGCAACTGATGAACGATGCGAACACGGGCGATGCATGCCGCTAGCTCGCAGCACGGCCCGACGCTACGCTGAAGCGGCTTTCGAGATCGCTGAGCGCGATGATTCGATGGCGGCCTGGATGACGGCACTGTCCGTCGCCGAGGAGCGTCTGGCCGAAGACCAGGTCATGCGCTTGATGTCCAACCCGTCTATCGCCAGCAGTGATCGCATCGCCGCGCTGGAGCGCATCGTTGGCGACGATGTCGTGGGGCCGCAGCGCAACCTCCTCACGCTGCTGGTGCGGCGTGGTCGCTTCGAGCTGCTGCCCGCGGTCATCCGCGAGTTCCGGCGCCTGTTTCGCCGTCGGGAAGGCATCATCGAGGCGACCGTGACCTCGACCACAGCGCTCGGCGAGGCTGAGATCGCGGCGCTGCAGGAGCGCCTGGCCGCCATCACCGGCTCGCGCATCGAATTAGGCCACGAGACCGATCCCAGCCTCCTCGGTGGCCTCCAGGTCCGCTTGGGGGATCGGCTCATCGATGGCTCTGTGCGCGGTCGGCTCGAACGCCTCCGCTCCGACTTCTCCAACATCGCTAGCTGACGCCACCGCCCAGAAGGAACACGCATGGCAATCCGATCCGACGACATCACCCAGATCATCAAGTCCGCCATCGATGCGTTCGATTCCGGCGTGGAGACGCGTTCGGTCGGCACCGTAGTGGAGGTCGGTGACGGTATCGCCCGCATCTACGGGCTGGAAGGCGCCCTCGCTTCCGAGCTGTTGGAGTTCCCCGGCGGGGTGAAGGGCATGGCCTTGAACCTCGAGGAGGAGACGGTCGGTGCCGTGATCCTGGGTGACTACACCCAGATCAAGGAGGGCGACACCGTCAAGACCACGGGCTCCGTGGTGGAGGTCCCCGTCGGCGCGGCACTCATCGGCCGTGTCGTCGACGCCCTCGGGCAACCCATCGATGACAAGGGCCCCATCAACGCCAGTGACATGCGGGCGGTCGAACGTGTCGCTCCCGGCGTCATCACCCGCCAGTCGGTCGATACGCCTGTGCAGACCGGCATCAAGGCCATCGACGCCCTCGTCCCCATCGGTCGCGGCCAGCGCGAGCTCATCATCGGCGACCGCCAGACGGGCAAGACCGCGGTAGCGATCGACACCATCATCAACCAGAAGGGCAAGGGCATCGTCTGCATCTACGTGGCCATCGGCCAGAAGCTCTCGACGGTGGCCCAGACGGTGGCGGTGCTGGAGAAGCACGGCGCCATGGAGCACACCATCGTGGTCGTGGCCGGGGCCGGGGACCCCGCTCCGCTGCAGTATCTCGCGCCCTACAGCGGGGTGGCCATGGGCGAGTACGTGATGGAAGAGGGCGTGGAGATCGGCGGCGAGACCATCAAGGACGCACTGTGCGTCTACGACGATCTCACCAAGCACGCCTGGGCCTACCGCGAGATGGCCTTGCTGCTGCGCCGACCGCCCGGCCGCGAAGCCTACCCCGGCGACATCTTCTACCTGCACAGTCGCCTGCTCGAGCGCGCCGCGCGCATGAACGACGAGAACGGTGGCGGCTCACTGACGGCGCTGCCCATCATCGAAACGCAGGCCAACGACGTGTCGGCCTACATCCCCACCAACGTCATCTCCATCACCGACGGCCAGATCTACCTTGAGTCGGACCTCTTCAACGCCGGCCAGCGACCCGCGCTGAACGTGGGTATCTCGGTCTCTCGCGTGGGCTCGGCAGCTCAGACCAAGGCCATGAAGAAGGTGGCCGGTCCGCTCAAGCTGGACCTGGCGCAGTACCGCGAGCTGGCGGCGTTCGCGCAGTTCGCCTCCGACCTCGACAAGGCCACCCGCGACCAACTCAATCGCGGCGAGCGTATCTCCGAGGTCATCAAGCAGCCGCAGTACAGCCCGCTCCCGGTGGAGCGCCAAGTGGCCATCCTGTGGGTCGTCACCAACGGCTACCTCGATGACATCCCGGTCAAGCAGGTGCGCGACTTCGAGGAGCAGTTCTACCGATATCTCGAGGCTGAGCAGGGTGATCTATTGAGCGACCTTGCCGAAAAGGCAGCCCTCGACGACGACATCGTGTCGTCGCTCAAGAGCGCCGCCGACGACTTCAAGCAGACCTTCACCGCATAGCCGACCAGCGGTCGCCCGACGGCCGCCAACGACAGGAGGAAGCCACCCGCTCGTGCCAAGCCAGCGCGAGATCCGACGCCGCATCGGATCGGTAGGCAACATCAAGCAGATCACTCGGGCCATGCAGTTCGTGGCTGCCTCCAAGCTCCGCCGAGCCCAGGATGCCACGCTGTCATCGCGACCCTACAGCGACAAGCTCGACGAGGTGCTCGCCGATGTGGCGGCCGTGGTCGACGCTGAGGAGCATCCGCTACTGGCCGCGGAGCGCGAAGGCCCTCGCCTGATCGTGCTGTTCACCACGGACCGCGGCATGGCCGGCTCGCTCAACACCAATACCATCCGTTTTGCGGCACGCGAGATCGCCGCTTCGACGGGCGAGCTCACCGTCGCCACGGTCGGCCGCAAGGGCACCGCCGCGATGCGTCGTGCGCGCGTACCGCTGGCCGCCTCCTTCGATGGCTTCGGTGACAAACCGACCTTCAGCGACGTGCTGCCGCTGGCACGTCTGATCAGCGATGACTTCCTTGCCGGTACCTATGTCAAGGTGCACCTGCTGTACCCGGCCTTCGTCTCCACCCTCGTCCAGCGGCCCGAGTTGAAGCGGCTCCTGCCGGTCAAGCCCAACCCGGAGTCCGCTGAGGGCATCCCCGGCCGGCAGTTCATCTTCGAGCCCGATCCCGCTCGTGTACTGGAGCAGCTCATGCCGCGCTACGTGGCCACGCGCCTCTTCCAGGCGGTGCTGGAGCTGACCGCCAGCGAACACTCCTCGCGCATGGTGGCGATGCGCAATGCCACCGACAACGCGCAGGATCTCATCGACGACCTGACCCTGACCTACAACAAGGTGCGCCAGTCGAACATCACGCGCGAGATGATCGAGATCGCGACCGGCGCCAGCAGCACCTGACACCAACGGAGGACCAGTCCACATGGCGGCAACCAGCAGCACCAAGCCCAAGCAGACCGAAGGGACGGTCGGACGCGTCATCGCCATCACCGGACCCGTCGTGGACGTGGAGTTCCCCGCGGGTGAGCTGCCGGCCATCTTCAATGCCGTGCGCATCGACGCACCCGATCGCAGCGTGACCTGCGAGGTGCAGTCGCACCTGGGTAATGACTGGGTCCGCACCGTGGCCATGACCACGACCGACGGCCTTGCCCGCGGCATCGATGTGGTCGATACCGGCGCTCCCATCAGTGTGCCGGTCGGGCCGGAGACGCTGGGCCGGGTGTTCAACGTGCTCGGCGAGGTCATCGATGGCAAGGATCCGGTCAAGACGGACGTGGTCTACCCCATCCATCGGAAGGCGCCCGCCTTCGAGGACCAGGCCACTGCCACCGAGGTCTTCGAGACCGGCATCAAGGTCATCGACCTCATCTGCCCCTTCGCCAAGGGTGGCAAGATCGGCGTCTTCGGTGGCGCCGGCGTGGGCAAGACCGTCATCATCCAGGAGCTCATCCGCAACGTCGCCCAGGAGCACGGCGGTTACTCCGTCTTCGCCGGTGTGGGCGAACGATCGCGCGAGGGCAACGACCTCATCGCCGAGATGACCGAGTCGGGCGTCATCGAGAAGACCGTCTTTGCTTTCGGCCAGATGAACGAACCACCCGGTGCCCGTCTGCGGGTCGCGCTGACCGGCCTCACCATGGCCGAGTTCTTCCGCGAGGAAGGCCGCGACGTGCTCCTCTTCATCGACAACATCTTCCGCTTCACGCAGGCTGGCTCCGAAGTCTCCGCGCTGCTCGGCCGCATGCCCTCCGCGGTGGGCTACCAGCCCAACCTGGCTACCGAGATGGCAGCGCTGCAGGAGCGCATCACTTCCACCAAGCAGGGCTCCATCACCTCGCTGCAGGCCATCTATGTGCCCGCCGACGACTACACCGACCCGGCGCCGGCCACCACCTTCGGCCATCTCGACTCGACCATCCGCCTGGAGCGCTATCTCACCGAACTGGGCATCTATCCCGCGGTGGACCCGCTGACGTCGACCTCGCGTGTGCTCGACCCACTCATCGTGGGCCAGGAGCACTACGAGACGGCACGTGAGGTGCAGCGTGTCCTGCAGCGTTACCGCGACCTGCAGGACATCATCGCCATCCTCGGCATCGATGAGCTGGGCGAAGAGGACAAGGCGCTCGTGGCCCGCGCCCGCCGTCTGCAGCGCTTCGCGAGCCAGCCCTTCTTCGTGGCCGCGGTCTTCACCGGACGCGAGGGCGAGTACGTGTCCATCAAGGACACCGTGACCTCCTTCAAGGACATCCTCGAGGGCAAGGCCGACGATCTTCCCGAGCAGGCGTTCTTCCTGGCCGGCACGCTCGATCAGGTCCGCGAGAACGCAGCCAAGCTGACCGCCGAATGAGTTCCATGAGCCAGCCGCTCCCGACCGGAGGGTCCTAGGCCGTGCCCCTGTTCTTGGAGATCGTCACGCCCGAGCGCCAGGCGTACTCGGACGAGGTCGACGCGGTCTTCTGTCCCGGGATCGAGGGTGAGATCGGCGTCCTGCCGCACCATGCACCGCTGCTGTCGACCCTTGGTGTGGGCGAGCTGCGCATCCGCAAGGGCAGCGACGAGGAGTATTTCGCCATCGCCGGTGGCTTCGTGCAAGTGCGCCCGGACAAGGTCGTGGTCATGGCAGAGCTGGCCGACCTCTCCTCGGAGATCGACCTCGAAGCCGCTGAGGAGGCCCGCAGTGAGGCTGAGCGAGCCATCAGGGCCGGCTTCGACGAGCCGGCCGACCTGGCGCGCGCTCGGGCCTCGATGGAACGAGCGCTCCTGCGGATCCGCGTGGCCGAGCGCCGGCACCGCGAGGGCCCCCGCCAGCGCCGATAGCCGCGATGGCTGAGACTTAGCGCCATGGCAGCGACTCGGCCCTTCCACTGGGAGTACCAGGCCCCGCCGGTGCGGCAGGAGACCATCCGCATCGAGGGTGGAGTGCCGTTGCGTGGCGAGGTACCCATCAGTGGCTCCAAGAACGCAGCCCTCAAGCTGCTGGCAGCCGCCACGCTGACCGGCGAGCGCTGCCGCTTTACCAACGTGCCCCAGATCGATGACGTCACGCTCATGACGGAGGTCCTGAGCGATCTCGGTGTCGTGGTGGATCATCCCGAGCCCAACACCTACGAAGTCTCGGCCGGCGACGTGGACTGGCTCTTCGTGCCACTGGAAGCGGCCGCCAGGATGCGTGCCAGCTTCATCCTGCTCGGCCCACTGCTGGCCCGTTTCGGTCGCGTCATCATCAGCAACCCCGGCGGCGACCGCATCGGCCGTCGCCCGGTCGATCTGCACGTCGAAGCCATGCAGGCGCTGGGCGCCACCATCGACTACCGCAACGGCTACTACTTCGCCCAGGCACCGGGCCGTCTGCGCGGCGGCGACATCGTCTTCCCGCACGTCACCGTGATGGGCACGGAGAACGCCATCCTCGCCGCGACACTCGCTGACGGCCACACCACCATCCGGCCGGCGGCACGAGAGCCGGAGATCGACGACCTCATCGGATTCCTGCAGGTGATGGGCGCTGAGGTCGAGCGTACCGCGCCTGACGTCATCGAGATCGAAGGTCGTCGCCGACTCCGCGGCGCCACGCACCACGTCGTGGCCGATCGTATCGAGGCTGGCACATTCGCCGTCGCCGCTGCGGTCACCGGAGGTGAGATCACGCTGCGTGGTGCGCCGTCGGCACATCTGGGCGCGTTCCTGGATGTCCTCACCGAGATCGGCGTCGGCGTCAGCGGAGCGGATGACCGCATCACCGTGAGCGCTGCCGAGCCCGGAACCTACCACGCCACCGACATCACCACGGCCGCCTATCCGGGCCTTGCGACCGACCTGCAGCCGCCCACCGGGGTCCTGCTGACGCAGGCGCGCGGCCGCAGCACCGTCCACGAGACCATCTATGAGGACCGCCTGGAGTGGCTGACAGACCTGGCGCTCATGGGTGCACAGGCGGAGATCCAGGATGCCCATCACGCGGTCATCAGCGGGCCAGTCCGCCTGCAGGGTGCGACCGTGGAAGTCGGTGACCTTCGTGCTGGCGCCTCGCTCATCCTGGGTGCCCTGGCGGCGGATGGCCAGTCCACCATCCGTGGTGTGCACCATGTCCGTCGCGGCTACGAGGGCATCGAGAGCAAGCTGCTCGACCTGGGTGCGAGTATCGAACCGGATCCCGAGCGCTAGGGCTGCGGGGATGAAGATCGGGATCGATCTGGGCACGGCCAACGTGCTCGTCTATGTCAAAGGCAAGGGCATCGTCATCCGCGAGCCCTCGGTGGTGGCCGTCAGCGAGAGCCACCACATCCTCGCCGTCGGCGAGGAGGCGCGCGAGATGATCGGCCGGACACCTGACAACATCTCCGCCATCCGACCCATGAAGGATGGCGTCATCGCCGACTACGTCATCACCGAGGCGATGCTGCGCTACTTCATCCGCAAGGCCGGCCGCAGCTTCACCAAGCCGGAGGTCATGGTTTGCGTGCCATCCGGTGTCACCAGCGTCGAGAAGCGTGCCGTACGCGACGCGGCACTCAAGGCCGGCGCTCGCGAGGCCTACCTCATCGAGGAGCCCCTGGCGGCTGCCATCGGCGCCAACGTGCCCATCTCGGGTGCCTCGGGAAACATGATCATCGATATCGGCGGCGGTACCAGCGAGATCGCCGTGGTGGCACTCGGTGGCATCGTCGTGAGCCGCTCGCTGCGCGTCGGAGGGAGTCGCTTCGACGAGGCCATCACCAGCTACATCCGACGCAAGTACAACCTGATGATCGGCGAGCGTACCGCGGAGGAGGTCAAGATCGCCATCGGCACGGCCCTGCCGCTCGAGCGTGAGCTGACGCTCGACGTCCGAGGCCGAGACCTCGTGGCGGGACTGCCGCGGACCATCCCGCTGACCAGCTCAGAGGTCATGGAAGCCATGGAGAAGCCCCTGCAGCAGGTCGTGACCGCGGTGCGTGCGGTGCTCGAAGAGACCCCGCCGGAGCTCGCCAGTGACATCATCGACAAGGGCATGGTCATGACGGGAGGTGGTTCGCTGTTGCGCAACATGGACCGCCTCCTGACGCAAGTCACCGGTGTGCCCTGTCACGTCGCCGAGAATGCGCTCAACTGCGTCGCCTTGGGCACCGGCCTCGCCATGGAGCATTTCGAGTTCTTCAAGGCATCACTCGTACAGAAGCTGTAAGCGTGGCCTCGCAGCGCGACTTCGCAGCGGACGCGCCGCAAGTCGGCCGTTCCTTCGTCGACCTTCACTCGCACAGTTCGGCCTCATTCGATTCGCTCTCGGACCCACGCAAGATGATCGAGAAGGCGATGCGGATCGGCCTGACGCACCTCGCGGTCACCGACCATGAGCGTATCGACGGGGCCCAGCGCGCTCGCGAGCTGGCACCGGCAGGACTGCAGGTCATCGTGGGCGAAGAGGTCCGAACGGCTGACGGTGACATGCTGGGGCTCTTCCTGGAGCGTGTCGTGCCGCCCGGGCTCTCGGCCATCGAAACCGCGGCCGCCATACGCGAACAGGGTGGCCTGGTGGGCTTGCCGCACCCCTTTGACGGTTTCCGCAGCTCAGGCGGCAGCAAGGCCGACGGCGGGTCCGGCAGCGCCGAACAGAAGCTGGAGGCGCTGGCCGCTATCGTCGACTATGTGGAAACGCACAACGCCCGCGCCTATCGTGATGCCAACCCCTTGGCGGCAGCCTTCGCACATCGCCATGGACTGCCTGGGGTGGCCTCGTCAGATGCGCACAGTATCACCGAGCTGGGGATCGCCTCGACCGTGTTGCCGGGCACGTTCACCTCGGCCGCAGAGCTGCGGATGCTCCTGCCGAGCGCAGAACTCATGACTGGCCGCGCATCCTACTTCGTGCGGCTGTGGACGCCCATGGCCAAGCTGGTCAACCGCTTCGGTGGCAACGGTCGCATCCGCCCGGTTCCGGGAGAGGAGGGCACATCGTGAGCGAGCTGCCCTCAAGCCCTGTGGAGGGCAAGGACGAAGAGGTCCGCGATCGGACCGAGCCATTCCGGTCGGCATTCGAAGCCACACCGGACGTCGGCGCTGCGGTCAAGCAGGACCCACTCCTCGAGGACGACCTCTCCCAAGGTGCCGTCCCGCTCACGCAGCGCCTGCGCGATCGTCGCACGCAGGCCTCGATCATCGTCCCCGTCCTTGTGCTGCTTCTGTTCGTGGTGGCCCTGCCGGGCTTCGAGTTCGGCACCCTGGTGGACTACGTGCTGGCAGCCGACCCTGCCTGGCTCCTGGCCGCCTTCGTCATCTACTATCTCGGCTTCCCGCTGCGCGGGTATCGCTGGTCCATCCTGCTGCGGGGCATCGGTGCCAAGGTCAGCATCCGCGACTCGACGGAGATCATCTTCGTCAGCTGGCTCGTCAACAGCGTCGTTCCGGCCAAGCTGGGCGAGGTCTATCGTGCCTGGCTGCTGAAGGTCAACTTCCCGGTGTCGCTCTCGGCGACCTTCGGGACCATCTTCATCGAACGTATCTTCGACATCTTCGCCATCGTCATCCTGGGGTTGGGGGCAGCCTTCTGGTCCTTCCGCTCGGGGATGGATGAGACCGTCCGGACGATCATGTTCATCGGCATCGTGGTGATGATCGTGCTCGCCGCTGCGCTGCTCACGCTTCGCAACTTCGGACGCCGACTGGTCGAGCGCTTGCCGCTTCCGGTGAAGATCAAGGAGCTCTACGAGCGGTTCGAAGAGGGCGTCTTCTCCGCGGATCGCCGCACCCTGCCTCTGGTAGCCGTGCTCACGGGGCTCATCTGGACCACTGAAGCGATCCGCCTGCTCTTCGTGGTGGACTCACTCGGCTTCGACATCTCGCTCGGTATCAGTGGCGCCTTCTTCGTGGCCCTGGTGGCCTCCCTGCTCACCGCCGTGCCCTTTACGCCCGCCGGCCTCGGCATCGTCGAGGCCGGGATCGTCGGTATCCTGACCGTCGTCTACCACGCCGATCCCACTGAGGCCGCTGCCATCGCGCTTGTCGACCGCGCCATCAGCGTGCTGTCAGTCATCGTGCTCGGCTTCATCGCCTACCTGCTCTCGCCCAAGACCAAGGGCGGGCGTTCCGGTGCAGATGGCAACCCAGCCTCGGAACAGGGAACGACCACGGCCTAGTCGGGGCACAGCGCCGGGCAAGCGCAGACAGGCCGTGGTCGGGATGAGTCGCTGCGGCGGGCGGGAGCGCCGCCGATCAGTGCTGCTTGTTGGGTTCGGCGCGGGTAGGGATCGAGCGCACCGCGGCGACCGGACGTACCGGCGCATAACGGCCGGTCTGGCGAACCGACAGGCGGCGCATGCGCAATGCCAGGTAGTACTCCATGACCTGGCGGACCTGTGGCTCACTCATCAGATCGTCGGAGCGGAGCGCGTACTCGACGCGTGCGGTCGGATGTGTGCTCGATGACGAGGTCAGACCGAAGTACTGCGGTGAATCGACGTCGTCGCGCAGCTCGCGCAGGCCCTTGGCCAGCTTGGTGGCTGTGCCTAGGGAAGGCGTGCGGTCACCCCGCAGTAGCCGTGAGATCGTGGAATGATCCACGCCCGACTGCTGTGCCAATTGGCGTTGGGACATCTTCTTGGCCTTGAGCTGTGCTCGCAGCCACTCGTTGAAGGCCCGTGGGTTCTGGACGCTCATAGCACCCCGACAGCGTCGTCGTCGACACCTGGGCTTTGGTGCCCCGGTGAGCCACCGTTCGGCGGCAGGGACCATCATCGGTGCGGGGACGCCCCGGGGAATATGGTCCATTGGTACGGGGCACCGGGTGGGGGAGTGGTCCCCCACGACCACCAGGATGGAGGCTTGGGAGGCACCCGCATGCCGCACAGGGGTGCCCGCAGGTGCAGCGGTGTCCTCAGGCGCGCAGGCAGCACGCACGGTGCACACGGAGAGTCCCCAGGGTGCCACAGGGTCCCGCAAGTGCCACAGGGGAGCCCTCAGGTGTCACGGGCCAGCGGGCAGGTACCGTGAAGGCGCCCGCTCAGGCCGCACGAGCGCACACGTGCCCTGTCGTACGCTTGGAGTCGACGCTATCTCTCAGCGCTGTAGGCTCCTCCGATAGCCGGTTCGATGAGCCCGTAACGACCGTCTCGTCGGCGGTACAGCACGGCCACTCGCTCGTTCTCGGCATTGACGAAGATGAAGAACGCGTGCCCCAGCTCCTCCATGCGAGCGATGGCGTCCTCCTCGAATATGGGCTCGATGGCGAAGCGCTTGACCTTCACCACCAGCGACTCTGGCTCGGCAACCTCATCCTCACCGTCCGCGATCGGTAGCGGCTCTCCGCTGGAGCTGGCATAGCGCAGCTGCGCGTGACGCCGTCGATCTCGCGGTCGTTGGCGGGCCTCGACGGTGCGGCGCTCGATCTTGTCGATGACCTCATCAGCGGCGACCTTGAAGGATGCCCCTGTCGCCACGCTGCGCAGTGACTGACCGGCCGTCGAGAGCGTCACGTCGACGATGTGGCTGCCGTCGATCTTGTGGTTGCCCTCCAGACGCAACTCCACGTCCGCCTCACTGCGGTCGTCGAGCATCCGCTCCAGGCGCTGCATCTTGCGCTCGATGTAGGCTCGGTCCTTGTCCGATACGGTCAGGTTCTTGCCTCTGATCGTGATTCGCACCGGCTGCACCTCCGCTTTTGGTCTGATAGTAGGCCCCCGCCGCGCAGCCTGCCACGCCCGAACGGCGTGTTCGCCTCCGTCCACAGCGCGTCATGTCAGCGGTCTCGCGCGACTGCAATGGCCGAAACCGCCCCGGCGCCTCCCGCCTGCAGCGCAGCGGTGCAGCCCGCGAGGGTCGCGCCGGTGGTCACGATGTCATCGACCAGCAGGATCCAGCGTCCACCGATGAGCTCTCTGCCCTCGGATGGCACCGCGAACGCCCCAGACGTGTTGCCGGCACGCTCGCGCTGGTCGAGTGAGTGCTGCGCGACCGTTCGCTGACGACGCTCCAGGCAGCGCTCCACCGGCAGTCCCAGCTCCGACGCCATCACCCGCGCCAGTTCCTCCGCCTGGTCGAAGCCACGCTCGCGTCGTCGCATCCGATGCACCGGTACCCAGGTGACCAGCTCGCCGCCGCGTCCTGCTCGGCGCCAACGTTCGGCCATGGCCGCTCCCAGCGGTTGGCTGAGGCGGCGCTCCCCGCGGTACTTCAACGCGTGCAGGGCGGCACGGACGGGCCCGCTGTACATGGCGCACCACTCCAGTTGCAGCAGACCGGGCGGCATCGTCACCGGCATACCCACGGGTGCGCCGGCCGGTTCTTCCAGGCGCCGCCGCAGCGGCCGACGGCAATGCTCGCAGAGCGGCTCACCTTCACGCCCGCAGCCGGGGCAGCGCGGCGGCAGCAACAGGTCCAGTAGGAAGCGCACCCTGCCCATCGTGGCGGGCGCCGCTTGGCCGGAGCTTATCTGCGGCTTGGCCGTGGATCGACCGCTCAGCCAGCGGGCCTAGGCCTAGGTGGCCGGCTCGATGACGAACTCCTCGCCCTCGGTCACACCGCAGCGAGCGAGGGTGCCAGCCGGCAGCTCGACGACGCCATGCGCACCGCGCACCGGCAAGACGAGTCCTCGCCACGGCGGCAGGTCCGGGCGCAGCCTGACGACCGTGCGTCGGCCGTCCGGGCCCGCCTTCCCCACGAAGAGCGCATCGATAGGGAACCGCATGAACATCATGTGGATGCTCGACGTCTGCAGCCACAGGCCCTCGCCGGGGTCCATCGAGGCGCGCCCCATCAGGCCCCTGAAGCGCTGCAGGAACGATTCGCCCATCACCAGTCGCTCACACACGATGACGTCGTCAGCGGTGCGTCGGAGACGCTGCCGTCCTTCATTCATGCGACTTGATGGCGTGATCTCGGCAGCCTAGACCTTGGTCAGGTTCAACATGATGAGGATCATGGCCGGCCCCAGGATGACGATGAACAGCGAGGGGAAGATGCATCCCACCAGCGGGAACAGCATCTTGATGGGCGCCTTGGCCGCCATCTCCTCAGCACGCTGCCGGCGCTCGATACGGAGCTGCTCGGACTGCACCTCCAGGACGTTGGCGATGGCCACACCGAGCTGCTCGGCCTGGATGATGGCTCCGATGAAGTTGGTCAGCGCGGGCACGTTAGTGCGAGCCACCAGCTCCTTGAGTGCATCACGACGGGGCTTGCCGATGCGGACTTCCGCCATTGCACGGCGGAACTCATCCGATAGGGGCCCCTGTGTCTTCTCGACCACCTTTCCCAGCGCGGCGTCGAAGCCCAGTCCGGCCTTGACCGAGATGGTCAACAGGTCGAGCGTGTCGGGGATGCCCAGCAGGATGGCCTTCTGGCGTCCCTTGATACGATGGATGAGCCAGTAGTCGGGCACGAAGAAGCCGACCACCAAGCCGATGATGGCGATGACCAGGCCTGAGGTCGCGCCGGATCCCAGGGCCACGCCAAAGAGGAGGAAGGCGAGTCCGCTGGTGACCAGGGAGGCGACCACCTTCAATCCCATGAAGTCGATGGTGCGCAAGCCATAGGGATAGCCGGCCTCTGCCAGGCGGCCCTCGGTGCGGCCGACCCGGTCACGCGAGGTGAAGCGCGTGCCGAGACCGGAGAGGCGACGCATCAGCGGTCGCAGCGTCCGGTCCATGACGGGCTGCTGTAGCTCGATCTCCTCGAGGCTGGTGACGCCTTCGAGGGTGCCCAGATGGGTCAGCCGGGCCTGGACCGGGTCTGAGGTACGGGCACCCAGTAGCGACCAGACGATGAGCAAGACGCCGCCGGCAGCCAGCAACGCCATGAGGAAGGGGAGTCCCATGGCTAGACCTCGATGTCGACGATGCGGCGGATGAGCAGGAAACCGATAGCCATCATCACGCCTCCGATGGCGAGGATGATGACGCCGGCCGGGATGCCGAAGATCGTCGGATCACCGAACATCGGCTCCATGAAGCTGGGTGCGATGAGCGGGAGGATGACGACCAGGCCGATGGGCAGGCCAGCCACGACGTAGCCGGACATCCGCTGCTGCGCCGTCAGCGTACGGATCTCGCCCTTGATGCGGATACGCTCACGGATGGTGAAGGCGATGGAGTCCAGGATCTCGGCGAGGTTCCCGCCGACCTGGTGCTGGATGGTGATGGCCGTGGTCATCAGCTCAAGGTCCTCGGAGCGCACCCGGCGGACCATGTTGGTCAGCGCCTGCTCGAACGGCAGGCCGAGATTGACCTCACGGATGACGCGGTTGAACTCGGTGGAGATGGGTGGCTGTGTCTCACGCACCACCAGCTCGATAGCCTGCAGGAAGGAAGCACCGGCACGCAGCGCATTGGCGACGAGCGTGATGGTGTCGGCGAGATGGTCGTTGAACGACCGCAGCCGCTTGTTCTTGCGGCGGTTGACGTAGAAGCGAGGGATCCACCAGCCCAGCACAGCCGCCAGCAGGATGGCCAGCGGGCTGCCCAGGGTGGGAAAGACCGTCGCGGCCAGCAGGTACATCGCCATGGGCGCGCCGACGATAGCGCCGATCCTGATGGCGAGGTACTCCGAGGGTCGCAGCTGGAGATCGGCGCGGGCCAGCTCGCGAGCCATATTGGAGCCCCAGTCGCGCCGCTCCACGACGCGATCGACGCCGATGGCGGCGCGGCCGCCGAACAGGCGTGCTCGCAGGGTCTTGCCCTGTTTCGGGTCGCGGTCGCGGTTGCGAGCTTCGGTGGCAGCGATCGCCACCTGCTCCAGACGCTCGGTCGGCGAGATGCGCCGGCCGCCGAAGACGCCGAAGAACAGCAACAGGACGGCGACGGCGGCCAGGATAGCGACGAGGACGGCAGGATCCATCGTGACCTCCTAGGACCGATACCCGAAGAGGGCAGGGGGCAGGTTGATGCCCATGACCTCGAACTTCTCGGTGAACTTGGGCCGGATGCCGGTGGGTCGCAGGATGCCCTGGATCTGACCGTCTATGACACCGGTCTGCTCGAAGGTGAAGACCTCCTGCATGACGACGACGTCTCCCTCCATGCCCTGCACCTCGGTGATGCTGGTGACGCGGCGCGTTCCATCCTTGAGGCGCGACTGATGCACGATCAGGTCGACGGCCGAAGCGATCTGCTCGCGGATGGCACGCAGCGGCAGGTCGACACCTGCCATCAGCACCATGGTCTCAAGCCGGGAGAGCATGTCGCGGGGGCTGTTGGAGTGGCCTGTGGACATCGAACCGTCGTGGCCGGTGTTCATGGCCTGCAGCATGTCGAGCGCCTCGGAAGAACGACACTCACCGACGACGATGCGATCGGGCCGCATGCGCAGCGAGTTACGGACGAGCTCGCGGATGGTGATGGCCCCCTTGCCCTCGATGTTGGGCGGGCGCGACTCCAGCGTGATGACGTGCTCCTGGCGGAGCTGCAGCTCGGCGGCGTCCTCGATGGTGACGATGCGCTCGTCGTTGGGGATGAACGATGAGAGCACATTGAGGGTCGTGGTCTTGCCCGAGCCGGTGCCGCCGGAGACGAAGACATTCAGTCGCGCCTCGACACAGGCCTTGAGGAAGTCGAACATCTCGGGCGTGGCCGTGCCGAAGCGGATGAGGTCGTCGACCGTGAAGGGCGAGGCTGCGAACTTGCGGATGGTGATGACCGGCCCCACCAGACTGAGTGGCGGGATGATGGCGTTGACGCGTGAGCCGTCAGTCAGGCGGGCGTCCACCATGGGGCTCGACTCATCCACGCGGCGCCCGATGGGGGCGATGATGCGGTCGATGATGCGCATCACGTGGTCATCGTTCTGGAAGGCGATGTTGGTCAACTCCAGGCGGCCGGCGCGCTCGATGTAGACCTGGCGCGGACCGTTCACCATGATCTCGGTGATCGACTCGTCGCGGAGGAGCGGCTCAAGCGGGCCAAGACCCACGATCTCGTCGGTGATCTGCTCGAGCATGCGCACCCGCTCGGCACGCGTGAGGGCCAGACCCTCCTCGTCGATGGCGATGCTGAAGATCTCTTCGATCTGGCGCCGCACCTCCACCTGGTTGGTGAGGTCCAGCTTGGGATCCAGGTCGGAGATGACGCGCTGCTGGATGCGGTACTTGGTATCGCGGAACGACTCACGCACCGGGACCTGGGAGATCACACGCGGTGGCATGGGCGGCCGCGGCACCCCGGGCTGGCCCGGGGCTGCCCCTGGCGGCGGTACAGACCCTGGCGGGAAGGGCCCACCAAGGATGGTGGCGGGCGCGCCCTCGCCGCCGGGCTTGGCGCTTTCGATCCGTTTCAGCAGTGACATCTCGGATTCTCCCTAGCGAGGATGCATGACGACGTCAGCGCCGTCCGAAGAGTGACTTCCTGGCCGGCTCCTTCTCATCCTCGGCTGCGGGGGAGCCTTCACCCGAAACGAGCGCGCGTGAGATCTTGAGGATGTCTTCGCTGACCGGAGCCTGGCTGTTGCTCCATACGAAGGGAACACCTCGATTGAGGGCGTAGACGACCGTGCGGCCATCGGAGACGACCTGGTGATCGATCTTGCGGCCGACCGAGTTCTCGACGTCCGCGACGCGGATCCCGAACGCTGAATCCGCCCGGTTCAGGACCAGTTTGAGCTTGTCGCTATAGCCAAGCTGCTCTGCCACCTCCAGGAAGAGGCGGATGTTCTTGATGTTGGTGATCTCCAGCGTGAGGATGGTGAGG
The DNA here is from genome assembly GCA_038251965.1 of Candidatus Limnocylindrales bacterium. Lineage (GTDB taxonomy): Bacteria > Chloroflexota > Limnocylindria > Limnocylindrales > CSP1-4 > JAFMJV01. The sequence continues at coordinate 95,851 of JBBSAV010000001.1, forward strand.
ATCACGTCGGACATGTCAAGCAGCGCCAGCGACACATCGTTGAAGTGCGGCCACAGGTCGACCACCGTGAAGTCGTTGGTCTCGCGGAGGCGGGCCATCATGCGTCGGATCTGGTCGACCGTGATCAGCTCGGCCATCTCCGGGCTGGGTGGCGCCAGCAGCACCTTGATGCCGGTGCTGTGGTTGATGAGCGTGGTGTCGACCAGGTCCTCGTCGGTAGCCGAAGGGTCGGAGACCACATCGATGATCGACTTGTTCTTGGGGTTCAAGTTGAGTAGCACGCCCACGTCGCCGAACTGGAACGAACCGTCCACCAGCGTCACGGTCTGCCGCTGCTCACCGGCCATGGCCACCGCAAGGTTGACCGCCAGTGTCGTCCGGCCCACACCGCCCTTGGGCGCGAACAGGGTCACGATCTTGCCCTTCCTGCTGCCGCTTTCGGGAGCTGGAGCACCAGGGGCAGGCATGATCATCCGTCCGCGCCTGGCCTTCTCGCGGATGTGGACCTGACGGATGGATGCCGTCAGCTCATCCGAGCTGAAGGGCTTGACGAGGAACTCGCGAGCGCCGGCCAGCATGGAGCGTCGCAGGTAGTCGGCCTCGCCCTGGACGCTCATCATGATGATGGACGTCCCGGGGAAGGTGGCCGAGACCCGCTCGGTCGTGGCGATGCCATCCATGCCGGGCATGTTGATGTCCATCAGCAGGATGTCCGGCTGTAGTTTGCCGGTGAGCTCGACCGCCTCCTCGCCAGAGGCGGCAGCGCCAACTACCTCGATATCCGATTCGAACGAGAGCAGCTTCGTGAGGTGCTCTCTGGTCTCGGCGATGTCATCGACGATGACGACGCGGATCTTTTCGCTCACGCTCGGTTCCTCATGGCCGTTGAAGGCAGGCGGCCGTGCCGGGTGCTCAAGGGTAGACCGGGAGCACCGATTCGACCAGCTGGACGGTGCGGTTTCGTCCGGTCTGGTGCGGGCACGTGCTCGCCGGGGGTTGACAACAAGAGCAGGACTCCAACTGGTGTGACAAGTGTCACCGGAATCCTAGGCACCGCCACCGGCTCAGGCGATATGACTATCGGGCTATAGGGTATAGGAGGCGTGTGCGGACGCTGCTGCAGTCGCGCGAGCACCCGACGGCTATCATGGCGGCCACATCCCAGCTTCCAGCCCGAGGTTCCCCTATGCGCCAGATCCGACTGCGCAAGCTGCGCAGGCGATTGGGCCTTGATCAGCGCCCGGCACGCATGCCGAAGCCGATGGACCCAGCCAGCATCCGCGAACGGCGCAAGGTCTTTGAGACCCTGCCCGAGTATCCCGACCGCCCGGCGGGTTGGCGTATCGGCCCGCCCGACTTCGTCATCTTCGGCGCACAGAAGTCCGGCACGACCTGGTGGTTCCGCCTGCTCGAACAGCACCCCGGTGTGATGCAGCCTGAGAACCAGCGGCCCGAGCTCCACTTCTTCGACCGCCTCTGGTCCGAGCCACTCACAGACGAGCATGTTCAGACCTACCATCGCTTCTTTCCACGGCCGGAGGGCAAGCTCGTCGGAGAGAAGACACCCGAGTATCTGAGCTGTCCCTGGGCGCCGCCGATGATCAAGGCCGCCGCTCCGGACGCTCGCGGCATCGTCCTGCTTCGAGACCCCGTCGAGCGCTACATCAGCGGTCTCAGCCATCAGGACCGCGGCGGCCTCGTGGATGAGCGCGACGATACCGGTGCGCTGCGGGTGTTCGGTGATCGCGTTCGCGTGGTGACCGACGCCATCGAACGCGGCATGTACGCCACGCAGATCGAGTGGCTGCTGCAGTCGCTTCCGGCTGAACGGCTCCTGCTGATGCAGTACGAGGCCTGCGCCGCCGACGCCTCCGCGATGCTGGCGCGGACATTCGACTTCCTGGGTCTGCCACCGCACCAGCTGCCGCCCAAGGTGATGGCACGGCCCCGCAACCAGGCCAAGCTGGAGAAGGTGTCCGTGCCCGCCGAGCACATCGAGATGTTGAAGCGCTACTATCGACCCCAGGTCGAGCGCCTGCGCGTGCTCATGCCGGACTTCGACGCGTCACTCTGGCCGCACTTCGCGGACCTGGCCTGACGACCGACCCCAGGCCGCCTATCGCCTGATGGGTGCGATCAACTCCATCACCTGGCCCTCGTCCCGCATCGTCATGGTCATGCCCATAGCGCGCGCGCGAGTCCCGATCTCGGACACGCGTTCGGGCGGCAGGCTGCGCATGGCCCGGTCGGCCGCCTGGTCCGCACTCCATTTCTCCTGCATCATCGCCAGCAGCGCTGGTGGCGTGTCGACCGAGCGACCAGTGGCGGCCCCGCTCGACTCGGTCTGTCCCTCGGGGTTGATCCGTGGCCAGGTGCCCTCGACCGTGGCCACCAGCTCATGCTCGCCCCAGTCGAGTCGCACCAGCACCGAAGGCGGGCGCAGGGTCAGGAAGCCGATGATGGCCTCGTCCACGCTGCGATAGACCACGCTTTCGATGCCCGGGTCGATGCGCTCCTCGATGCCCTGCGAATCGAAGTCGATGTTGATGCCGGAGCGTCGGGCGCGATCGCTGGTGGTGCGGCGGATGGTCGGCCCCAAGCCAAGGTCATCGAGGACCATAGGCCGAATCTCGAAGATGAACTCCTTGGTGGTGTCGAGGGCTTGTTGCACCAAACGGGAGAGCGCCCGGATCTCCTCACCGACCCGAGAGTCGCCCTTCTGCATGAGGCGTTCGACGATCTCTGCCTGGAGCCCGATGTTGGCGATCGATTGCGCCGGGCCGTCGTGCAACTGGCGCACGATGTCGCGACGGAGGTCCTCCTGGCTCCGTATCGCCATGGCCGGCTGGTCCGCTGCCCGGGCGCCACCGCCACCAGCTGCCGCCAGCGCTCGCAGGCCCGGTGACGCGACCGGGGCTGGTCGCGTCGGGGCACCACCCAGGTCGGACAGGCTGTTGTCGATCTCGACGAGTCGCTGCAGGAAGCGTGCCAGGACGCGTTGTTTGCCCTCGAGCACCTGGCGCTGCGAGTCGAATAGCAGCTCTCGGCGCGTCAGCGCCAACAGGCCATCGCGCACCTCGGACAACTCATCGGGATCGGGCGAACCGCTCGTCTCGAGGGTGGCGAGGCGGGTCTCCATCTTGGATCTGCGGCCTTCATGGCGCTCGATCTCGATGAGGACCTGCTCCATGAGCATGTCGATCTCGCTGTTCTCGCTCTCGATCCGCCGGATGTCTTCCTCGATCTCCCCGCGCAGCCTCGCGATGCTGGGTCGGGCCAAGCCGGGGCCAAGCCCAGCGTAGGCCCTGTCCTCGGGCGTGTTCAGGCTGCCCGCAGGAGCCGGGCCGGACGAATCGAGGCGATCGCCAGCGCCCGGCAGACCACCAGGAGCACGCGGCTGCTCCGGGATGCTCAATCCTCAGGGATCCTGATCCAGCCTTGCTTCATGGCGTACACCACGGCCTGCGTGCGGTCGTTCACCGAGAGCTTGCGCAGGATGGAGCTCATGTGATTCTTGACCGTCTGCTCGCTGATGGAGAGGGCATAGGCGACCTGTTTGTTCGTCATGCCCTTGGCGATGTTGTCCAGGATCTCGACCTCGCGCGGGGACAGCGGCGCGAAGATGGGGGCTGCCTCCTGGCCATAGACCGCCAGCTCGCGGAACTCCTTGAGGACACGGTTGGCGACCGACGGACGCGCGAAGACCTTGTCGTTGATGAGGTACTCGCCCTGGTTGACTCGGCGGATGATCGTCACGAGGTCCTCGGGGCTGATGTCCTTGAGCAGGAAGGCCGCGGCCCCGGCCTTGATGGCCTCGAAGAGCTGATCCTCGTCCTCGGACGTCGCCAGCGCGATGATGCCGGAGCTTGGTACCTCGCGCTTGACGCGCTGGGTCGTCTCGATCCCACCCGGAGCGGGAAGCGAAAGGTCCAGCAACACGATGTCAGGCGTGTGGGCTGCGGCGGCATCGATGGCGCCGCGCGAATCCTCAGCCTCAGCAACGACCTCGAAGTCGTCCTCGGCCTCGAGGGTCTGCCGCATGCCCACACGGAACAGGGCATGGTCATCGACGAGCAGGATCTTGATCCGTGCGTTGGGGTCTCGCCGGTCGGGGCCACCTCGGCGCCTGTCCGGTCCTGCATACTCGCCCGGGCTCATTCCATACTCCTCTCCCTGGGGTGGGGTACGAGCCAGTGCATCGTGCCCTCATCCACCTGGCTGACGATGTCCGCCGGCGCGCACTCGGGGCGCACCCGCACGCATGCCTGCTCTGTCCTGCTTCGTTGCCGCCGCACGTGCGGCGTCGCGGCATCCATGTGGCTCGGAGTATAGGCGTTGCCGCTGGCCCTCCCGGCGTCGACTCTCACGATGGCGCGCACTCCCGAGCCAGCCTGAAGAGCCAGGCCTCGCCGCTCCCGGCCGCCAGCGGCTCAGGGTCGGCGATGAGACAGCCGCGGGCCGCGGCATCGAGGAGTGCCTCCGGATAGCGCCCGCGTTCGTCGACGACGACGACCCAAGGTGCGTCGAAGATCTCGCTCAACTCGACGATGGAGGCGAGTCCTTCGTCGGGAAGCGCGATGGCGTGCCGCTCCAGGGCACCGGCCAGCCACATGGGGTGGTCGGTAACGATCGTGTCGGGCACATCCTGTCCGGCCGCCTTGGCGCTTGCCTGCAGGGACGTCGCCAAGTCCGCGTATCGCGCCTGGGTCTGGCGCGACTGCTCCGAGTAGAGATACACGCTCAAGACGCTGAACAGCCCGGCTATGGCGACCAGTGCGACCGGGGCAAGGATGACGTTGGGCTTCTCCCAGGCGCGCCACTCGGAGACTCTCGCTAGGAGCGCATCGCCACCCAGGGCGGCCATCACGCCCAGCGCCACCAGCAGAGGCCCCGATGCGTGCATGAACGTCCCCCACAACGTGGCCACCGGGAACAGCAGCATCGTGCTCGCGAACGTGAGGGCACCACTCAGCAGAAGTGCGACCAGGGCCGTGGGTCGGCGTAGCGCGGCTGAGCGCCTCATGCCGAGGAGCGCGATGAGGCCGGCCAGGCCCACCGGGAAGGCCGGCAGGACGATGACGTTGAGAAAGCCGTCCCAGGCAGCTACCAGTGGGTTCCACAGCACCGTGGCGAGGCCTTGGGCCAGGTACGTTGCCGCTTCGGGATGGTCGCGGAAGGCAAAGATGTCCTCGTTGTCTACGAGGAACATGTTCTCGATGGCCTGGCCCGGGAAGGGGCTGCCGAACTCCACGACGTTGCGCAGCAGCCATGGCAACACCGTGATGAGGCCACCCACGACGATCGGCCACAGGCGTCCGAACGCCTGCCGTCGTCGTGTGCCCGGCGTCCATCCACGCGATCCCCAGCCCAGCATCACGAGCACCGCGATCCCCAGCCAGATGACCTCCTGGCGCGAAAGGTAGGCGAGACCCATGGCCATCCCGAGCGCGAGGCTGGCGACGATGCGCGATCGTCCGGCGGCATCGTCCCGACCTTCGCCGACACCCACGACGCGCGGCACCAGCAGCGCGCTCACCAGCACGAAGACGGTGAACGGCGTGTACGAGTCGGGGACGACCGATCCCAGGACCAGTGGGGCCAGCACCGCGGCCAGCAGGCCCGAGGCGACCGCGACGGCGATTGCTCGGCGTCGGTCGAGTCCCTGCGTCCGTGCCGCCTCGCTTCCGACAGTCCAGGCCAGGGGCGCCACGGCGGCCCCCAGGACGGAACCGCCGACCTGCGCGGCCCAGAACGTGGATCCCAGCACGGACATCGTCGCGGCGGACACGAACGTGCTCATGGGCAACCACAGCTCGAAGGCGGGTTTGGGGACCTGCAGCGGGGCCGTGGCATAGCTCCAAACGCCATCGCTGACCAGGCCATGGCCGGCCAGGAGGTTCTGGGCAACATCCACGTAGTAGGCACTGGGCTCGGTGGTCGGGAACGGTACTTCGCCTGCCGCGATGAGGCGGATGGCCAGAGCCAGCAGATAGAGTGCGGCCGGGATGATGATGTTCATCGGTCGCACCGCGTGTCGGTCTCCGAGAGGCACACCGCATACAGCGCGGCCCTGGGCATGGGGTCGGCTGGATCGGTCTCGTCGGCTCCCGGCGGAAGCGGCGGCACCACGACCAGCGGGGCTGACAGCCAGTCGGGCTGGACCTCACCCCGGAGCAGCGGCTCGAGATCGGTCGTGATGTGGGCGCCCTCGAGCGCCAGCCAGCGTACGTCGTACAGGGCCAATGCCTGCTCCACGGTCGCGAGTGGATCGTCCGGCGTCACCACGCCGGCCCAGTCGCCGTAGTACTGGTACGCGCCAGCGTCGGGACTCATGACGACATCG
>JBBSAV010000002.1:0-84733 GCA_038251965.1 Candidatus Limnocylindrales bacterium
AGGGCGGCTTCGACGGTGATGGAGTCCTCGTTGGAGGTGATATCCAGCGGCAGGCGAGCCTCCGAACCGCCCCAGGCCAGGGGCCGGAAGGTGGTGTCGTCGAACAGACGGTCGACCGCGTCGCGGAACGACATCAGGTCGGAGCGCGGTGAAGTCCTGCGGATGATGGTCATTTCCTGGTTCCTCCGTGTCTTGTCAGGTCTCGTTCGGGGCACTTGGCCACGCCTCGGTATCGGACACTGACCCTGTACACGACAGATAGTAGAACCCTATCAATACCATTGTCAAGAGTCCTCACTGTGCGATGGCAGTGTACTTGACAAAGATTTCGTTACAAAGCCTACCAGCTTTGGGCTGGGGTCCGTGAGGGTGCCACGTCTGGAGGGACGACACAAGCGGGCCGACAGGCGGATGTCGGGCGACAGGCGGATGATCCGCCCGACCCCGCCGCGGGCCAAGATCCGCCCGACCCGCTCCCTACTCTGCCGACTGGCCAACCCAGTCGCCCCGGGGCCGCGCCTACCCGCTCGGCGGGTGAATCGACGGAGCTGCCGACGCGTTTGAGCTGCCCAACCCAGTCGAGCCATACGCTACCCGCCCGGCGGGTGAGACGACCGGACAAACCCACATCTTCAGCGGTCTTCGGTCGTCTCACCCGTCGGGTGGGTGAGACGCCGGTGGGCTCGGCCATCTCACCCACCACCTGGGTCAGATGACCGACGAAACCGCATCGCTCTGTCAGATGACCCACCACGCGGGTGAGTCACCTCCCTGGAGCCACCTGGGATCCTGGTCGATCGCGCCGGCCTGACATGCAGCGCTGGCCTGACCGCGCGGGACCGACGACCGGCCCGGAGCGACCTGACCGGTGAGTCGACCCAGAGGTCGGATCGACGAGGAGGATCACATGGCGCCGACGAGGAGCGGCTGGCGCGGGGTTTGGGTGCGTCCCACGAAGGGCTGGTCAGGCGGAGGCGATCTCCGGGATGTCGCCGATAAGCTGCATTCGGAGGTCGTTCTCGCATTCGGTGCGCGAGACGGCGATGACCTTGTCGCCTTCCTGGAAGATCGTATCGGGACGCACCGACTGCGCACGGTCGTCGCGGATGACGACGAAAAGGGTGCAACCCTCCGGCAGGTCGATGTCCTCGGGGCGACGACCGAGGGCAGGGGAATCCTCGGCGATCTGCGCCTCCAACAGCTCCAGCTCGCCGCCTTCGAGGTTGGCCAGATGGAGCAACTCGTGCACCGGGATGTCCTGCTCGATGGCAGCCAGCACCATACGCGTGGGGCTGATGATCTCGTCCACGCCCAGGTTGCGGAACAGTTTCTCGTTGTGTGGGTTATTGACGCGTGCGATCGTGCGCGGCACATCGAAGTGATGCTTGGCCATCTGGCACACCACGAGGTTGTCGGCATCGTCGCCGGTGACGGCCGCCACGATCGCGGCGCGGTTGGCGCCGGCCTCGGAGAGGTGCGTACCCTCTGAGCCGTCACGATTGACGACCACGGCGCCCAACTCGTCACGGATGCGTTCGGCGCTGCGCAGATCCTTCTCCATGAGCACGATCTCGTGGCCTTCAGCGAGGAGCTCCTTGGTCAGGTAGAAGCCGACGCGGCCACCACCGACGACGATCACGAACACGGCTATCGGCCTCCAGTACTGTCGGCGGAGGCGGACGTCGAACTGGATGTCGGCTCCCCGACGCTGTCGGCCTCACCCGCAGCGGCCGCGGCACGCGCATCCGTCCTGCCACCGGTGGCCGTCACGTCGCCCGCGTTGCCCGCGCTCCGTGCGTCCGCCGCTGCAGCCTCCGCCGCCGGAACGTCCGCCGCCGAAGTCGGTGCCGCGGGTATGACGGCAACGTTGACATCGCCCGCGCCTGGCACAGCCGGGTGGCCCATGTAGCGACCGATGCTGTCCATCATCATCTCAGTGCGGTTGATGGTATCGAGGCCGAGCGTGGTGTACGCCCGGGAGCGCACCGGGTCGTTGATCTTGCACAGCACGTGCGGGATGGCGAACGCCTGCCTGGCCAGCTGTGCGGCGAGGATGTTGCGGTTGTCTCCGTTGGTCAGGGCAAAGAACCACTCGGCCTCGCCAGCACCAGCACGCTCGAGCACACTGGCATCGGTGCCATCGCCGCGCAACGCTTGCCCGGAGAAGCCCGGTGCCAGCCGACGGAAGCTGTCGGTACTGATGTCGAGGATGACCACCTCGTGACCTGCATCGGCAAGTTGACTTGCCAGGCCGGCACCGACTCGTCCGCTGCCGACGATGATTGCGCGCATCGTTCTAGATCCTCTTGGGGGCCCGGTTGGCGGCTTGGTCACGCTCCTCGCTCCTCGCGACCGGTTCACGGACCACGAAGACATGACAGGGCGCGTTCTTGAATACATAGGGGATGGTCTGGCCGAGGGCGAAGTCGCCACCGAAGCGGACCTTGTAGGGCAGACCCATGACGATGGCGTCGGCATCGAGCGCGACCGCCTCGTCGACCAGTGCGGCGCCCACATCGCGTGCCTGTAGGAGTTGCGTCTCGAGTGGCACCTTCTGCGTCTCGGCCATGCCCTCTGCCAGGTCGAGTGCCCGTGACGCTTCCTCGCGCTGCTCCTCAAGGTCGTCCTCGAGATCGTGCCGCCAGTCCACTTCCAGCACATAGATCGCCACCAGCTCGGCCTCGTCGGCTCGCGCGAGCTTGCAGCCGCATTCGATCACGAGCTCATCGGTGGGTCCGCCATCAAGGTGGAGGACAGCACGTTTCAAGGGCCTGTCAGGTGTCGGGTCGGGCACGACTGAAGCCTACCACCGCGCCACAGCCACGGGCCGCGCCAGGGACGAAGTCCCGGATATCGTCCCTGTTGATGACCGTCCGGTCTGGTGGCCCTAGCGCCGCCAGCCCGATCGGCGTGAGCGTACGTCGCGCTGCTTGTGCTCGCCGCCGTCCTCGACATGGCCATTGCCATCGGTTCCGCGCTCAGCGCCGAAGGGCACGTCGGCCACGACCGTGTTGGGCCGGCCGATGAGCGCCTGGCGGATACGGCCAGCCTTCTGGTTGTGCAGGAAGCGGTCCCACCAGTGTCGCGGCACGTACTCCGGCAGCACCACGATGGTGATGGTGTTGGGCGGCGTCGGTGCCATCACGTCGAGGTAGTGCAGGAACGGCACCACCAGGGAGCGATACGGTGTCTCGACGATGACCAGCGGGACGCCCGGAAGCATGTGCTCCCAGTCGCGCCGTAGCGCCTTGGCCGCCTCGGGATCGATGGTGAGATGGACCGCGCGAACATCATCCGACACCGTGCGGCCGAATTGGACCGAGCGGATGACCGCGCGTGAGAGGCTCGGAACCGGGATGATCACGCGGCTGCTCTTGGTGGGCGGACCGTAGACGCGGCTGGGGTCGACCTCCAGCTCCTTCTCCGCAGTGTCGTACTCGTGGCGGATGAACCACATCACCCCGACCAGCACGGGGATGAGCAACAGCACGATGAGTGAGGTCGGTGCCTTGACCAAGGTCACGTCGATGGCGACCAGGCAGGTGATGACGGCACCGACGCTGTTGACGGTGAGGCGACGACGGAAGCCCGGTGGTCGCTCGCGCAGCCAGTGCCGGATCATGCCCGTCTGGCTGATGGTGAAGTCGATGAACACGCCGACGGCATACAGCGGGATCAAGGCGTGCGCCGAGGCACCGAAGACGACGACGAGGATGCCGGCCAGGACGCCCAGCACCAGGATCCCAGTGGTGAAGGCCAGGCGGTCGCCACGGTAGGCGAAGCGCCGCGGGAAGAAGTTGTCCGAGGCCAGGACGGCGGCCAGGCGAGGAAAGGCGGCAAAGGACGTGTTGGCAGCCAGCATGAGGATGACCGCGGCGAAGGTCAGGAAGAGGTAGAAGCCGATGGAGTCGAGGCCGAAGACATGGCCGGCCACCTGCGACAGTACCGTGCTGTCCTGGTTGGGCACGACGGCGAAGCCGTTGGCGAGGAAGGTGATGCCGATGAATAGCGTGGCCAGCAGCACAGCCATCACCGCCAGCGTCGTCGCGGCGTTCTTCGACTCTGGTGGGTCGAAGGAGGGCACGCCGGTGGCGATCGCCTCGGTGCCGGTCAGCGCCACCGCGCCGGAGGCGAAGGCGCGCATGGCCAGCAGGAGGATGGCCACGCTGGCCATGTCGATCGAGGCGTCCTGCATGCTGGGATAGCTGGCACCTTCACCGCCGACGATGATCTGCCACGCGCCCAGCACGATCATGAGCAGTGCCGTGCCCACGAAGAGATAGGTGGGGATGGCGAAGATGTTGCCGGCCTCGCGCACGCCGCGCAGGTTTGCCAGGGTGATGACGGCCACCACGACGACAGCTATCGCCACCTGCCACGGCCCCAGGCTGGGGACGGCGGCCACGATCTGCTCGGATGCCGACGAGATCGACACCGCCACGGTGAGCACGTAGTCGATGAGCAGCGCTGATGCCGCGACGAGCGAGGCCGTGCGACCAATGTTGGCCTTCGAGACCGAATAGGAGCCGCCGCCGTTGGGATAGGCCATCACGACCTGCCGGTAGCTGATGGCGACCACACCGAGAAGCAAGGCGATGGTGATGGAGACGGGCAGGGCCAGGTTCAGTGCGGCGAGGCCGATACCGCCGAGCAGCAGTGCCCGAAGGATCTCCTCGGTGGCATAGGCGCTGGAGCTGATGGCGTCGGAGCTGAAGATGGCCAGGGCCTTCTTCTTGGAGAGACGCTCACCGATCTCCTCGGCGGAGGCCAGTGGCCGGCCGAACAGGGTGCGCCGGGCGCCGGCCATGAAACGGCGTCCCGCCTGGACCTCCTCGTGGGCCTTGGGTCGCGCCTGCAGCGCTCCCGATGGCGTGTACCGGAAGTACTCGCTACGCGTCCGGTCGATGCGCACACGGCGGTTGCCTGGTTTCTGGCCCGAGAGGCCGCTGGCCTTGGCTGAGCGTGGCGCCTTGTCGGGATCGGATGGTGGGCGCTGTCCGCCCTCGTCGGTCGTCATGGGCATCGGGAGGCCACTGTCGCGGCCAAATCGTACGCGCGTCGGACGTAGCCGCAGTGCGCGTTCACAAGTTCCTCGTCAGGACAGGCGCAGCGCTCAGGGACCGATGGGTCGAATGCGTTGGGCCAGCTTTCGGTGCGGCAAGTATGCCGCGGTCTGCGGACGAGGGCATGACGCGCTGCGAGCGACGCTATCGGCTCGGCTCGACGCTCACGTCGCGCTAGACGCTCACGTCGCGCTAGACGCCCGTCTCGAGTCGATCGGCCAGTCGACCGGGCAGTGGCAGGCGATGGATGGCCGCTTGCGTCCGCTTGATGTCGTAGTCCACGCGCAGCCAGGCGACCTCCGCCGACTCCGTGTCGATGGTCATGGCGCAGGCGCGCGGGTCGCCATCACGCGGCTGCCCCACCGAACCAGGGTTCAGGATGCAGCGGCGCTCGTCAAGTGTGAGTCGTCCGCCGTGCTTGGCGAGCAGCGCCTCGACCTGGCCATCGTCGTCACGGAAGGTGAGCTGGTGATGCGTGTGACCGACGATGCAGTAGGGCGTCTCGAAGGCGGCGAGGTTGATGCGAGCGGCAGGGACGGAGAAGAGGTATTCCCAAAGTGGATCACGCGGGCTGCCGTGGACCAGCGTGAAGTCGCCCTCCACGCGCGTATCGGGAAGGCCTGCCAGCCAGTCGAGGTTGTCCTGCCGCATCGTCTCTGCCGTCCACGCCACGGCCGCCCGGGCCAGGTCGTTGAAGGCACCCAGCGGCAGGCGGCCGAGCACGGCGGCATCGTGGTTGCCCTGCACAGCCACGGCATCTTCGGTGCGCAAGCGCTCCACGACCGCATCGGGATATGGGCCATAGCCCACGATGTCGCCCAGGACCCACAGGCGGTCGCGGCCATCCACGGCCTCGAGGACGGCCTCAAGGGCGGGCAGGTTGGCATGGATATCGGAGACCACAGCGATGCGCATCGGCGCGAGGGTAGCAGGGCCCGGTGCGTCGGAACAGCTTCAGCCCTTGCGACGCTTGCGCATGCCTGCCGGGCGCGGGTAGGCAGAGGGCGTGGGCCGTTCCTTGGAGACGAAGACCAGAAGATGGCCGGGCAGCGACGCCACGTCCACGGTCGCGACCTCCGGACGACCGCCTCCAGTGGCGCGGATGATCGAGCCGGCGTCACGCAATTCGGCGCGCAGACCGCCCCGCTCCTCTTCTCGCTTCCAGGCGACGACCACTCCGCCCACCCTGGTCAGTGGCAGGCCCAGCTCGATGACCTCTGCCAGCGAGCCGACCGCGCGGGCGACGACCAGATCCCAGGCGCCTCGATGGTCAGCCTCGTCGGCCAGGTCCTCGGCGCGCTCGGCGATGGCCTCGATCAGCGGGTTGTCGATGCCGTTCGCCTCGCTGGCCTCGCCGCCGTCCTCGGCAAGGATGGCGGCGACAGCGGCCCCCGCCACGCTCAGGAACCGCGCCTTCTTGCCCACCGAGTCAAGCAGCCCCACCCGCGACAGGGGCAGCGCCGCAGCCAGTGGCAGGCCGGGATAGCCACCTCCCGACCCCAGGTCGAGGAGGGTCGCTCGCGGGCGCACCATCTGCGAGAGTTGTCTCACCGCGCTGAGGGAGTCACAGGTATGGCGGCGCGCGATGTCGGCCGGCTCACGGATGGCGGTGAGGTTGATGGCGGCATTCCAGTCACGCAGCAAACGGGCGTGCGCCTCGTAGCTGCGCCTCGCCACCGGCCCCGCGGCCGGTGTACCCAGCAATCCCAACTCGCGTAGACCTTCAGCAATGGTCTCGTCGAAGGCCTCGCCCATCGCTGCCAGGGTGTCGGGATCGGTCGGCAGCTCGCGACGCACGACAGCGTTCGGTCCTGTCACGTCCCGGCCCGACCTGGGGTCGCACATCGTGGCGGCAAGGAAAGGCGCCGGAAGCAACCCTCCTCATGGCCGGCTCGCGGTCGTCGTCGCGAACCTGGAACCCGGGCCAAAGCCGCTTCCGGCGCTGGAACGTTCCTCACACCGGTTGGCGTTTCAGTCTTCCGAAACCCGGACGGTCGTCGCGTGCGAATCTCTCCGCACATCGCCACGGGTGGCGTTACCGTACTCCGCCACTGCACGACACCACGAAGGGCACCGCGTGGTGCAGGAAGGGCAGTGTCCCCAACGAGTGGAACTGACGTCAAGCTGGTTATCCACCAACAGCGGTGCACGGACGCACCACAGTGGATAAGCGTGCTCATTTCGTGGATAAGCGGCCCTCGAAGTGGATAGTCCACCGCCGCGCCTAGGTTTCCGGCCCGGACCGGCTCGCGCGCGCGGGCCGGCCCATGCTTCGGCGAACGACCTCCATGACCTCATCGGTGAGCACCTCCGCGTCCCCGCGCTTGACCGCTGCCGTGACGCAACCATGGACGTGGTCCTCCATCAGAAGCATCGAGACCGAGTCGATGGCGGCGCGTAGCGCTGCTGTCTGTTGAAGGACGTCGACGCAGTCCTCATCACGCTCGATCATGCGCGCCACGCCGCGGACCTGGCCCTCCATGCGTGCCAGTCGTCTCAATACTTGCTCGCGTGAGCCGCTGTACGGTCGCGGCGGTCGGGCCTGTCGTCGCCTGACACCGCCGGGAGTCGTAGCCACCATGCCTCCTGCTTGTCCGGGGATACTGGGTGGGAGTATATCCGCTGCTCGCTACCCTGCCCTCGAGGTCTGCCCTCGAGGTCCGTCAGGGGGCTGGCGGCTTCTGGGCCAGCAATTCCAGGACGCCCCAGGTCACGATGACCATGCCCACGATCGCCAGCCACAGCCCGGGCGCGTCGAGCGGCGTGAGGCTGTACTCCTCCTCGCCACCGACCAGGTCGATGGCCGCGGCGAGGAGTCCAGAGACGCCGACCAGGAGCAGGACGACGTAGGAGGGGGCCCGGTCGATGGCCAACTGCCGGCTCTTGGTGGTGTAGGGCAACAGGATGGAGACGAGCATGAGCACGGCGGCGACGAACATGATCCAACCGGGTCCCGCGAAACCCCACGCGGTCCGTACCTCCAGCACGACACCCCCAGCCTTCTGCCAGCTGAGGGGCATGGCGAAGATGGCGACGATGGCGCCGATGGCGATCAGCGTTCGTCCGCGCCCCAGTCCCCTCCTCACGCGCCCCCGTACACCTCGGGCTTGAGCACGCCGATGTAGGGGAGGTTGCGGTAGAGCTCGTCGTAGTCGAGGCCGTAGCCGATGACGAAACGATCGGGGATCTCGAAGCCACAGTAGGCCAGGTCGATCTCGACCAGGCGGCGCGCCGGCTTGTCGAGCAGCGTGCAGATGTTCAGGCTGGCGGGCTGCATGCCTTGGAGATACTGGGTCAGGTAGTTGAGCGTCAGGCCCGTGTCGATGATGTCCTCGACGATGAGCACGTGCTCACCCTCGACCGACGATGAGAGATCCTTGAGGATGCGAACGCGCCCCGACGTCTCCGTCGAGCCGCCATAGGAGGAGACTTCCATGAGGTCGATACGGACCGGCGCCGTGATGGCTCGCATCAGGTCGGCCATGAATGGCAGGGCACCCTTCAATACGCTCACCAGCGTGACCTGCCGGTCAGCGTAGTCGGCTGAGATCCTCGCACCCAGCTCGGTCACTTTGGCCTGCAGCGTGGCCTCGTCGATCAGGACCTCGGCGACATCCTTCTGAAGTGCTGATACGGACACAGGCTCCGCCCTCCTTGTGCTATTGCAAGATGGTCGATCCGCGAGAGGTCAATCGCTGACCTGGGCCGCCTCCGCGGTCAGCGCAGCCGCACCCACTGCGACGCGCTTGGGTGGTGGCTGGCCCTCGATGCCGATGAGCGAGGCAGCTGCGTCGAGCCGACCGTACTTCAGCATCAGCGCCTTGAAGTCCCGAGCGTAGAACAGCTTGATCCGGATCATGGGATAGAGCTCGCGCAAGTGGCGCAGCTTGCGGTTCTTCTTGCGCACCAGGCTCTGCTTGAGCGTGGTCAGCTCCACGTACAGGTCGAGGTCAGGCAGGTAGAAGTCAGGCGAGAACGACTCGACCACCATGCCATCGCTATTCCAGCGGATGGGAAAGGTGTGCGGCTCGTAGCACCACTCGACCTTGTAGTAGTCAAGGATGCGCGCCAGTTCGGCCTCGCTGGCGTGGGCGAAACGGGGCGATCCGCTCAACGTTCCTCCCCGGCGAGGCGGGCCATGAGCTGGTGGACGTCACCTTCGAATCCGGCCAGTAACTCGTGTGCGTCGAGGACGTCATCAGCGCTGACCGGTGAACCATCTCCCGCGGTGCCAGAGACATCATCGGACGCCGGCCCCGACTCGCCACCCTCGAGCCTGGCCTTGTTGCCGTCGATCTGGATGGTCACGATGGCTACGGCCTGGGAGCCACAGTGATCACATGAGAGGTCGACGAAGAACAGCTCTTCGCGTTGTGCGATGAGATGGATGTGCCCCTGACCGTAGGCCTGTCCGCACGCTTCACAGCCAAAGGATGCCAGCTCGCTCGTCAACCAGCGCTCAGCGTCCATGCACCAAGTGTACGGCGCGTGTCGTGCGGACACGCTGCGCCCGTGTTCCATTCCGGAAACGAACCGCGGCCTCGGCCCGCAAGGGCTTGCATCGCGTGGTACAACGGGGCCACCCAACGCAGCGCGGGGCGACCCAACGCAGCAGGGGGCGTATCGAATCAGCAGGGGAGGAACCAGTCCATGGGCTTGAACAACGGGCGAGCCATCGTCGTGTCCGCGGCAGCGCTGTTGGCCTTGTCGGCCGCGGCACCCGTGGTGGCGCAGGACAGCGAGCCAGATATGCTCGCGCGCATCCAGGAAGCGGGCGTCATCCGCATGTCCACCGATCCGGCCTATCCGCCGCAGTCGGAGCTCGTCAACGGCGAGATCGTCGGCTTCGATGTAGACGTCGGGCGTGAGATCGCTGACCGCCTTGGTGTGGACTTCGCGCTGGAGACGCCTGACTGGGCGCTCGTTTCGGCCGGCTCCTGGGGCGATCGCTGGGACTTCAGCGTGGGCTCCATGACCATCACCAGTAAGCGCCAGGAGGCGCTCGACTTCACGCAGCCCTACTACTACACCCCGGCCCAGATGGCCGCACACAAGGACGCCGCTGTCGCGACGCTCGACGACCTTGCGGGCAAGACCATCTGCATGGGCGAGAACACCACCTACCTCGAGTGGATGAACGGCAGCCTAGACTTCGGTTCCGAGTCCCCGGACACGGTGCCGCCGGAAGGTTCGACCGCGGTGACCCGCACCACCGACCGCGACTGCGCGCAGGAGTGGGGCCTTGGTCGCATGGACTATCAGGGCTGGCTCTCGTCATCGACCACGGTCGATGACGCGATCGCAGACGAGTTGCCCATCGTCAAGGTCGGTGACCCGGTCTTCTACGAGCCGCTGGCAGTCGCCTTCGACAACACCATCGAGGACAACGACTCGCTCGTGGCCGCCGCTGACCAGATCGTCGGCGCGATGCACGAGGACGGTACCCTCAGCGCGCTGAGCGTCAAGTGGTTCGGCGAGGACCTCACCCAGAGGGTCGGAGCAGCCGACGCCGGCGAGTAGCTGCATCCACCTGCGAACGGCCCGGGGGCGCCCCACGGCGTCCCCGGCGCTATTGCCTGCAGCCGCCCGACCTGTGTCGGTGAAAGCTGCCAGCTCCACCGGCGCAGCCTGGGAGGGCCCTTGGGCATGAACGCCAGCCCCGACCCGATCGTGGCCCAGATCGCCGAGGCTGACGCCCGGAGGCGACTAAGCTTCCGCACCGCTTTCGCCATCACCTGGGCGGTGATGATCGGCGGCTTCTCCTTGTGGCTGTTCTCTATCGACCGTTTCGATCCTGAGTTCATCCTCGAGCAAGGCCCCTACATCCTGTGGGGCGCACCGCTGACGATCATCATCTCCTTGACCTCGATCGCCTTGGCGATCCTGTTCGCGATGCTGGGTGCCCTGGGTCGAATCTCCAGGACGGCACCGATCTATGCCCTCGCGACGCTGTACGTGTCGGCTGTACGGGGCACGCCCCTGATCTTCCAGATCCTCTTCATCTATCTGGCGCTGCCGCAACTGGTCCCTGAAGCTGCGCGCATCCCCGGCATCGTGCTGGGCATCTTCGCCCTCGCCTTCAACTACGGCGCCTACATGACCGAGATCTTCCGGGCTGGCATCCAGGCCGTGCCGGGAGGACAGCGTGAGGCGGCGGCTGCGCTGGGCCTCAACGAGCGGCGGATCATGGTCCGGATCGTCCTGCCGCAGGCCATTCGCATCGTCACCCCGGCCATCGGCAACGAGTTCATCGCCATGATCAAGGACTCAGCGCTGCTGGCCTTCATCGGTGTGCAGGAAACGCTGTGGCGGGCCAAGACCATCGGCGCGGCAAACTTCCGGACGCTGGAAACACTGCTGCTGGCGGCCGGGGTCTACTGGGTGCTGACGATGGTCTTCTCCTACTCCCAGGAGCGACTGGAGAAGCGTATGGCAAGAGGGGATCGCTGATGGTCGCGCTGGGCAACGTCGTCCTCGAAGCCACCGATATCGAGAAGTACTTCGGCTCACACCACGTCCTGCACGGGGTCAGCCTGGCCGTGCGCCAGCATGAGACGGTCATGCTCATCGGTCGTTCCGGCTCAGGTAAGACCACCTTCCTGCGCTGCCTCAACTTCCTGGAGGAACCGACCGCCGGCAGTGTGGCCATGGGTGACTTGCGCATCGAAGCCGACCCACTGCAGAAGCGGCAGCGGCGGCAGCGGCGTGGCGACATCCGTCAGCTGCGCCAGCAGACCGGCATGGTCTTCCAGGAGTACAACCTTTTCCCTCACATGAACGTGCTGGAGAACCTCATCGAAGCGCCCATCCACGTCAAGGGCGTCAGCAAGGACGAGGCCGTGGCCCGCGCTGAGAAGTACCTCGAGAAGGTGCAGCTGCTCGACAAGCGCGACGAGTACCCGGCGCGCATGTCCGGTGGCGAGAAGCAGCGTGCCGCCATCGCTCGGGCGCTGTGCATGGAGCCGGAGGTGCTGCTCTTCGATGAGCCCACCAGCGCCCTCGACCCGGAGCTCATCGGCGAGGTCATCGTGGTCATGGAGCAACTCGCGCACGAGGGCTCGACCATGATCGTGGTCAGCCACGAGATGGCCTTTGCCCGCGAGGCCGCCGACCGCGTGCTTTACCTTGAGGATGGCCTCATCGTGGAGGAGGGCCCGCCAGAGCAGGTGCTCGACGATCCACAGGAGGAGGCCACCAAGCTGTTCCTGCACCGCTTCCTCAGCGAGGGCGCCAAGGCGCCCACCGTGGACGATCCCACGCCGCCGTCACCGCTGGAGATGGGCTTCCTGGGCAAGTCGTCCCTCGGCGGTCGGGGTGGCGGCCAGAGCTGAGCCGATGGGGCGGCCCCTGTCGACCTACGGAGCTGTGCCCCGTCAGTGCGTTGACCGCCACGCGGCGGGCGGTCCGCATCGGGCTAGATCTCGCCCAGGTAGGAGCGGCGCACATCCTCGTTGGCGGCAAGACCGGCGGCAGAATCGGACAGGATGATGCGGCCGGTCTGGAGCACGTAGCCGCGGTGGGCGATGGTCAGTGCCGTCGCCGCATTCTGTTCGACCAGGAGGATGGCGGCGCCCTCGGCATGGATGCGCTCGATGGTCTCGAAGATGTACTCGACAAGATTGGGTGCGAGGCCCATCGAGGGCTCGTCGAGGAGCAGGATCCGCGGCTTGGTCATGAGCGCCCGGCCCATGGCCAGCATCTGCTGCTCGCCGCCTGAAAGGGTGCCGGCGATCTGTCTCCGTCGCTCCTTCAGGCGCGGGAACATCGCGTAGGCATTGGCCACACCCTCGGCTACGAGCTTGTCGTCATCGACGGTGTAGGCACCCATCAGGAGGTTCTCCTCCACGGTGAGCTGCGCGAAGATCCGTCGCCCCTCGGGCACCTGGACCACGCCGCGCGTCACCACCTTGTGCGGCGCCACGTGCGTGAGATCCTCGCCGTCGAGAGTCACGCTGCCGGACCGCGGGACGAGCACGCTGCTGATGGTATTGAGCGTCGTGGTCTTGCCGGCGCCGTTGGCACCGATGAGGGTGACGATCTCGCCCTCCTCGACGCTCAGCGAGACCCCGCGCAGGGCGTGGATCTTGCCGTAGTAGGTGTGCAGATCGTTGATCTCGAGCAGGGCCATCGTCAGTCCTTCGGTTCCGGCGTGGCCGGCGGTTCCGGCGTGGCCGGCTGTACCGGCGCGGCCGGGGCTGCCGGCTGTTCCGGCGCCGCCCCTGGCGGAGCAGCCGCAACTTCCGCAGCTCCCGCTCCGACGCGTTTCGCCTCTGCCTCCGCGGCAGCCTTCCCCAGATAAGCCTCGATGACACGCTTGTCACTCTGGATCTGAGCCGCCGTGCCTTCGGCGATGCGCTCGCCATAGTCGAGCACGGTGATACGTTCGCTGATATCCATGACGACGCGCATCTCATGCTCGATGAGCAGGATGGTGATGCCCAGATCATCTCTTAGTCGGCGGATGAGACCGGTCATGCCGCGTGTCTCGGCCGGGTTCATACCCGCCGTGGGCTCGTCGAGCAGCAAGAGCCGCGGGCTAGTGGCGAGCGCGCGCGCGACCTCCAGGCGCCGCTGGTCACCGTAGGGCAGGTTGCTCGCCAGCAGGTCATGGCGACCACCCGTAAGGCCGACGTAGTCGAGCAGCCGGTGTGCCTCCTCAAGCGCTTCGGCCTCCTCAGCGCGCTGGCCGCGCGTCCTGAGCACGGCGTGGAACCAACTGGAGGAAAGGTGCTGGTGCTCTCCCACGAGCACGTTCTCGGCCGCGGTCATGCCGCCGAACAGCCGGATGTTCTGGTACGTCCGCGACAGTCCCAGCCGGGCGATCTTGTCTGGCCGCAGCTCGTGGATCTCAGTACCGGCCAAACTGATGGTGCCGTCGTCGATCTGGTAGAAGCCGGCGATGCAATTGAAGAACGTCGTCTTGCCGGCACCGTTGGGGCCGATCACGCTGACGATGGCGCCTTCATCGAGATCGAAGGTGAGGTCATTGACCGCGGTCAGACCACCGAATCGCTTGGTGGCGTTGCGAGCTTCGAGCAGCGCCACGGCCTAGGCTCCTCCGTTCGTGCCGGCGGCGGCGGTCGCGTCGGTCGTCGCGGCTGAGGGCGGTCCTGACCCCTCACCCTCCATCGTGAGGCCCTCCTCGTGGTGCATCTCCTGACGGCCGACCTGTGACGGCAACAGGCCCTCCGGGCGCCAGCGCATGACCATGATGAGCGCGACGCCATAGAGAAGGAAGCGGTACTCGGCGAACTCGCGGAAGAGCTCGGGCAGACCGATGATGACGATGGCACCCAGGATGACGCCGGGGATCCTGCCCATGCCGCCGATGATGATGATGGTGACGACGAGGATCGATACGTTGATGTTGATAGAGCTGGGCTGGATGGAGCCGTAGAGTGACGCGAAGACGGCACCGCCGAGGCCGGCGAATGCAGCGCCCAGCATGTAGGCCAGCGATTTGGTCTGGACCAGGTTGATGCCAAGTGCCTCGGCGACATCCTCATCCTCGCGGATGGCGACCCAGGCCCGCCCAAGTCGTGAATCCCGTAGACGCACGGCCACGAAGGCGATGACGGCGATCGAGACCAGCGAGATGTAGTAGATCTGGTTGGGGCCTGCCAGCCAGCTGTCCGGGCCGACCTCGATACCGATCGAGGCGAGGGGCTTGGGGATGTTGGTGATGCCCGCAGGGCCACCGATGAAGGGCTTCAGCAGGTCGGACCTGGCCAGGATGGCGATGATCTCTCCGAAGCCCAGCGTGGCGATGGCGAGGTAGTCGCCGCGGATGCCGAGGATAGGCAGGCCCAGCAGCAGCCCGAAACCCATGGCGGCGAGGATGGCGAAGGGGATGGCCATGAAGAACGGCCAGCCCAGGCCGAAATCACCGACCGACGTCAGTAACGCGACCGTGTAGGCCCCCACCGCGAAGAAGGCCACGAAACCAAGGTCCAGCAGGCCCGCCAGACCCAGCGTGATGTTGAGCCCCAGGCCCATCAGGGCGTAGAGCGCCACGAGCGCGATGACCGACGGGATGAAGCCGGTGAACCCCAGCGGTAGCAGCAGCACGAACAGCAGCAGGAGAGCGCCGGCGGGGATGACGAGTGCCGGATGCTGGCGCGTCTCCGGCGGAAGCGCGCGGTAGCGCTGCGCTGGCTTCAGGAGGACCCACGCGAGGTAGGCCAGCAGGACGAGGCCGACAACGGTGATGACACCGCCGCCGCGCAGTCCATTGGAGGCGAAGAGCTCGCGTGCCAGCCCGGAGGTCAGGTCGTGCTGCAGCATCGGCGAGCGCACGATGCTTGCGAAGAGGCCCATGACGATGAGCGCCATGGTGAGCGCGATGATGAGGTTCCGCACGAAGCGCGGCAGGAGCGAGAGCAGGCCTCCCAGCGTGCCCAGGCTCATGCCGATCAGGGCCGGGAACCAGAAGGTCGTGGGGAAGGCATCGCCGCGCCACATGTCGCGGGTGTTCTCCACGCTCAGCAGATCCGCGCCCGAGATGAGGTTGTAGAGGTCGGGCGAGGCATTGGGTAGGTAGTCGCGCAGGCCGACCCCCGGCCCCACCAGGATGAGCAGCGAGAGAGCGGCACCGGCCATCAGCCCGGTCACGGCCGCCGCGATGATGATGTTGGTCGCCCCCGCCGGGGCCTTGCGAGCGCCGGCATAGCCGGCGGCGATGGCGGTCAGCAGCAGCACCCCCTGCCCGACGGTGACGACGTCCTCGATGACGTCGCGTTCCTCGAACGTGCCCACGATGCCGACGAGCGTGAGGTACAGCGCGGCGCCCGCGAAGAGCAGGCCCACGATGATGACCTGCTTCCAGGCCCCCCAGCCGCGCGCTACACCCAGGCTGGCCCCGGCCGTGGAGCCGGCGGTCATGCGCGCGACCTTGAGAGCCGCTCACCCAGGATGCCCTGGGGTCGGAACATCAGCACCATCACCAGGATGGTGAAGGCGATGACGTCCTTCAGCTGGCCGGGGGAGGGAACGCCGAGTCCGTCGATGATGAGCAGCGAGCCGATCGACTCAGCTTCGCCGAGCACGAAGCCACCGACCATGGCGCCGGGGATATTGCCGCTGCCACCCAGGACCGCCGCCGTGAAAGCCTTGATGCCAGGGATGAAACCGCTGTAGAAATTGACCTGGCCCCATAACTGGCCGTAGAGGACGCCGGCCGCACCGGCCATCGCAGCGCCGACCGCGAAGGTGGTCACGATGGCGCGGTTGACGTCGATGCCCATCAGTGCGGCGGTCTGCTTGTCCTCCGACACCGCCCGGATGGCCGTGCCGATCTTGGAGCGCATCACGAACAGGTAGAGCACGGCCATCATCACCAGCGCCGAGACGATGACGACCACCTCGATCCACTTGATCCCGACCGCGGATAGCAGCGGCAGCGACACGTCGGCCTCAAGGATGTCGATGTCCGGATAGCGGAAGATGCCCGGACCGACCAGGCCGGCTACGGTGTACTGGAGGAAGAAGGACGCGCCGATGGCGCTGATGAGCAACACCAGCCGCGGTGAGTTGCGCAGCGGCCGGTAGGCGACACGCTCCACGGCCAAGGCCACCAGTGTCGACGCGATCGCGGCGATGAGCATCATCAGCAGGAACGAGAAGACCGAAGCCAGGGGACTGGCGTTCAGGATGCCCGCGTCGTCGAGGATCACGGACGTGAAGTAGCCCGCGAACATGCCGATCATGAAGATCTCGCCGTGGGCGAAGTTGATCATCTTCATGATCCCGTAGACCATCGTGTAGCCCAATGCGATGAGCGCGTAGATGCCGCCCTGCACGGCGCCGTTGACGATGAGGTCGACCCAGGTCTCGAGGTCGAACTTGCCGCTGCTCAGGGTCAGGATGGAGCCCACCACCACAAGCAGCACGAGCAGGATGCGGAAGGCCCACAGGAAGGCGCTGACAGCGGCCTCGAAGGCGGTCTCGGTCCGGCTGGGACGACGGCGCGGTCTCAGGGTCGTTCGCACGTGGGCTCTCAGTGCTGGGTCAAGGGCGATGGAGGTTCGGACGTGGACGAGCCGGGCGTTGGGACGCCCGGCTCGAGACCACGAGTCCGTTCAGATGTAGCTGCTGCTACTCCGCAGCCGGCCAGACGAGCGCGGGCGGGTAGACCCCGTCTTCGATGGTGTCGAGACCGACCTGGTAGATGCCGATGATCGACGCGCCGCAGTCCCCGCTCTCGGTGCAGGTCAGCGTGCCGGTGACGCCGGGGAAGTCCTTGGTGGCGTAGATGGCCGAGCGCAGCTCGCCCAAGTCGATGCTGAGGGAGCCATCATCGTTCTCGACGGCGACTTGCTCGATGGCCGCGAACAGGATGTTGATGGCGTCGTAGACGTGGGCGTGGAACGACTGCATGGGGCTATCCAGGCCGGTCAGTTCCAGGTAGCCGTCGAGCATGTCCTGGTAGCCCTCGGCGAGGAGGCCGAAGTTGGGAGCTGACAGGTACATGCCCTCGACGGTCGGGCCGGCAGCATCGATGAAGTCGAGCGAGAAGAGCCCATCACTTCCGAAGAGGATGACATCCTCAAGGCCGGCGACATCACTGTGCTGGTCGACCAGGAAGCCGCCCTCATCGGTGAATACCGGCATGTAGATGAGCTCGGGCTCACTCTCGGCCACGTTGGTCAGGACCGCCTTCATGTCGGTCTGGCCCTCGTTCACCGCGGTGGCGAGCGTGATCTCGCCCCCCAGGGCCGTGAACGCGTCGGCAAAGACGTTCGTGAGCGACTCGGCGTAGATGGAGCCGTCGTGGATGGTCGCAGCCTTCTTGACGCCCAGTTCATTGAACACGAACTCGGCGACGACCTTGCCTTGGACGGCATCGCTCCAGGCGGTGCGCAGGAAGCCATCGAAACGAGCGTCACGATCCGGGAACGTCAGCGACGGCGCGGTCGCGGAACCGGAGATCTGCGTCAAGCCTGATTCGGTGACGATCTGGGCGGACGCGTCGGCCGCGCCCGAGCAGGCCGGGCCGATGATGCCCACGATGTCCGGATCAGACGTCAGGGCTTGGGCCGCCTGCGCGCCACCTTCGGGGCTGCACAGCGAATCCTGGATGACCAGCTCGATCTCATGGCCGAGCAGCTCACCATCGCGGTCCGCGACTGCAGTCTGGATGCCGGCCACCATGTCCTCGCCCAGCACGGCGTTCGCGCCGGAGAGGACGAACATGGCGCCGACCTTGATGGGCTCACCGTCGGGGATGATGACGACCCGCGAATCCTGTGCGGCTGCGGGCGCAGCGATCGTGGCCAACAGGCCGGCCGCCGCCAGTACGCTGAGGCTCCTTCTCATCATGTTCCTGGATCTCCTCCTATAGGGATGGCCACCGGTCCGACATGGAGCCGGTCTGTCACAGGCCGGGACGCTGCGGTCGTCCGTGTCGCGCCAACGTCCGTGGTGGGACTCACGACGGGTGTAGCCACCCAGTCCCGGTTCCCTCACCCCTCGTGACGCGAGACGTACGCACACAGCGGCCGTGGCCGCTCAAGCGTGGCGACATTCTAGACCGGTATGCGGCCGTTGCAAGGTCCCGGCACGGCGCCATCGCGGTTGCGGCGCTTCGCAAGGCTTGCTGCCGGCGTGCCCAGGCGCCATCACCGCGTTGACCGGGCGCACCGGCAGGACGATCACAGGGTCGACCTGCGGGGCCAGGACAGACACAGCGTTACGGTCCCGCAACCGTCATGTCAAGGGACTCTCTCACGGCAAGCGCGGCGTGCAGTATGATAGGCAGCGACGTCTCGAATGCAAGACGCCGCGAGCGCCCCGGGCGTGTGCGGACAGCGACCCAACGTAGCCCTGTGAACACCCGGTGCGGCGCGCTCAAGGGCGGCCTACCGCCATCTCAAGGTGAGAGGCCACGTTCCATTCTGGACGCGACCAGTCGTGATCAGACTCCGGTGAAGCCCACATGGGCCCGGTGTCACTGAGGAGATCGACACATCAGCAACGACCGGACACGAACACCGCGATGCGCGCTGGGCTCAGCCCAAGGCCGCGACCGTCGCTTCGAGTGCCCAGCCTCGCAGAGTCGCGAACCGCGGCTCGTACCACACAGGAGTCCTGCGTGAGCAAGAACGTCGCCGTCTTCGTTGACGTCGCGAACATCTTCTATGCGGCCAAGGCCGCGGGGATCGACATCGACTACGTCACCCTTCTCAAGTCGGCCACGGCGGGCCGCGACTTCGTACGCGCGTACGCCTACACCGGCCTCGATCCCGAGAATGAGAACCAGCGTCAATTCCATGCCTTCCTGGCCCGCAGCGGCTACAAGGTCGTCAGCAAGGACATCCGCAAGTACGGCGACGGCCGCATCAAGGCGAACCTTGATATCGAGCTCGTCGTCGACCTCATGCGCATGGGTGAGAAACTGGACGTTGCAGTCGTCATCTCAGGTGACGGTGACTTCGCCCCCGCCATCGCGGCAGTGCAGCAGATGGGTGTCCGGGTGGAGGTCATCAGCTTCCGAGGCAACACCAGCAGCGACCTCATCGATGTCGCCGACGTGTTCATCGACATCACCACGGTGGCCAAGGTGGAGAAGGGCGTCCGCAGCGGGCGCCGAGTCGCGTCCGACGGCGATCTTTCCATGACCGAGGTGCCTGACAAGGAATCGGGCGTGGTCCCCCGTCGGCGTCGGCGTCGTGGTGAGACCGATGACAAGGTGGACAAGCCAGAACGCGCTCCGCGCCGCCGCACCGTCAAGGCGGCGAACGAGTCGGCACCCGTCGAGTCCCCCAAGCCGGACTCCGTCGACATCACGAGACCCCCTGCCGCCAGCCTCGTAGCGCTGCCGGGCGAGAAGCTCTCCCGCGGCGCTGAGGTTCCGGCCGCCGTGCCCGTGCCCGAGGCCGAGGTCGAAGAGGCGGCCGTGCCGGGTGAAGTGGGATCCTCCGAAGACGGCCGCCGCCGCCGCCGCCGCCGGGGTGGTCGTGGTCGCGGTCGCGGTGGACGCGGCGATGAGCAGGCCGAGGGGTCGTCCGAGGAGATCGATGACGAAGTGGCCGCGGTCAGCGCGCTGCCGGACGAGGTCCCCACACTTCCCCAGCATTCCGGATTCGGCTCTGTGTGGGACAGCCAGATCGGCGTGCCTGCCGATACGGCCACGTCGAGGCCGTCCGAAACGACCAAGTCCCCCGATGACGAGGAGTTCGACGACGAGCCCGAGGTCCCTGAGTACCTGCTCTCAGAGAAACGACAGGGTGGTCGTGGTGGCCGAGACAGCCGAAGCGGCCGAAGTGGTCGTAATCGCGGCGGCAGCCCCGGCGGCTATCGTTCCGCCATCGACCGCGAGCGCTACGGTGCCGGGTCCGGCTCCAGCTTCTCACGTGGCTCGGGCAGTCGTGGCGGCAGAGGCCCATCGATGGGCACGCCTCGAGCCTCAGCGCATTCGATGGATCCCATCGAGCAGACTCCCGGTGGCGATCCCTGGAGTGAGGTCCCGCCTGAGGTGCAGGCACTGCTGAAGGCCGAGTTGGCCCGCCGCGAGGCGGTCGTCACCAAGCCCAAGCCTCCGGTTCCGACCGAGGCCTCCGAGGTTGCCGAGGCACCCAAGAAGCCGACTCGCCGCACCACCAGGAAGCCTGCCGCCGCGACCAAGGCTCCGGCCGAGGCGACCACGGAAACGCCGACGGTTGCCGAGGCAGCCAAGAAGCCGACGCGCCGCCGCACCACCAGGAAGCCCGCCGACGCGACCAAGGCTCCGGCCGAGGCGACCACGGAAACGCCGACGGTTGCCGAGGCAGCCAAGAAGCCGATGCGCCGCACCACCAGGAAGCCTGCCGTCGCGACCAAGGCTCCGGCCGAGGCGACCACGGAAACGCCGACGGTTGCCGAGGCAGCCAAGAAGCCGACGCGCCGCCGCACCACCAGGAAGCCCGCTGACGCGACCGAGGCTCCGGCCGAAGACGCGTAGGTTTGCCGACATGGTTCCTGCCGCCGAGCCCTCCCTGCCCGGCGGCATCTTCCTGACCCGTGGGCACGCGTCGGCCCTCAAGGCAGTCGCCCGTGCCGTCCGCAGCGAGCACCCGCCCCACGCACTCCTGTTGGTGGGTCCTCGCGGTATCGGCAAGACGACACTGGCACTCGACCTCGCCGCCGGGCTGCTTTGCCTCGCCGAGGATCCGGCGCTACGCCCCTGCCGCGACTGCGGCGCCTGCCGCAAGGTCGATGCTGGCGGCCATCCCGACGTGCACCTACTGGCGCCAGAGGGCGCCGGTGAGCAGATCCGCATCGGGCAAGTCCAGATGCTGGTCTCGGATCTGGCGTTGACGGCGATGGAGGGTCGCTTCCGCATCGCCATCATCAGCGCCGCGCAGCGCATGAACCTCGACGCCCAGAACGCACTCCTCAAGACGCTGGAGGAGCCCGGCCCGGCGACATGTCTAATGCTCTGCGCGGATGATGCGGCGTCGTTGTTGCCCACCGTGCTGTCGCGTTCGGCCCGCTTGCGCCTCGCGCCGCTGCCCGTGGAGATGCTCACCGATCTGCTCGCCACGGACGGCCACGCCCAGCCGGTCCACGCTCGAGCACGCGCCATCGCCGCCACGGGACGGCCCGGTCTGGCCATCCGGCTGGCGCGCCAACCAGAGGCGGTCCTGGCGCGCGCTCGGATCTCGCGAACGCTGCTGGAGCTCGCCGCGGCCGACCGGCGCACTCGTCTCACTGCTGCTGCCGACCTCATCACCGATGCCGCCGCGGTCGATGCGGCGATGCGCGATGAGCCAGCGCCATCGTCGAAGCGCCTCCAGCCGCTGGAGCGTCGCCGTGCTGTGCATCTGATCATCGAGGTTTGGCGCGACGTGGGCCGAGATCTCGCGGTCGCTGCGCACGGCAACGGCCGCGGCATCCGCGACCTCGATCAACTCGACGAACTGCTGGCGCTGTCTGGTCGCCTCGATGAAGTCGCCCTGCGCCGCTTCCTCGACCGTCTCGACCGTCTGATGCTCGCCATCGAGGGCTATGCCAGTCCCGAACTCACGCTCGACGTCCTGTTGCTGACGTGGCCCCGGCCCCACGCTCTCGGCGGCAAGATCGGCAAGAGTGGCAAGAGCGCCGCATGACGGCCCTGCCAGGTGCCAGACGTCTCACGGCGACCGTGAGGGGCCAGGTCCAGGGGGTCGGCTTTCGCTGGTTCGTGGAGCGCGAGGCCGCGGGTCTGGGGCTGGACGGCTGGGTGTCCAACCAGGCCGATGGATCGGTCGAGGTCGTGGCCGAGGGTCCCGATGAAGTGCTCGATGGTCTGTTGCTGAGACTGTGGGAGGGCCCGTCCGGGTCGGCGGTCAGCCAGGTCGATGTGCGTCATGAGCCGGCCCGCGGAAACCTCATCGGTTTCACCATCCGCAGTGGAGCGCACCGCGGCGACTGATCCGGCTGTGGCCGGCACGGACCCCGGTGCATCGGACGCTGCTAAGGTGAAGGTCATGGATTTCCGTATCGCTCGTCCGGCCCGTGATCGCTACGGCTTCGACGAAAGCCTCTCCTTCAGCGATGGCGATGCTATCTCCTTCGATGTTTCGCGTGCGTTGCCGCTGGCAGAGTGCTTCGTGCCTCCCGATGCCGATCGCGCTCGGGTGGCCTCGGAGATCGCGGCCATCGGCCTCATGCAGGAGTTGGCTCACCGTGCCGTGGCGGTCGAGCGGCGCGCTGATCCCGCTGCCGGCGGCCCATTGGCGCGGGGACTCGGCGTGCTCGACTCACGCTTCGAACAGACCGGCGTGGATGCCGGGCTGCTGGTCTACGAGCGCACCTTCCCGGCGCTACCGGTGTATCGCGACGAGGTCGAGGCCCGAGAATGGATCACCCGTGACAAGGGCGATGTACCCGGGCGTGAGGCGGCGCTGGAGGAGTTGTTGCTCACCGGGATCGCGGCCCAGAACCCAGCCGCCGCCGCCTACCGTGAGCTGATCTCGGACCCGTCACTGTCTGAGACAGCGCAGCGACGTCTGCTCGACGGGCTTGCCGGCGACACCCTCGATCGGGATGACCCCGACCTCCTGCGCCGGGCGCCCGCGCGGACACTGGTGCAGCGCTTGCTGGAGCCGATCAAGGCCGCGCCGCAGTCGCTGGGTGCGCAACTGCGCTGGATCCGCATCCACTGGGCGGGTTGGCTCGACGATGCCAACCTGCTGCAGATCGATCGCCAGCTGGGCGCCCTCGATGACATCGAACGCGCCGCCTGGCTGCAAGCGCAGCGCGGTCCCGGAAGTGGTGACCACGCCGAGTCAGCGGCCCTCGCAGGCTTCGGCGCCTTGGACGACGAGCCCGAGGCGTTCAGCACCGATCGCGACTGGATGGCGGAGCTGGTATTGGTGGCCAAGTCGACCTACGTCTGGCTGGCACAGCTTTCGCGCCAGTACGGCCGGGCGATCGACCGCCTGGACCAGGTTCCCGACGAGGAGCTGGACGAGCTGCGGGCTCGCGGTTTCACGGGGCTTTGGCTCATCGGCCTATGGGAGCGCAGCCACGCGTCGCGGCGCATCAAACAGATGCGCGGCAACCCGGATGCGATGGCATCGGCATATTCGGTCGCCGACTACCGCATCGCTGAAGATCTGGGTGGGGATGCCGCCTGGTATGACCTGCGGGAGCGAGCCGCTGCACGGGGTGTCCGGTTGGCCGCGGACATGGTTCCCAACCACATGGGTATCGATTCGACGTGGGTGGTGGAACACCCCGAGCGTTTCGTCTCGTCACCCTATCCGCCGTTCGATTCGTACTCGTTCACCGGCGAGGACCTCTCGTCCGACGGACGGGTGGTCATCCAACTGGAAGACCACTACTGGGATTCCTCGGATGCGGCCGTCGTGTTCAAGCGCATCGACAAGGCCAGCGGCGACGAGCGCTACATCTACCACGGCAACGACGGCACCAGCTTCCCCTGGAACGACACGGCCCAGCTCGACTACCTCGATGCCGGAACTCGCGAAGCCGTCATCGGCCAGATCCTGGAGGTGGCTCGCCGCTTCTCGGTGATCCGCTTCGATGCCGCCATGGTGCTCGCTCGTCGCCACATCCAGCGCCTGTGGTACCCGCAACCGGGCCACGAAGCAGGCATCCCCTCACGCTCGGCAGCGGCTGTCCCCGCCGCTGAGCTGCGCCGCTTGATGCCCCAGGAATTCTGGCGTGAGGTGGTCGACCGCGTCGCGGCAGAGGTGCCGGACACGCTGCTGCTGGCCGAAGCGTTCTGGCTGATGGAGGGCTACTTCGTTCGCACGCTCGGCATGCACCGGGTCTACAACAGCGCCTTCATGCACATGCTGCGCGACGAGAAGAACACCGAGTACCAGGGTGTCATCCGCGAGACCGTCTCCTTCGATGCGCGCATCCTGGGTCGCTATGTCAACTTCATGAACAATCCCGACGAGCGTTCCGCCGTCGACCAGTTCGGTAGCGATGATAAGTACTTTGGCGTGGCCACCCTGCTGGCGACCCTGCCCGGATTGCCCATGTTCGGCCACGGCCAGTTCGAGGGCTACAGCGAACAGTACGGCATGGAGTTCCGCCGACCGCAGCGCGACGAATGGCCGGACAGTGGGCTGCTGGAACGGCACCGGCGAGAGATCAGCCCACTACTGCATCAGCGCTGGCGCTTCTCGGGCGCGTCGGGGTTCCGTCAGCTCACAGCTCTCGAAGGCAACGGCGCGAACCCCGACGTGTTCGCCTTTGCGAACGTGGCGGAGAGCGGGCCACCCGATGCGGCCGAGCGCCGATCGCTGGTTGTGTATCTCAACCGCTACCCACGGGCGCTTGTGCGGATCCCTGGCGTGGCGGAGGTGCTGCACCTTGATGACGATCCCGACGGCTTCGTCATCCTGCGCGACCATCGCAGCGGGCTCGAGTTCCTGCGGCGGCAGCGTGACCTGCGTGAGCATGGCCTCGAGTTAGGGCTCGATGGCTACGGCTGCCACGTCTTTCTGGCCTTCGAGCAGGTCACCGACGCCGCCGATACCGGCTGGGCCGAGCTGGCCGCTCGCGTGGGGCTCGATGGTGTGCCAGATGCGCACCTGGCTCTACGTCGTATGCGTGATGAGCCGATCCGGAGTGCGGTCGCGGCGGTCTTCGCCACGCGTGTCGCCGAGTATGCCTTCCTGCCGCGAGTCGGCGCCGACCCGGAGACGGAGGCCGGTGCCGATGCCGCACGGGCGAGTCTCTCGGAGGCGTTGGAGCGGGTCGCGGCCCTCGCCGGCAGCCGTGAGGATACGGTTAGCATCGCTCATGAGACGTCTCGATCGGCGTCGGCCGTGCGCTCGGTGCGCCCCCGCCTACTTTCGCAAGCCATCGCCGCCTGGGTCATCTTCGATGCCATATCCGACGTCGCCTGTGATGGTGACCCGGCGCGTGCCACCTCTGCGTTCGATGACTGGGGAGCCGCCGCGGCAGCGGGCGACCGGGCGCGTCGCGCCGGCAGTGGCGACGCACAGGCATGGCGCGCGGTCGAGTTGGCACGAGCCCTGCTGGCGATCGGTCCGGGCGCCTTACTGACGGCAGCGGACATTGACGGGCTGCCCCAAGCGTGGTTCGGCTCTGAGGCTGTGCGCGCCGCCACCGGCTGGAATGAATGGCAGGGGCAGACATACCTGTCACAGGAGGCGTGGGACGAGTTCATCGACGCGCTCTCCGAGCGCGACGATCTGCTGGGCCTGCCCAGCGCCATCGACGCCGCGGCCGAGCTGCGGCGTCGGGCAGCTGCTGCCGGCTATCGGCTGGGTGCTACCGGCATGGCTCTGGGTCCTCCAGCTGACCCATCCACGCCTGCCGCTGACGCGTGAGCGGCGATCGCCTCGGCGATCTGGTCGCTGACATCACCATCTGTCGCCGCTGCCCGCGCCTGGTGGCATGGCGCGAGGAGGTGGCACGCACCAAGGTGGCGCGCTACCGCGACGAGGTCTACTGGGGGCGGCCCGTCCCCGGGTTCGGCGATCCGATGGCTCGGCTGCTGCTCGTCGGGCTTGCCCCCGCGGCGCACGGCGGCAACCGTACCGGCCGCGTCTTCACCGGTGATAGCCGAGGCGTCTCGGGTGAGATGCTCTTCGAGGCGCTGTACCACACTGGCTATTCGCCCAGACCGCGTTCGGTAAGTGCTGCCGACGGGCTCGTGCTGGACGACGCCTACATCGCTGCGGTCAACCGATGCGCGCCGCCGGCCAACAAGCCCTCCACGGAGGAGCGCGACGCCTGCTTGCCATTCCTCGCGCGTGAGCTGCGCCTGCTACCCAGTGTCCGCGTCATCCTCGCGCTAGGCGGATACGCCTGGGATGCGGTCCTGCGGGTGCTGGCAGCGGAGGGGCACACGACCTCACCCAAGCCGCGCTTCGGCCATGGTGCGCAAGGAGCCGTCGGTCCCTACACCCTGCTGGGCTGCTATCACCCCAGCCAGCAGAACACCTTCACCGGTCGGGTGACACGATCGATGATCGAGGACGTGCTCAGGACCGCCCGCGCTGCCACGGAGACCGTCCTGCCCGCCCGATGATTCGGGGTTGCAATTCGCATACCTTGGCGCTATACCTTTCTCTCCAGCCGCGAGACGGGAGGGTATGTGCCCTTCGGGGGACTCGGCAGAGGCAGTTGAGGAGGTCAGTCCCCCGATGAGATCACGCTATGTATCGGGCATCGCAGGAGCGGCACTGCTCCTGGTTTCGCAGGGCATGTCAGCCGCAGCACAGGAGCCGACGATCGAGGTCGTCGCGCAAGGCCTGAACACACCGCGAGGCATCTCCGTCGCGGACGACGGCAGCCTCTTGGTCGCCGAGGCCGGCTCGGGCGGTGACACCTGCTTGGGGGAAGGCATGTGCTACGGGCCCAGCGGCGCCATCCTCCGCATCACCGATGGCTCGGTCCAGAAGGTGCTCGACGGGCTCATCTCGGCCGGCAGCGACCAGGAGACCGGCGGTGTCTCGGATGTCGTACCGATGGGCGGCGACTTCTACTTCATCATGAACTTGGGCGGGAACCCGGCCGATCGCGCGGGCTACCCACCCGAGCTGCAGTCGTCCGGTTGGCTGATGCGTGGTTCCATGGACGGCTCCAGCGAAGCGGTGGCGGACGTCGCCGCCTTCGAGCTCAGCGACGACCCCGATGCGGAGTACACCGCCGGCGTCCCGGATTCCAATCCCTACTCGATCGCCATCGCTGACGGCGGCGTGGCCGTGGCTGATGCCGGCGGCAATGACCTGCTGCTCGTCGATGATGCCGGGAACATCTCACTGGTCGCGCTGTTCCCGCCCACGATGCATGAGTTCCCCACCGAGCTGCTCGCCGCCATGGGTCCGCCAGAGGGCGAGGGCGGCGATGCCGCGACCGGAGGCGACGCCGCGACCGAAAGCGAAGCGCCGGCGTCCAGCCAAGTGCCTGTCGACGGTGAGGGGGCGGCGACTGCCGGGGCCGGTGAGATGGTCTCCATCCCCGTCCAGGCCGTGCCTACCTCCGTCGTGGTAGGGCCTGATGGCGCTTACTACGTTGGCCAGCTCACCGGTGGACCATTCCCAGCCGGCGGCGCCTCGGTCTACCGGGTGGTGCCCGGCGAAGAGCCGACGACATACGCCACCGGTTTCACCAACATCATCGACATCGCGTTCGGCCCCGACGGCACGCTGTACGTGGCTGAACTCGTGCACGATGGCCTGATGGGTGTCTTCGGCAACGGCGCACCACCGGTCGGCGCGGTCTTGGCCGTGCCTCCGGGTGGTGGCGATCCCACCATGGTCGCCACCGGCGAGCAGTTGATGGCGCCCGGCGGTTTGGCGGTGGCCGACGACGGCAGCATCTACGTCTCCACCGGCACGATCATGGGCCCGGGAGCCGGCGCCATCGTCAAGATCACCCCGTAGCACCAAGGGACCTCCACGCGGGGGACACTCCCTTCAAGGGCGGCTCGCCGGTCGGCGGGCCGCGTTCTTCGTGCCCTGTTCGCGCCGCGCCCTCCCATACCTCTACACTCGGCCCCCGATGCACCGAGTCCGACCGATCATCGGGTTGCTGCAGCGCAACCCCGACTTCGCACGCCTGTACCTTGCCCTGTTGGTCGCCTTCGCGGCCGACTGGTTCGCCACGGTCGCACTCATCGACCTGGTCCTGGATACGACCGAGTCCACTGCCGCTGCGTCGGTCATCCTGGTGCTGCAGATGGCACCGTTCCTGGTGGCTGCGCCCATCGCCGGGATGCTGGCGGACCGCTTCGACAGGCGCATCATGCTGGCCGGCGCCAACATCGCCCGCGGTATCGTCTGCATCGGCCTGCTCTTCGCGGTCGATGCGGACACGGTCTGGATCGCCTTCGCGGTCGTGGCGCTGTTGGCCTTCGGGGCGGCCTTCTTCGAGCCCACCGTCTCCGCATCGCTGCCCAACCTGGTCGATCGTGCCGACCTGCCCACCGCCAACGCGCTCATCGGCTCGGCCTGGGGGACGATGGTCGCCTTCGGCGCGGCGCTCGGTGGCATCGTGGCGGCCACCGTCGGGCGCGAGGTCACCTTCCTCATGTACCCGCTGCTGTTCTTCGTCTCGGGCGCCTTGGTGTGGTCGGTCAAGCGATCCATGCGCGAGCCCGATCATGTGCCGGAGAACGCGCCCCACGGCCTCAGCGGCCTGGTTTCCACCGTGACCGAGACACTGTCCCTGGCTCGCCGTGATCACGGCGTAGCCGCCTTGTTGCTGACCAAGCCGACGTTCGGCGTCGCCACCGGCATCGTCCACATGCTGGCCATCACTAGCGACGACATCTGGGGCGCCGGACAGTTGGGTGTGGGCCTGCTCTTCGCTGCGCGCGGGATGGGTTCGCTGGTGGGTCCGTTCCTGGCCCGCCGCTTCGCTACCGACGACCGCGCGCTGCTGCTGCGGGGCATCGGCCTGACGTTCTTCGTCTACCTGGTGGGCTACGCGCTGCTGCCGCTGTCACCGGTCATCTGGGCGGCTGCGGTCTTCGTGCTCGTCGGCCATCTCGGCAGCGGCGCGCAGTGGACGCTCTCCTCCTTCGGCCTGCAGCGGGCCACGCCTGACCGGGTACGCGGCCGCGTCTTCGCGGTCGACTTCGGCCTGGCGCTGGCCGTGTCGTCCGTGTCCACGCTGACGGCGGGTGCCCTGGCGGGGATCATCGGGCCTGTGCCCACGCTGTACGTGATGCTGGGCGCCATGGCGGCGACCGTGACGGTGTGGTTCTGGTGGACCCGACCGATCCGGCAGGCGCCTGGGACGCTGTCGTCCCTCGGGGCCGAGCCGCCACCCCACGCCACCCCTGAACCACCGATGTGACGGTCAGTCACACCCGACGGCGAGCGCGCCCCTCCTGTCGGCCGGCTACGCGGCGATGTCGCGCCGCTTGAAGAGATACACGCCCGCCACCAATGGCAGGACGGCGAGGATCGCCAGCAGCGCTGCCGAACCCCAGTCGACGCCGCTTCCCAAGGGGTCGGTGCCGATGTAGTGGTGCCAGGGGGACAGCCAGGCAAGCTCGGAGATGGCATCGGCCATGGGCACGAAGCTCGACCAGGCGTACATGGCGATGGCCACCAGCATGCCGGCGAGGATCGCCAGCACGCCGCGGCCGGTGACGATGGAGACGACCATCGAGATGCCCCCCACGAACACCGAGAGCAGCGTCAGCATCAGGCTGATGGCGACGACGTTGACGGCGCTGATGTCGATGCCGCTGACCGCGACCCCGACCCAGACCAGCAGGCCGATCAGCCCGCATGCCACCGTGACATGGATGATCATGGCGAGGATCTTGTCGATGGCCAGGCGCGTGCGCCGCGTCGGCGTGGACAGTACCAAGCCGATGGTCTCGTTCTCCATCTCGCCACCAAACGCCCGCGCGGCCGATGAGGCCGCCACGAACATCACCGTGAACGGCACCACGATGGAGTACATCTCACCGGTCAGATAGCCCGACGCGGTCGCCATGTCGGCACCGCCGGCCATGGCCATGATCGATTCCGGGAACTGCGACAGCATCTCGGTGAGGATGTCCTCGAGGGCGAGGTACATGGGGCCCATCAGCATGACCATGGCGCCGACGCCGATGCCGACGATGAGGGTCAGCAGTAACCGGTCGCTGACGGCCTTGGTGAGGCTGTTCGAGAGGGCGAGCCGCTGGTAGCGGCGCACGCCCGGGAGGGAAGTGGTGGTCATCGTGCTAGCCCTTCAGGTCTCGACGCTCGAGCGTGTAGAGGCCCAGCCCGAACAGCCCGGCTGCCAGGACGATAGCGATAGCCAGCAGCACCACGTCGATCCCGTTGCTCAGTGCATCGGCACCGCTGAACAGGTACCAGGGCGTCAGTTTGGCGACATCGGCCAGCTCCTTGATCACCGGCAGCAACGTGGTCACGAAGTACGACAGCACGGCGAGGGCTGCCGCGACCCCCACCCCCAACGCGGATGAGCCTCGCCAGGCGCTGACACCCAGCGCCAGGGCGCCGAACAGCAACACCATGCCCAGCAACTGGACGCTTGCGCCGAGCACGTCCTGGTCGGAGAGGTCCATGCCAACGAGCGCTGCCGTGCCGACCACGCCCACCCAGGTCAGGACGACGATGGTCAGCACGCCGATGCCCGCGACCGCGGCCTTGGCCAGCAGGATGGAGCGTCGGCGCAGGGGGCTCGAGAGCAGGATGGGCAGGCTGCGCGCCTCTTCCTCGCCGACCGCGGCACTGGCACCCAGGCCGATGGCATAGGTCAACAGCACGAGCGGTCCGATGAGGTTGTAGATGCCGCTCATGGCCAGCCCTTCAGCCGTGCCGTTGTTGCTACCGTAGATGTTGGCGATAGCCTCGGGGAAGTCGGCCATCATGTTCATGTAGGCATCACCCGACGAAGCCATGATGGCGATGTACATGGCGGCGATGAGCCACATCGCGATGACCGCGATGACGGTCCACAACAGCCAGTCTCGGACCGTCTTGGCGAAGACGCTCCCCAGCAGCCGGTTACGCAGCATCGTCGCCGTTTCCGTGGTAGTAGGTCAGGAAGATCTGCTCAAGGTCGGCTTCGCGGGTGTTGATGTTGACCACGTCATGATCGAGCGCGCGGCGCAGCAGCTCGTTGACCGAGCCTTCGAAGGACACGACCACGGTATGGCCGCGAGTCTCAGCCGAGTGGACGCCCTCGATCGCCTCGAAGTCGGCCGCCTCGACCGGCGCCCCGAACTCGAGGTCGATGCGCCGGATGGCCTTGCGCTTGAGTGCATCGACCCGCTCGACCACCACCAGGCGGCCGTTGCGCAGGATGCCGACGCGGTCGGCCACGCGCTCCACCTCAGCCAGACTGTGGCTGGAGAGGAAGACCGTGCGCCCGTCGGCTCGGACCTCTCGGATCATGGCCTGCAGCTCCTGCTGCATGAGCGGGTCAAGGCCGGTGCTGGGCTCATCGAGGATGACCAGCTCCGCCTTGTTCATGAAGGCCTGGATGAGGCCGACCTTCTGCTTGTTGCCGGTGGAGAGATCGCTGACCTTGCGGGTCAGGTCCACTTCCAGCCGCTCGGCCAGCGAGGCCACGTATCCCTGATCGACGCCTTTTCGCAGGTTGGCCAAGTAGGTGATGTTCTCGGCGCCGGTGAGCTTGGGGTAGAGCGAGTATTCCGAGGGCATGTAGGCGATGCGGCTGCGCACCTCCACCGCGTGGGTGGCCACGTCGAGCCCCAGGACCGTCGCCTTTCCCGCGGTCGGGAAGATGAAGTGCAGCAGGCTGCGGATGGTCGTCGTCTTGCCGGCGCCGTTGGGTCCCAGGAAGCCGAAGACCTCCCCGCGCTGCACTTCCAGGTCCAGATCGACCAGGGCCTTGACATCCTTGTAGTGCTTGGTCAGCCCCTCGGTCTTGATGGGCGGCGCGCCTTCGATGGTGGTCATGCTTCCTCTCGTTTCGCGTCCTTGTACCGCTCCCAGCGAGCTGCAAGGTTGGGCAGCTCCTGCAGCCAGAAGTCGGCGAAGGTGATCATCTCGTCGAGCCCGTCGGTGCGTGGAAGCCCTCCGACCAGGATGATCTGCCTGCCCATGGAAGCCAGCTGGCCGAAGCCCTTCAGCTT
This sequence comes from Candidatus Limnocylindrales bacterium, assembly GCA_038251965.1. Taxonomy (GTDB): domain Bacteria; phylum Chloroflexota; class Limnocylindria; order Limnocylindrales; family CSP1-4; genus JAFMJV01. The sequence goes on from JBBSAV010000002.1 coordinate 32,101, forward strand.
GGCCTCTGCCATGGCGATCCAGAAGTCCGAGCGCAGACGGTAGTAGGTCTTGCGGTCGCCCACGCGGTGTCGCTTTTCGACGGCATCCATTTGTACCAGCAACCGGGCACTGGCACTGACCGAGGCCGGACTGAGGCCGGCGTTGGCGATGATCTCGCCGGCCGACTGCTCCGCCGGCTCGCAGACGAGTAGGTAGCCGAACATCTGGCCGGCGGCACGTGGCACACCAAGTGACGCGAACCACGTACCCATCTGCTCCACGACCATGTCGGTCGCCGAGCTCCGCGTGTCTGACACTTCAGTACGTTCCGAATGTTCGCTTCATACGGATAGTACAATAGCACGCCCGCCGAGCCCTCTGGCTCAGATGTGCCGGGTGCTCCTCCCTCGCAGCAGTCCGACGACCACGACCACGGCGTAGAGCGCGATCGATACACCCGTCAGGATCCCGGCGGCCTGACGAAGTCCCTGGTCGAGCGTGATGTCGCCGATGATGCGGGCGGCCACCGAGACATGCAACAACACGAGCGGCAGCCAGGCAACCGGCTGGTAGGCGATGGGGCGCCCCAGGATGGCCGGGAAGATGATGGGGGAGTGGCCGAAGACCATCGAGAAGACGAAGCCGAGCAGTACCGCATGGAGGTAGGCGTCATAGCTGAAGCCACCCCAGATCTGTTCGTTGGCGAGGGCCACGACACCCGCGAAGCCCAGCCAGACGTAGCCCGCCAGCAGGCAGGCCGCCACGAAGCGCGGCAGTCCCGGCCGCCGGATGGTCACCCGGGCAAGGTCGTAGTGCCACAGCCAGATCGCCAACGCCAGCATGCCGACGCCCGACAGGCGCACTCCGGGCGCGACATCGATGACCATATAGAGCAGCGCCGCGATGTAGATCGCAGCCGCGGCCGCGAATGAGGCATGGGCCGCGCGGCCGTGCACGCGCAGCTTGGCCAGCTCCAGGCGCTCGCCGGTGATGGTGAGCACCAGGAAGGCCATCCACCAGGGGCTCAGGAAGGCGATGGCGCGCCCTCCCAGCCACGCCGCATCGGCCAGCAGCAGGAAGCCGGCACCGATGGTCATCACCAGCACGTCCAGCGTGGGATGGCGACGCAGCATCTCCAGGTTGATGGCCACCAAGACGGCCGCACCAGCGGCCAGGAGGCCGACCGCGGGTGCGGTGGCGCCCTGGATCAGCAGCACGATGGTGCCGGCTCCGCCCAGCACCGGCGAGATGTCGGCCCAGGTCCAGTCGCGGCCCAGGACCGTGCGCATCGCCACCGCGCGCTCGAGAGCGATGAGCGTGCCGAAGACGCCGGCCGCCAGGATCGGTCCGTGCAGCATGACGCGCTCGGTCACCAGGGCCGGCATCTCGATCCCCAGGCGAGCCAGACCGGCCAGGATGCCGATGACCATGGCCGCCACGATGACCATCAGCAATGGCAAGTGCAGGGCTATGCGTTTCATGTCGCCAGCCTAGATCGCGTCACCAAAGCGAGGACGTTCCAGCGGGCCCCGTTTGGCGTGACCTTCAGCCCGGCAGGCACCCCGCGGAGGGATCACATCCCAGTCAGGGCAGAAGTTGCCTCCCACTCAAGTAACTGACCCACAGTCCGTGTTGATCGTCGCTCTGTTGACTGACATGCACACCATCGACGCGCCGGGCAGAGTTCGGGACTGACAGGCACATCCTCGACCCGGTGCTCCGTGCACCGGTCGGTTACGTGCGTGGCACGCAAACGCGGATGTGACGGACGTTGGGAGGAACGTACGGCGGGAGCGTCCGAGCGCACCTCGATGCGATGGCGCCTTGGCGCAGCGAGCCTCGGTCAGAAGCCCCAGTGGACGATGGCCCTGCGCTCGCCAGTGCGCAGCATCTCAAGCACGATCGAGTCGACCGGAACCAGGGGTTCCGGCGGCGCCGACAGCTGGGCCCATCGTAGGCCGCCGTTCAGCTCCGGCTCCTTGACCGATGGTTCCCCCTTCCAGGTGGAGACCGCGAAGAAGAAGTCGACCCGCTGGCCACGATCGCTCGCGGTCTGCCGACGGTGGATGGTGCAGATCGGCTCCAGGTCGGCCTCGTCGATGACGACGCCAAGCTCTTCGCGCGCTTCCCTCACTGCTGCTGCGTACACGGACTCGCCGCGCTCCACGTGCCCGGCGGCGCTGCATGCCCAGTAGCCGTCCATGTACCCGGTGCCCACCCGGTGCTGGAGCAGGACTTCGCTGCCACGCAGGAGGGCGACATACGCGGCCGGGATGAGAGCGAATGGCTGCATCGCGCCACGGTAGCCCATCGGTCGTGGCCGTTGGTCGGACCTGCGGCCGACTCACGAGACGCGTGGCATCCTGACGTCGTGGATGCCGAGCATGCGAGCCGACTGGTCACTGACCTCGTCGACGCGGGTGTCCTCCTGGTCTTCGTGCCCCTACTGTTCGTCGCGGCCGTGCTGGCGGGGCCCGTCGCTCGGCGAATCGGCAGCAGCCGCCTGCTGGCGTGGCTGGCGCTCGTATCCATCGCCGGGATCCTCGCCGCCACCCTTCGGGAACGAGACCTGTTGGCACAGCTCTCGGATGCTGGTCCCACTTCCTGTGCTGGCTGCGTCCCCTTCGGCTGGTTGACCGATCCACGGCTGTGGTCTCGTGCGGCTCGCATCGACTCGGCGTGGCTGCTCAACGTGGCCCTCTTCATCCCGGCCGGGCTCCTGGTCACCTTGGCCTCCCGTCGCCCGGGACGAGTGCTCGTCGCCATGGCCGGCTTGGCACTGTCGATCGAGGTCATCCAGGATCTGGCCCGGCTCGGTTCGCCCGATCCGGCCGACCTTGTCGCCAACTCGGTCGGGGCCGCCATCGGAGTCGGATTGGGTATCGCGGCTCTGCGGGTGCGCCCAGCTCGCATCGCGCATCAGCCTGACCCGACGACCTCGCGCCGAGCCGAGGTCGCCTTCATCGTGGGTGCGATCACCATCGTCACCCTGGGGTGGCTCGGACTCTCGCTCGGTGCCGACGCCAGGCTGGATTCCTTGAGACAGGAACTCACAGAAGCCTTCGCCGGCTCCACGGCCAGCAACATGGAGGCAAGGCTTGCGTCGACCGAGGGCTTCGACGAGACCTTGGCGTCAGTCTCGGTGCGCCCGTCGTACCTCGGTCGCGTCGGGGCCAGTGAGCAGTTCGAAGGACGCTATGCGACCCAGTTCTTCGGCCTGTGGAGGTGCGCCTACATCCGCTGGACTGCCGATGGATTCGAGCTTCGCGATGGCTCGGGCGACGAGTGCAGCGTCTTCCGTGAACGCCCTCCCACCGAATGATGGCGCGCCCGGCGGGACTCGAACCCACGGCCTTCTGCTCCGGAGGCAGACGCTCTATCCACTGAGCTACGGGCGCTCAAGCGACCATTAGACCACAGGGGCGGCTCTTGGCAGCCGTGGCCCATCGCACGAGCGCTGCAGGAGCTTCAGCCCGGTGCCAGCGGATGCGCGGATACGGCCCTCAGACCTGCTGGAACCGGAAGCTGTACTGGGACGCGATGCGCCGGATCATCTGACCGTAGTGATACATGGATGTGGGCGCAGGAGCCGGTGCGTCCGTGACCAGCTCGGCAGGGCTTCCGTCGTTGGCTAGTTTGAAACAGACGAGACCCAAGGCGTCGAACCCATGGTCACCGCCGACTTCTGTTCGACGAGGAAGCTCCATCAGCTTCTGGATCGTCCGGGTAGCATCGTCGGGCTGCCGGTGGACGTTGTACTTGAGGATCTCGCTGTTCATCCCTAGCTCGTTGGCCTGGTATGCCAGGAACCGTTCGGCTAGGTTGACCTCGACCACGCCGACCGCGATTGCCTGCTCTGCCGCACCATGCACCGTCAGCTGGCTGGAGTTGAGCTCGTCGTACAGCCGTGGAAGCGCCTTGATGTGAGCGGTCATGACGGCCTTCGCCTCGACCGCCATGTGGACGGCACCAACCGGGCCTTCCATGATGGGCGGAAGCTCTCCGAGTCGTGCTCGCTCTTCGTCATCCAGCACGATGTCGAACTCATCGACCAGCTGGGCAAGCGTCCGCCACTGCTTCTTGCCGTTGGAACCGGGAGTGGCGACTACGAGGTCGAGGTCCTTCTTGCGATCGGTGTTGTAGTCGACCATGGTGTGGTTCACACCGAAGACGATCTTCTCCTGCGTGGCGTGGGCTCGGAGGAGTGCCGACTCAAGAGCGAGGTCAAACAGGACTGCCCAGGAAGCGACTTTGGAGTGGCGATCACTGCGGGAGTGATATTGGCCTCTGTAGCCGCTGCTGCCGAACTTCCGTACGGTGAAGTTGCGCTCGATGATTCGCGGACCGTAGATAGATCTGGAAGGGCTCATGCCGCCCTCTCTCCGGCCGATGCCATGCGGCGCTCGTACGATCGCACAGCCTCAAGAAACCCAGCAGGAAACCGTAGACCGCTGCGGTCCGTCCTGGACCTGAAGCCGCTGATGGCCCGTAGGGACAACGGCTTCGTAGGGTACTGGAGGAAGGCCGACAGCGGTTGATACCGAGCATGAGTCGGCCATTCGGATACCGGGACCCCAAATCGTCTACCCGCCTCACCCCAAGCTGCCGTCGGCCATTTGGCATCCGTCGATTGCTCGACGAACGGGCCGCCGTACGTCTTCGGGCTCACCAGCTGCGCACCGAGCCAACGTGCCATCGGAACGGCTACCGCGTTGCCGACGAGCTTCCATCGAATACCCACGGCTCGCTTGTGGTATCGGTGTACGGGCTCGGTCCAGTCGACATCGAAGCCCTGGAGGCGCTCGGCGTCTCTGAGGTCGGGCGTCACGAAGTCTCCGCTATCGCGAAACCAGATCGCAGGCGGGGATGGGATCCCGATGGTGGAGCCACCTTTCAGCGTCGGGAGTGCCTCGACGGCCCAGCCGAGTCCTCTGAGGCCCTCGGTCCAGAAGAAGCCGAATGCCTTCGGATCGGTTGGGTCGTTGGGAATGCCAGCATCCTCGCCGAATAGGACCGGACGAGGGTCTTCAGTTCGCGAGGCAAGCATCAGGACCCGCCGCCGGCGTTGAGGCAGGCCGAAGGCTCGTACGTCCACCACCCGATACGCCCAACGGAACCTGAGGTCCTCCAAGCGGTCCACTAGGTAGCGCATCCCATCGCCCCGCTCCAGCTGGAGCAAGAACGGGACATTCTCGATCAGCACCCACTTCGGATGCTCCGAGTCGTGGTCGATGAGTCGGAACAGGTTCTCGACGAGGCCGGACTGGGGACCGCCGATGCCCCTTGTTCGTCCTGCCTGACTCAGATCGGTGCACGGGAACCCGGCTGCAACGAGGTCTGCGTCGGGCAGCGCTTGCAACTCGCGGACATCGGAGGTGATAACGATGTCGGGAAAGCGTTCCCTCAGTACCGTCTGTGCCGGGGGCCAGATCTCGTTGAGCATCACGGTGCGATGACCGGAGGCATGAAGACCCAACTCGATGCCACCGATGCCGGCGAATAGTCCGACCGTGGTCAGGGGCGGCGTGGAGGTCGGAACCTCGACCGGATCAATCGTCTGCCGCTCGGTACCTACCACCGCCCCACTGTAGCTCGGTAGCGACTTGACTTCCGTTCTGTTGCGACATGCTGGCGCCCAACGGACCGGCGCACCGAGACCGGGCTCCTCCTCGCGACTTGGAGAGGCGTATCGTCGGACCATGACTATTCTCGTCTCCATCGTGGGCACGATCCTCGTCGGCGTTGCTGCCCTCGGCGCGCTGTTCATCGGCGGCATGCGCGCCAAGTGGCCGCCGGTCATCGATACGGTGCGCCGCATCAGCTTTCGCTTCCTGAACCCGCGGCAACTCCGGACCGCCGGACAGCCGGGTGCCTATGCCGGCATCCTGCGCCACACGGGGCGCACCTCCGGCACGGCCTACGAGACGCCGCTGGGCATCGAGCCGACCGATGACGGCTTCGTCATCGCCCTCGTGTACGGCGACCGCACGCAGTGGCTCATAAACGTGCTGGCAGCCGGGACCGCGGAGGTGGTCGTCGAAGGCGGGACCTACCGGGTCGATCGACCCGCGGTCGTGCCGATGTCGGAGGTGGCCGAGTGCTTCCCCGTTTCGGACCGGCGACTCAGCGGAGTCATAGCCGTCAAGAACGCCCTCCGGCTGTACCGTAGCGAGCCATGACCGAGCCGAACCCCGGACCCACCCGCACCGAGACCGATTCGATGGGTGCCGTGGAGGTCCCTGCCGATCGCTATTGGGGCGCCCAGACGCAGCGATCCCTCCACCACTTCGCCATCGGTGACCCCGACGCCGAGCGCATGCCCCGCGACATCGTGCATGCCATGGGCCTCCTGAAGCAAGCCTGTGCGCAAGTCAACGATGAAGCCGGACGACTGCCCGAGGGCATCGGCCCGCTGGTCGTGCAGGCGGCGCAGGAAGTCGCGGTTGGTGAGCTCGACGACCACTTCCCGCTGTACATCTGGCAGACCGGCTCGGGCACGCAATCGAACATGAACGCCAACGAGGTCATCGCCAATCGCGCCATCGAGCTGGCCGGCGGCGTCATGGGCAGCAAGGACCCGGTCCATCCCAACGACCACGTCAACAAGTCGCAATCGTCCAACGACACCTTTCCTACGGCCATGCACATCGCTGCCATCACGGTCATCGTGCGAGCCCTGTTGCCGTCGGTCGCGCGGCTCCGCGACGAGCTCTCGGCCCGCGCCGCCGACTTCGCCGACATCGTCAAGATCGGCCGCACGCACCTCCAGGACGCGGTACCACTCACGCTAGGTCAGGAGTTCAGCGGTTACGTCGCCCAGCTCGATGCTGACATCGGACGCATCGAGGCGACCCTGCCGGGCCTCTACGAGCTGGCCATCGGCGGCACCGCGGTGGGCACCGGACTCAATGCCCCAGCTGGTTTCGATGAGGCTGTCGCCGCCCGCATCGCCGAGCTGTCCGGGTTGCCCTTCGTGAGCGCGCCCAACAAGTTCGCCGCCCTCGCGGCCCACGATGCGGTCGTCTTCGCCAGCGGCGCCCTGGCCACCCTCGCGGCCAGCCTTACCAAGATCGCCAATGACCTGCGCTGGCTGGGCAGTGGACCCCGTTCCGGCTTGGGTGAGCTGTCACTGCCGGAGAACGAGCCGGGCTCCTCGATCATGCCGGGCAAGGTGAACCCCACCCAGGCTGAGGCCATGACCATGGTGGCGGCGCAGGTCTACGGCAACGATGCCGCGGTCAAGTTCGCGGGTTCGCAGGGCAACTTCGAACTCAACGTCTACAAGCCGGTCATGGCCGCCAACCTCATCCGCTCGGCCCGCCTGATGGCCGACGCCTGTGATACCTTCCGCCAGTTCGCCGTGGCCGGCGTCACGGCCAACCGCGAGCGCATCGCGGAGCTGGTGGCGCAATCCTTGATGCTGGTGACGGCGTTGAATCCCCGGATCGGCTACGACCGCTCGGCCGAGGTGGCCAAGAAGGCCCACAAGGAGGGGACCACGTTGAAGGCGGCGGCGCTGGCGCTTGGGTATGTCTCCGAAGAGGAGTTCGACGAGCTGGTCCGTCCCGAGCGCATGGTCTGATCCTGCCTGGCCGCTGCCCCCGAGACCCGCGCCCGACCGAACTGTCCCCGGAATCGAGGCGACCCCGTCAGAGACGGGGTCGCTTTAACTGTCCCGGCTTGATCAGGAGCAAGCTCCCGATCTTTCTGCCACGGCGCCAGGGCATCTATGACGCCGGCTTCACCGGCTACCCTAACCCAACCTACCCATGACCTTGCGTCTAGGTCAGTAGTGCTGTCGAGCAGCACGAGGCGTATACTAGCCCCCCGGAGGGGAGAAACTCAAGCGTTTATTCACCTTGCATAGGTGAAGGTTCCATAACATTCCATGTTTGCCGTGCATCTGTGGCGGAGATGTGTGGTCAGGTGACCAGCCGGATGGCCTCGGCCAGGTCGATGGAACCAGTGAACAAGGCCTCACCCAGGATGACCCCTGCCACCCCGGCATCATGCAGTTCACGCACGCCATCGAGGGTGCTGACGCCGCCGGCCACCAGTACCTCCGCGTCGAGCGCGCCGGCCAGGTCCACGATCGCGGTGAGCCCACCAGCGGACCCATGTGAGAAGACGAATCGGCCAACACCCGCGGCCTGGAGCTCCATGACCAACGCCTCCAGCGTCGGCTCGGCTCGACCCCGCCAGGGGTAGCCGTGCATGCTTTCGGGTCGGGCATCCATGCCCACCGCCAGCCAGTCGCCGGCGATGGCAAGGCAGTCAGCCAGCCGCACCTGATCCTCGGCTACGGCCCACAGGGGAATGACCACGCGGGTGGCACCCGCGGCAAAGGCGATCTCTACCTGCTCGGGACCGTCCACACCTCCGGCCAACTGCAGTGGCTTGGCGACGGCGCGGGCGACGGCCCCGATGGCATCGAGGTTGGCCGGCCGCCCCGCGGCCGAGCCATCGAGATCGACCAGGTGGATGACCGGGGCGCCCTGTGCCGTCAGCGCCACGGCGATGTCCGCCGGTCGGTCGGTGGGCGTGCCCACCCCACTCGATGCGCCGGGCCACCACACCAATCGGGAGCGGCCGTTCTTCAGGTCCAGGCTGGGGATGACCTGCATCAGTGAGGTCCGCCGACCTCCGGCCACGTGGGTCCGCCGCCCTCGCCCGCCAGCAGGCGTCGCCCGAACGTGATGGGCAAGCTGCCCGAGTACAGCAGTGCGTCGTGGAAGTCCTTGAGCGAGAACGCCGTCCCCAGGCGCGCCTCCTCATCGGCGCGCAGGCGAAGCAGCAGCACCTTACCCAGCAGGTACGAGAGGTTGTAGCCGGGCGTCTGCGTGTAGCGCTGCACCTCCGCCCTCGCCACCGGACGCTCGAAACCTGTGTGCTCGACCAGGAAGTCGATGGCTTCGTCCACGCCGATCTCGCCACGATGGAGGCGGATGTCAAGGATGATGCGGACCGCCCGCCAGATGGCATCGGTGGCCACGATGACACGTCGCTGCGGCGTGTCATCGAAGCCCTGTTCCAGCATCATCTGCTCGCAGTACATGCCCCAGCCTTCGACGAATTCGGGCGCATCGACCAGGAGGCGCGCCGGCGTCGGGCTCGACAACGCCGCCGACAGCTGCAAGTGATGACCTGGGTAGGCCTCGTGGACGCTGGTGTTGACGATGGACGACCAGTTGTGCTCGAGCATGGCACCGGGATCACCATCCACCGAGGGGGTCACGATGTAGACGCCGCGGATGGGTCGGTCGAAGGCGGCCGGCTCAAAATACGCCGCCAGCGGGATGGTGCTGCGCATGTGCTTGGGTGTGGCCATCACCTCGATGAGGTCATCGGCCGGAAGCGTGGCCAGGTCGTGCTCGGCGATGAAGCGGCGGGCGCGCACCATGGCGTCGCGATACCCCTCCAATGCTGCCTCGAAGTCGGCCGGCCCATCGGCTTTCACGCGCTCCACGATCTGGGCTTCGCTCAGGGCGGGGTCGATCAGTCGCCCGGCGTCCACGCGCAGCTGGTGCATGGCCGCGAGCTGTTCTTCGCCGATGGCCAGGATGTCGTCGACCGACAGGCCATCGAACGCGCGCAACCGGATGAGCTCGTCCAGCTCAGCCTCGCCCAGTGCGATGCGGTCGCCGGCGCGATCGAGCTGGGTCTCGATCCAGGCGGTGTAGTCGAAGAGAGCTGCGCGGGCGGCGCGGGCGGCGGAATGCAGCCGACGCAGTTGAGGACTGCCTCCCGGCCACACGTCACCGGCGCCGCTGACGATCTCGTGCACCAGCAAGGGCAGCTCGGCCGCAGCCACCTCCTCCAGCTCCAGCCACAGCCGGACGGGCTGGTCGCCCAGTCGGTCACGCACCTGCAGCAGTGCTTCGGGGATGCCCTCGACGCGCTCGGTGAGTGGCAGAAGGCGTTCCTTGAGGGGGGCGAAGTCGCGCGCCGCCAGCAAGAACAGGGCTGTGCCGATCTCATCGGTGGCGGACGTGCTGCGCTCCCAGCCACGCACGACTTCCGCATCGAAGAGGCGCAAACGGGCGCCGTGTAAGGCCAGTTCCCGCTCGAAACGAACCGTCTCGCTGAGTAGACCGGGGTCGACGGCCGCAAGGTCGTCGATGAAGCGCCGTTCGGCCGCCATGTCTGCTTCCTTGGCAGCACGGCTCAGATCAGCGAGGCGTCCATCGTGGGCGTGCACGCCAAGGGCGGTGGCCCATGCGGGGTGCGCCTCCATAAGCGCGTCGAAGCGTGCCGCGACAAGGGCGTCCAATCGTGCGTCGGCCGCGGTCTCCGGTTTCACGTCGTCCCCATGGCGGTGTCAACGAGTGCTGCCTGTGTGGCGGCCAGGGCCTGCTCGACGTCCCTCCGCTCGATGCCGTAGTGGGTCAGTGCCCGCACGCGTCCTCCGCCATATTCGATGTAGCCCACGCCACGCGCCCGCGTCTCCGCCATGAATGCGGCCCGCGCCGCGAGTCGATCCTGGCCGGGCCGCGGCCGGATGCCGAAGACGATGTAGTTGGTGGTGACCCGTGCCGGGTCCAGGTCGACGACGCCGTCCATCCCGGCCAGTCCTTCGGCCAGCACTCGGGCGTTGACATGGTCGTCGGCGAGGCGCGCGATCATGCCGTCGGGGCCGTCGCTCAGCGCCACCAGGCCGGGAGCGGCGAGCACCCCGACCTGGCGCATGCCGCCACCCACCAGCTTGCGGGCACGCCGGGCGCGGCCGATGAAGTCCTCTTCACCGACCACGATCGATCCGATAGGGCAGGCGAGGCCCTTGGAGAGGCAGAACGTGGCGCTGTCGACATCGGCTAGCATCGTCGTTGCGGTGGTTCCGAGCGCGATCACCGCGTTCCACAATCGAGCGCCGTCGAGGTGCAACGGAACGCCCATCTCGTGCGCCACCGCGGCCGCCTCTGAAACGTAGGTCGGTGTGAGGGGCTGTCCCATCGAGGGCGAATGCGTGTTCTCCAACATCACCAGCGCGGTCGGCGACTGGTGCAGGTCGTGCGGGTCGCTCCGTGCTGAGCGGATGGCGTCCAGGTCCATGGTCCCATCCGCCGCGGCCGGGATCTGCCGGACGGTGGCGCCGGTGATGACCGCGTGCCCGCCGGCCTCGTGCTCGACCACGTGGGCGCCGGCGGTGGCTATGATCTCTCCACCGCGCGGGACATGCGCCATGTGCGCCACGAGATTGCCCATGGTGCCGCTGGCGACGAAGAGACCGGCGGCCTTGCCGGTGAGTTCCGCGGCACGCTCCTCGAGCGCGATGACCGTGGGGTCGTCACGGAAGACGTCGTCGCCGACCTCTGCCTCTGCCATCGCACGGCGCATCGCCGGGGTGGGCTTGGTGACGGTGTCGGAGCGGAGGTCGATGAAGTCGGACATGGTGAGGCAGCATAGCGAGGCATCCTGTGCGGCGTGTTCGCTCGGCATTTGCTAGAGTTCGCTATCCGCAGGACCCGTGGTGTAGCGGCCTAACATGCCAGCCTGTCACGCTGGAGATCGCCGGTTCGAATCCGGTCGGGTCCGCCAGTCCCTCATCTCGATGACGACGAAGCCCCTATGAGCAACGCACTGACCGATCCACGCCGCGCCGAGTTGGGGTCGAAGATCCTGGTCATCGGCCTCGTCGCGATCTTCCTGTTCGGCCTGTTCGGCTTTGCCTTGGCCGTGTTCGACGCGCAGGGGGAGAAGCCGACCGAGCCCGCGCCACCGTCGTTGCCAGCCATCCCTGCTGCTGCCGCCGTGGGTCCCATCCGACTGGCACTCGCTGAGACCGACCAGCGAGCGCAAGCGGAAGCCTCGGTCGACGTCAGTCCCTCGCCCACACCCTCCCTGCCCGCGGTGTCTCCTTCAGACGAGCCTGCGCCTGCAGACGAGCCTGGCGCCACCACCGCCACGGTCATGCCCATCGTGCCCGTGACAGGCTTCTGGTCGACGCGTGATGTCGTCAAGTCTCGTGACATCAGGCAGGCCCTGGAGCGCGGGGTCGCCAAGGGCTTCAAGCGTGTCATCGTCGAGGACGACATCGCCGACGCGCTGGCCGAATCGCTCGGGGTCGAGCTCCATGCCAAGGTCCGCCGTGGAGACGCCCAGGCCATCGCGGCCACGGTCGCCAAGGTCGGCCTGGGGCTGCTTCCGGCGACCCATGTGACTCCCGCCATGCGCACCCTCGGGATCGACGGCGTCTCGCTGGTGGGTAACGAGCGCATTCGGGATATCGCCGACTGGCCGCTGAACCTGACGCTGAAGACCACTGCCGATGGATCTTGGGACCAGGCGAAGACCTGGGTGCTGGTGGCGGGCGGTGACGCCTTCACCGACCGCGGCGTGTACGACAAGGTCGTACGCAAGGGCAAGGGCGTGGACTACCCCTTCGATGGTGGCACGGCCCGCGTGACGGGCCATGGCTGCTGTGACCCGGTGTACCACGACAATGTCGTGCCGCGCTACCAGACGACCGGGAATAAGGGCCTGGTGCGGAAGCTGTTCAAGAGCGCCGAGCTAGCCATCGCCAACCATGAGCAGCCCGTCACCGATGCCGCCGTCCACCACACCAGCGGCCTGCGCTTCAGCGGCCAGCCCGAGCTGACGAAGATCTTCACCCGCGCCGGCCTCGATTTCGTCTCGTTGGCCAACAACCACATCAAGGATTACGGCGCTGACGGCATCAAGGACACGCGCCGCATCCTGCGAAGCAACGGTCTCGCCTTCGGTGGTGCCGGGGCCGACCTGGAGCAGGCCCGCAGCATCAGCTACCTCCACGCCCGTGACACGAAGGTGGCCATCATCCCCTGCCTTGACATCGTCAAGATCTACTGGGCCGATACCGATGAGAGCGGCGCCACGCCCTGTCTCGACCGCTACCTGGTGCCGGACATCAAGCAGGCAGCCAAGTCGGCCGATGTCGTCATCGTCTTCCCGCACTGGGGCGTGGAGTACTCCCGGCAGCCGCTGCCCTCGATGCGCAAGCACGCCGCGCGCTGGGCCAAGGCTGGCGCCGATCTCGTCCTAGGTGCGCACAGCCACGTGGCGGGCGCCATCGAGGACATCGACGGCACGCCCGTGATGTATTCGCTGGGCAACTTCATCTTCGACCAGAACTGGTCCACCAACACCATGGAATCAGCGCTGCTGGAGGCCACCTTCCATGGCGACCAGCTCATCGAGATGCGGCTGCGTCCCTATATCATCCACGACACCACTCAGCCCAATCTGCTGGATCCCGCCACTGGTGAGGGGAAGCGGCTGTTGCGCGAGATCAAGCAGGTGTCGGCCGGTTGGCTCGACTGGTAGCCACGATCGATCCGGGGTAGCTGCGGCGGCTCAGGCCAGCCCGACCTCCCGGGCGCTCGGCCACGACGAGAGATCGAGGCCGGGAACGAGCTCGGTCAGCTGCGCCAGGTCGGGTGCGTACCCGGCTAGCAGCGACGCCCGCAGGGAGGGCGAGGGCTGGAACTTCTCGCGTGTGGTGGGGTTGACCTCGCTACCGATCGCGTCGGGATCGAGCTCATGTGGCGGCAGCCCCAGGAACGCAAACGTCCGCGCCAGCTGCCGGGCCGGGTCGGCGCGGCAGGCCTCGTACTGACCGATCCATACGCGCTCGGCCGGGAACGCCGCCAGCACACGCCGCAGCTGCGGCGCATAGAGGCCGCGTTGGAAGGCACCCTGGATGTCGCGATCGGTCAGGGGCGCGCTCGACGTCGCAAGCTGATGGGTGAGCCCTGAACGGAACCGCTCCAGGGGATCTCGCAGCAACACCAGGATGTGCGCCTCGGGCGCGGCGCGAGCGATGAGTTCGGGCGTCCAGAAGTCGATGAGGTAGCCAGGCGTCCATTCGCCCGCGACGGACCCCTGGGGCACCGGGAAGTAGCGCTGGTAGGACTCGATGTCGGCGGTACCGAACGGCTCTTCCCAGGAGCGGTCGAAGAAGTGCAGCTCCTTGGGCTGGCCGGGCGGGCTGACCACGTGCGGATGGGTCTCGATGAGCCGGTTCCACCACGAGGTCCCAGCCTTCTGGGCGCCGACACCGACGTAGTGAGGCGGACCCGTGCGCCAGCCATCGGGACAGGGGGGTGGCTCCGGTGGCCCCGGCTGTCGTGGACCACGCCAGCGATACCAGGCCCGCGAGCCACGCACGGCCAGCCTTCGCGCTCGTGCCTTGAGCGTCACCGGGGTGACTTCCACAGCGTAAGGTCCAGATCGGGTAGCAGCGCCGCCAGGCGTTCGTTCTCGGGCGCGTAGCAGCGTACCAGCTGTCCTTCCTGCCACTCGCTCAGGGTCACCTTGGGACCGCGTGATCCGTTGACGCGCACATCGAGTTCCAACTCTGGTGGGACTTCCGGTGCCAGGCCGATGAAGCGATAGGTGCGTTCGAGCTGTGCCCGCGGCTCAGCTACGCACCGCTCGTACTGGAGCACCAGCACCTGTTCGTGTGGAAAGACGGCCCAGAGTCGCAGCAGCTGGTCGGCATAGACGCCGCGATTGAAGGCGGCGTTTGCCGCCGCCCGTGCGGTGGCGCCGACCGTGAAACGACTCTCCGCGAGCGTGCGGCCGGAACGGAAGCGTTCCACGGGGTCGCGCAGCAACACCAGCAGGCGAGCGTCCGGGGCGGCCTGCCGCAGCAGTGCCGGCGTCCAGGCGTCGAGCATGTAGCCGGGCGTCCATTCGCCGCAGCGGTGACCGGCTGGCCGAGCGAACAGGGCGTGGTAGCGGGCAATATCGCCCTCGACCAGGCCGTGCTCCCAGCGGCGGTCGAAGAAGTGCACTTCCTTGGGCGTGGTCGCGGGCCGGCTGACCCCCGGGTGCGCGAGCAGTAGGCTGTCCCACCAGGTCGTGCCCGAACGTGCTGTCCCCACACCTACGTAGTCGGGGGGCCCGGTCTGCCAACCGTCGGGCAGTCCTGCGGCTGGTTGGCGTGGCTCCCGAGGCGCGGCTGGCATCGCCCTGATGATAGGTGCTCGATGCCGTCGCGCGGACACGGCGCATGGGGAGCTGCGCATGCGCCAGACACAAGAAGGCGGCCCGCCCCCTGCTGGGGACGGGCCGCCAGTGTGCTCTCGAAAGAGCTGCGTCTCTAGATCTGCTTTCCGATCGTCGAGAGGATGCCGGAGATCTGGCCGCCGAGGAAGATGAGCGCGGCGATGGCGATGATGGCGATGAGCGCCAGGATCAGCGCGTACTCAGCCAAGCCCTGGCCATCCTCGTCGCGGCGAAGCAGGAAGTCGTCGCAGCGAAGCAGGAAGTCGACCATGTTGATGGTCCTCCGTTTCTGTGGCTCCCCGCGAAAGCGGTTCGCCGGTGATTGGATGAATTCGCTCGGTTGCCCGATCGGGCCTCCGTGCTCGGCGGACAGTACAGCGCCACCGTCAACTGTGTACTGAAGGACAGCCGGCAGGCCCATCAAACGTCCTCAGTGCCAGGAATGATGATGCGGACGCCTGACACAGTCCATGGCACCTCTGGGGGCTATGGACCCGGACCTTCGGGGGTGCCGACGCAGCGGTCTCGGGGGGTCGAGTGCGGTTAGCGCTGCTTGGGCCTGCGCTACGTGTTCGCTTCGATCGTGGTGCCGATCATCGACAACAGGTCCGCCAGCGTGTCACCCAGGAACACGAGTGACAGGATCGCCACGATGGCGATGAGCGCCAGGATGAGGGCGTACTCAGCCAGTCCCTGCCCCTGCTGCCCCCCGGACCGCACCGTCGCCAACAGATGGATGAGTTCCCTCATGCGCTGGACGATCCTCCTTCCGGATGCACTGGTGTACCAGGGGTCGGTGGCACGCGCCCCTACTCTCCGATGACCGACCAGATGAAGCCCATGAAGATGAAGATGCCGGCGAAGAGACCGATAAGGGCCGGGACGCCGACGGTGTTCACTCCGAGATCCATGCTCGCCAGGAACCCCATCGCGAGCGCCCAAACGATGATGAGCGCACCAAACAGATACTTGGCATTGACGGTCGTGATGGCGTCGACCCAAGCTGTTCGTCGTCGTTCCGGCACCAGCATGACGGTGACCAGCAGGGTCACCATGGCTGCGCCCAGCAACACGCCACCGGCGAACCCGATGAACTGGCTGGCTTCCAGCTCGGTCCGGAGCGCTCCGTAGACCGAGATGATCACCACGCCCAGCAAGAGGAAGGCGCAGAGGTACCCGAGAACTCGCAGTCGATCCCAAGTCATGTGGCCGGAAATCCTATCAAAATAGCAAGCCGCAAGAACAGCGTTCCTGCGTATCCTCACCACCAGGGCCTTCATCGGCCACGTGAGGACGGTCGCAGAACTTTACCTGCGGCAGTGCTCGATGGGAAGCGAGACGGCCGGCCGCGATTCGTTATCGGTGCCCACGGACACCGCAACGCAGCACGAAACGGCCACACCGACGGTGCGGCCGCTCTGCGCAAGACGAGCGATCGAGAACGGCTAGCCGCCGCCCAACAGGCCCATCACCGTCGAGAACCCGGCGTTGATGATCTCATCGAACACACCCACGATCGTCTCGCCCAGGAAGATCAGCGAGCCGATGGCGACGATGGCGATCAACGCCAAGATCAGTGCGTACTCAGCGAGGCCCTGGCCACGTTGGCCTTCGTCGGTCTGGGGCATGGCCGGCAGGAACGCACGCAGCTTTGTCAGGGGCCGTGAGCGAGTGGCCCGTTCGGCGAGTCTAGTCGCCGCAGCTCGTAGCATGTCCATCAGTCGTTCTCCGATGGCGGAGGAGCGGACGACGACCGGCTCCGACCGTTCCTGGCTTGATCGTGTGGAATACCGTCGAGATGGATGATGAGACGGTGACCCGTGATGGCCGAAGCGGTGGGAGTTACGGGGCAGCTACTCGGTTCGGTCGGCCCCGTCGGTCGTATTCAGCTGATCCGAGGATTGAGGATGAATGCGCCGTTTCCGCAACCTGGGCTCGTAGCCACGCGGTTCCAGCGCTCGCAACGTATCTCCTGCGGGGAGGGGTGCCTATGGCCCCAAAGAACCACCAGGGGCGGTGCGCCGCGGCACCGACCGGGCCACGCCGGCAACGCGGGTCGGAGGCCACGCCGGAGTATCATCGCCCACCACGCAGGAGGAACCGTGGCAGATACGCACGTACAGGACACCTGGATCAACCCCCGCGACCCCGCCAAGACCGTGGGGCCGGATGGCGAGCCGGCTCGCAGCCGTCGTGCGCCCTTCTACGCTGACGTGCCCGACGCGCAGTGGGACGACTGGCGCTGGCAGCTCTCCAACCGCGTCAACGACCTGGAGACGTTCGCACAGATCCTGGAGTTGACCGACAACGAGCGCGAAGGGTTTGGCGCGCCTGACAAGTTCCGTGTGGACATCACGCCCTACTTCATCAGCCTCATCGACCCGGTCGATGGCGACGACCCCATCCGCCGCCAGGTGATGCCGCTGGGCGATGAGCAGCAGGCCTTCACGGCGATGATGGAGGACTCCCTTCGCGAGGACCAGCACTCGCCGGTCCCGGGCCTGGTGCACCGCTATCCCGATCGTGTGCTGATGCTGGTGACCACGCAGTGTGCTTCGTATTGTCGTTACTGCACCCGCTCCCGGATCGTGGGCGACGCCAGCCAGAACTTCAACACGCGTGACTTCGAGGCGCAGCTCGACTATCTGCGGCGGACACCCCAGGTGCGTGATGTGCTGCTCTCGGGCGGCGATCCACTGACCATGGCGCCCAAACTGCTGGAACGGGTGCTCCGCGGGCTGCGCGAGATCCCGCACATCGAGATCATCCGCCTGGGCACGCGTGTGCCGGTGTTCATGCCGCAGCGCGTCGACGATGACCTGTGCCAGATGCTTGAGCAGTACCACCCGGTGTGGGTGAACCTGCATTTCAACCATCCCAACGAGATCACGCCGGAGGTCTCGCGCGCGGTGGACAAGCTGAGCCGGACCGGCATCCCCATCGGTAACCAGTCGGTGTTGCTGGCGGGCGTGAACGATTGCGTCCACATCCAGCGTGAGCTGGTCCACAGATTGGTCGAGAACCGCATCCGGCCCTATTACCTCTATCAGTGCGACCTCGTCGAGGGTGCCGGCCACTTCCGCACGCCGGTGGGCAAGGGCCTGGAGATCATCGAGGGGCTGCGAGGCCATACCAGCGGTTACGCGGTGCCCACCTACGTGGTCGATGCGCCCGGTGGTGGCGGCAAGATCCCGGTCATGCCCAACTACCTCATCAGCTACTCGGACCACAAGGTCGTGTTGCGCAACTACGAGGGCTACATCACCACCTACGAGGAGCCCACCGAATACAAGCCCCATGACCGGCGCAGTTGCTCGTATTGCCGCAACCAGCGCTCCGAGCCGGGCCAGGGCGGTGTCCACGCGCTGCTGCAGGGCGACGCCATGTGGATCGAACCGGCCGGACATGCCCAGATCCATACCCGCGGCAACACGGAGGCGCATCGTCTGCAGTCACCCGAAAAGTGGGTGCCCTACGGCGTTGGCGCCATCGAGGGTGAGTCCGCAGCACCGCCGGTGCGGCTCGCTGCCGGCGGGGGGTCCCCTCCTCGCGGGAAGTTCCCCCCTGGCGAGGAGCCGCGGCCGCGCGAGGGTGAGCCCACGGGCTCCGCGCACGGAGAGTTGCTCTAAGCGCGCATGAGCTTCCTCAAGCGCCTGTTCGGGGGTGGTGATGCCGAGGGCCAGGTCGGATCCGGCCGGGGCGGATCCGGCGCGGACGGTCAGGCTGCGGGTGATGCCGAGTGGCGCCGCTCGGCCGAGGCGACCTTCGATGCACATGCCCACAAGCACAGGGTGACCGTCTGGATTCGCCTCTATGACCCCAGCTTCGAGACGGTTCGTGAGCAACAGCGGTTGTTCGCGCTGGAAAACCGCGTCATCCGAACGCTGGACGAGGCCGGCGCCGGCGAACACGACACCAACTCGCTGGAGTCAGGCTATCTGGCCCTGCGCCTGATCGGCGAGGATGCTGATGCCATCGTGGCGGTGCTGGACCCGCTGCTGGCCGACGCGCCAGAGGGCAGCTACCTCGCCGTGCGTCGCGGGCCGTCCGGCACCGGTGAGGACCGCATCGACGTGGGTCCCCGGTCGGGTGGAGCCTGACGATGCAGCTGCGCGACACACCCGGGCTCCCCGACGCCTCGATCCAGCCGCCCACCGTCGCCACACCTGGCGACGCCTTCAGTCAGCTGCGGGTGGTCCACCTGCTGGCCCGCATCCCGCGCGGTGGCAGCGTCCGCGTTCGGGACATCGTCGACCAGCTCAATGCCGACTACCTCGACTGGTCGTTCTCGCGTGAGGTCGTCGTTGCCACGGTGGTGCAACTCCGGGCCAACTGGCTCACGGACTACCGCAACAGCGATGGCATCGTGCTGGCCGAGGGTCCTTCCGGACCGCACGTCGCGATCGAGGACAGTAGCCGTGTCGATCCCTGGATCGCGCGCCAGGCGCAGCGGCTGTACGCCGCCTGTGATGACCAGTTGCGCACCTTCGCCATCGAGGAGGGCGGCGCTGCCTGACCGGCCGTGCCGGCTGCCTGACCGGCCGTGCCGGCTGCCTGACCGCCGCGGGCCTCAGTCGCGGACGCGGTAGATGGCGTCGATGACCGAGATGGAGGGCTCGATCGGTGCCTCCCACAGGTTGGTCAGGAAGACGACCGCCAGCCCTGCCGCCGGATCCACCCAGATGCGGCCACCGGAGATGCCGCCGTGGGTGAAGGCCGACTCGGTCCCGGGCCAATCGGGGTGCGGCTTGCGCCAACCAAGGGCCTGTCGCACTTCTTGCTCCATGCCATCGGCTGAAGCGTGGGCCAGGCCACCGGTCTGGTCGCGCGACATCTCGTCGATGGCCGCGTGCGACAGCACGCGTGGGCCCGGATTTGAGGGGTCTGCTGGCAGCAGCGATCGCCCCAGTGCCAACAGGTCCGGCAGCGTGCCGAACATGCCGCCGCCGGGCATCTGGGCCATGGCCAGGAAACGCAGCAGCACCATCTGCACCAAGCGGTTGTCGACTCCGAAGCCCTGCACGGGGATGACGCGATCTCGGAGCGGGCGGGCGTCAAAGGTGGTATCGATCATGCCCAGCGGCTCGGTCAGGCGCATCGCCAGAGCATCCGCGAAGGACGTGCCGCTTAGGCAAGCCATCGTTTCGGCCAGCAGGATGAACGTTACGGAGCAATAAGCATAGGCGCATCCGGGCTCGGTGAGAGGTTTGCTGGTGTACACGAACTCCAGCGCACGCCGGTATGTCGGCCGCTCGCGCCGCAGCGATTCGACCGGCATGTCCGGCAACCCCGAGGTGTGCGTCAGCACGTGCCAGGCGCTGATGCCTTCGAGCGCGGTGCCGGCCAGTTCGGGCAGGTAGCGCGCGAGGGGCTGGTGCAGCTGTAACCGGCCCTCATCGACGTACCGCATCACGGCCGTGGACACGATGGCCTTGGTGACCGAGGCCAGGAAGAAGACGCTGTCGAGTTCGGGATCGCCACCGGGGCCGCCGACGAAGCGAACGGCCGAACGGCCGGCCGGGTCGATGATGCCGAAGGCGGCACAGGGGATGGTGCCATCGGCAACAGCGGCCGCTGCCACGTCACGTGCCGGGTCGAGGTCGATGACGAGGGTGTCGGGTCGTTCGGCAGTAGTCGTCATGTCGGCCGATGATAGGACGCGTGACCCGAGATGAGTACATTGCCGCCGTCCGCGCCCTCATCGGTGAAGGCGAGCGCCTGTCTGGATATCCCTCGATGGTGGCCCTGCAGACCTGGATCGCCGGCTCCGACGAGCTGCTGCGCAACGCCTGGGGCTCCATGGACCGCTATCACCTCTCGTGGCTGATGGTGGGCCGGCCCGCCGATGCCGTCCGTGGGCGTGCCATGACCCCGGACGAAGAGGCCGAATACGTCCGTGACGTGGCCCGCGCCAAGACCGCAGCGCTGCGGATGAGCCTCAAGGCTGTCGAGGATGACGACATGCCCTTCCTGGGTGAGTCGCCGGCATAGGGGCGTCGAGGCGATCGGGTACCACGCGACTATTGCTTCCCAGCGTGCAGAGGACTACGGTGCAGCTCTGCCGCGGTCGTGCTACCCAGGCGGGGGGCGCATCGACCGGCACGCCTGCGGGCCTTCGGGAGGACTCGATGATGATGTCCCAAGGACGGTGGTGGCTTACCCGCCCTCGCCTGCTCACCCTCGCGGTGTTGCTGGCAACGCTTAGCCTGGCACTCACCTCCGTGGCCATGGCTCCGGCGGTATTGGGGGCCAGTGGGCCCCAGGTCATCTCCGGCGGCAAGGCCGGGGAGCTCCGCATCCCCAGCCCCAAGGCCAAGTCGCTCGCACGCCTGGCGCTGCCCAAGGGGAATTGGTTCGTGACGGCCAAGGCGCAGCTTTCGGAAGTGGCTGGTTCGAACGACCACTTCGGTGTGAACTGCAACCTGAGGGTCGGTTCGCGCTCCGACCGCATCTCCGCGGTTCCGGGGCGGGCCAGTGAGGGCGGCAACGAGGTGCCGATCCTGCTGACGGTGGCGGGGCGGCTGGGTTCGGCCGGCAAGGCCCGCCTCAGCTGTGTCGGCGAACACCCCGGCGTCCGCATCTCCCACATCCGTATCAACGCGATGCGGGTGGGGCGCCTCACCACGCAGGGCATCAGACCGGCTGCCAAGACCACTGGCTCGGGCAAGCCGCGCGTCTTCTCCGGCACACGCGCCTTCGACGAGATCAATGGGAACGGTGCCTTCCACTCGGTGGCGACCCTGCCGCTGCCCAAAGGCGCCTGGTGGATCGTGGCCAAGGCGGTCGGCTCGGACTCGTTCGGTGGGGGTATCTTCACTTGTCGCCTCGGGGCTGGGGCGGACTTCGACGAGACCAGATTCGGGCTGCGGTCGCAACACTGGCCCAGCGAGAGCCTGCCGCTGGCGCTCCAGGTGGTGCATCGCTTCGGATCGGCCGGCGTGGCGCAGCTCATGTGCCTGGGGCCTAACGACTTCGACCTCTCCGACATCGTCATCACGGCGGTGAAGGCCGGCAAGCTCACCAACCGCTTCATGGGTAACGGTTCGTCTGGGACGACCGGCTCAGGTTGGTCACGTGTCATCTCTGGCTGGCACAACGGCAACCTCACCGTGCCGGTCGGCCAGACCTACCAGACCATCTCGTCCATGCTGCTGCCCAAGGGAAGCTGGATGATCCTGGGCAAGCTCTGGTACTCGGCTCAGTCGGTGCCGTCGGACTACTTTCGCGACGTGTGCCGAATCGCATTGAAGTCGGGCAAGGACGTGAATGTGCTCGAGTACACCAACAATCCCACGCGCATCGCGCCCCTGGTCATGAGCCTGGCCCGCAAGATCAAGCATCCGGCCGCGTTGAAGCTGCAATGTGTGAGTTCGCCGATCGGCGGCACGAGTGACGGCTATTTCGCCAAGCTCACCGCCTTGAAGGCCGGGTCGCTGACCTTCAAGGGGCTCTGACGCGCGAGCGCGCCCCGTACAGCGCCGCCACCACGTAGAGCACGAGTCCGGCGACCTGGAGCAGCCCGAACTGGGGTGCCAGCCAGTCGAGGAACGGTGTGGCCTCGACCCGCTCGATGAACGTGCGCGATGAGCCCGGCAGCATCGCCATGGCCAACAGCCATGTCAGTAGCAGGCCCGCCAGCCAGGCCGGGCCGGCGATAGCAGCAGCCAGGAGCGGGGCGGCTCGGGCCCGGCCCAACAACGCCCCGATGGCCCAGCCGCCCACGACCGCCACGCCCAGCAGGCCGGCGCCGAACTCCAGGATGCCTTTCAAGAGCGCCCAGGCGAGAGCCGCCAGCACAGCCACGGCCAGCGCCTCAAGGGCGGCCAAGGGGAGCGACGGCGGCTGTCGACGGCGCCCGCCCGGTCGGGATGGGCCCGGCTGGGGCATCGGTCTACCGGCCGGTCGGCGGTCGCCCGGTTCCATGTCGCCTGCTTCGATGTCGTCTGTGTCGGCATCGCTCGGTACGGCCATGCACCAACTCTAGCGGCGCAGCATCGGCTTCAGTCGCTAGACTGAACTCGCTCATGCCACATCCTGCGACCGGACTGCCGCCGTCTGATGCCACCATCGGTCACCCGACCACGGCGGCGCGACTGCGCGCCGACCGTCGCCTTCCCGAGTTGGCGCTCCAGGCAGCCCTGCGCATCGACGACACACTGCGTGAGCGCCACGACGAGCTGATGCTGCGCCGCTTCCTGCGCGACTACGACCGGCATATCGAGCAGCTGGCGCGCGCCATCGAGACTGGCGAGGATCGTTTCGTGGTCGTCTACGGCGAGACTCTGGTCCCTATCTATCGGCGGCGCGGTGTGCGCATGAACGACGTCGTCACCTTGCTTCGTGGTCTGGAAGAGGCTGCCGTGGCAGGCGGCGTTTCCCTCGACGCCCCGTTCATCCGACAGCCCATGGAAGCCTGGGTCGAGCGCATGCGCCACCACCGTCGCCTGCCCGGTGACCACAAGGGCAACAGCGCCGTGCGGTTCGTCTGGAAGGGCGCCGGCTTCGGCGACGATTCGGTCGTCTGATGACCATCAAGTGGGTCAAGTCGGACCCGTTGGTGATGAATGGTGAGCCCTTCTGCTACGGCACCCGCCTCACCGTGCGCAACCTGCTTGAGATGCGGGGCAACGGCCTCACGCCGATGGAGATGATGGCGCAGCATCCCGAGCTCAAGCGCGTCGGCATCGCCGAAGCCTTCCGCTTCGCGGCCCAGAACCAGGACCGCTATGGCGGCTTCTTCGAAGAGGACGGCTCGATCAGGGGACCCGGCTTCGGCACCGCTGAGGCTGCCACCTTGCCAGAGCACTTGCGCGAGGCCAGCAGCGCCTAGCGCCTGCCGCTTCGTGTGCACCGTCCACAGCACGTTCATGGCGGGGTTCGTATGACCAAGACGATCGGCATCCTGACGGCAGGCGGTGACAGCCCCGGGCTCAACGCGGCCATCCGCGGCGTGGCCAAGACGGCCATCGGCGCCTACGGCATGAACGTCATCGGTTTTCGCGATGGCTTTCGCGGACTCATGGAGAACCGGTCCGTCCCGCTGGATCGCTCCCAGCTCTCCGGCATCCTGACCGTCGGCGGCACCATCCTGGGGACGAGTCGCGACAAGCCCCATCGCATGCTGGTCGGGCAGCAGACCCTGGACATGACCGATGTCATCGTCGAGAACTACCGCAACCACCACCTCGATGCGCTCGTCTGCCTGGGCGGCGGGGGGACGCAGAAGAACGCCTACCGACTGTACAAGCAGGGCCTCTCCATCGTCACCCTGCCCAAGACCATCGACAACGACGTGGCCATGACCGATGTCACCTTTGGCTTCGACACCGCATTGGGCATCGCCACCGAGGCCATCGACCGGCTGCACAGCACCGCACACAGCCACCATCGCATCATCGTGGTCGAGGTGATGGGCCACAACGCCGGCTGGTTGGCGCTGGGGGCCGGCATCGCTGGGGGTGCGGATGTCATCCTCATCCCCGAGATCCCCTACGACATCGAGGTCGTGGCCGAGGCCATCCGCCAGCGGCATCGCATTGGCAGCTCGTTCAGCATCGTGGCCGTATCTGAGGGCGCCATGCCGCAGGAACGGGCCGAGGCCCTCCACGACGCCGAGGATGCCCTGGCAAAGGCCAAGAAGCGCAAGCGCAAGGGAGCCGCGCGGGACAAGGGCATCAAGGAGTCGCGGGCGCGCATCGATGAGATCGCCACGCACCTTAGCAATGCCACCCTGACCTTGTCCGACGAGCTTGAGCGGCGCACCAACCTGGAGTCGCGCATCACCATCCTGGGGCACGTGCAGCGCGGCGGCACACCCTCGGCGGCCGACCGCTTACTGGCCACGCGCCTCGGGGCAGCCTGCGCGCAGACCATCGATGAGGGCGAGTTCGGCGTGATGATCGCGGCTTCGGGTGAGGAGGCCACCAGGGTGCCGCTCGCCGATGTCGTGGGCAAGCGCAAGACGGTTCCCCTCGACCACACCTGGATCCGCGCGGCTCGGAGTATCGGGGTGTCACTGGGCGACGCCTGAACCAGGGCGCGAAGCAGGTCCGATCCTGAGGCCGTTGGCCGGCGCCCGGATCGGCACGCGAATCAAACCCCCTTGGCCCCCGGTGTAGGATTCGCGGACCATGCCAGACCCGACGATCACCAACGATTCCATCGGCCCCACCATCACCTCCACAGAGGAGACGCCCGCCATCGATCCCGTTCAGCGTTCCCGCGAGCTGGCCGTCCTTGACGCGTTGCGCTCGGTCGTCGATCCGGAGATCGGCATGAACGTGGTCGAGCTGGCGCTCATCAGGCAGGTCATCCTCGGCGAGGAGCTCAGCGAGGTCAAGATGATCCTGACCACGCCCTTCTGCCCCTATGCCGGCTCGATGATCCAGCAGGTCAAGGAGGCGGCTGAGGAGGCCGAAGGACACGAAGTCAAGGTCACCTTGTTGGCCGAGCGCTGGGATCCGCGCGACGCCGGCCTGACCTGGTAGCGGGCTTCGCGAGGCCATCACATGAGCCCATCCGAAGACCGCGGTCGACGCCAGTCCATCGCCGGCAGCGCCGTTGCCACGGGCAAGGGTGATGACGGCACCACCGGCCTGCTCTACGGAGGCCGCATCACCAAGGACGACGCCCGCGCCGAGGCCTACGGCACCATCGATGAGGCCGTCGCTTGCCTCGGTGTGGCGCGTGCGGAGGTCACCGAGTTGGTGGCCGCGGGCTCGCCTCCGGAGTTCATCGTGGGCCTTGGTGACACCCTGCTCAGGCTGCAGCGCGACCTTTTCGTGGCCGGCTCCGAGCTGGCCACGAACCCGGACGCCTGGGATCGGCTGCGTGACGGCGACACGCGTGTCGACGAAGCGATGCTCATTGTGCTCGAGGAGATGCTCCGTGTTGCCGAGGCGCGCATGGAGATGCCCCGAGAGTTCGTCGTTCCGGGGGCTGACCGGTTGTCAGCCGCGCTGGAGGTCAGCCGCACCGTGATCCGCCGTGCGGAACGCCGCGTCATCGCACTCGATCACGAGCGTCTGGTGCCGGGCGCGTGGCTGATGCCGTACCTCAATCGAATGGCCGACCTGCTGTGGGTATTGGCACGGCTGGCAGAGCAGGCGGGCGGCCGCGCCACCATCGCGGTGCGTACCTAGTGTCGTTCCTGGGCTGCCGGCATCACTTTCGCTAGACTTATCGGTCGAACCTCCTCCTCGTGGGGGACCTCGAAAGGAACCGAACGAACGTGCAATCCCGCGATAACGACCCCTACAACCGGAGCCAGGCTCCGGGGCAGGTCTCCAACCAGGGCGCCGCCACCCCCAACACCCTGAGCCAGGACGGCGTCATCGTCGCCAGCCCGCCTCGCGAAGGCTTCCTTACCGGCAGCTTCGTGTGGATGTTCGTGGGCGTCCTGCTCTCCGCCGTCTCGGCCTGGTTCGTGATGAACAACGAGGGCCTGCAGCAGTCGGTCACTGACTGGGTCTTCTTCCTGCTCATCGGCCAGCTCGGCCTGGTCCTCTTCATCAACTTCGCCATCACGCGTATCTCATCGGCCGTGGCGCTGGCGCTCTTCTTCGTCTATGCGCTGATGATGGGCCTGGTCTTGGGTGTCATCGTGCTGGCGTACCTGCCGGAGATCGGTGTCTCCGGTGTGGTCTCCGCCTTCGCCGGCGCGGCCGCGGTCTTCGGTGGAGCGGCAGCCTACGGCCTGATCACCAAGCGTGATCTGGCCAGCCTGCAGGGCATCCTCTTCATGGGCCTCATCGGGCTCGTCGTGGTCATGGTCATCCAGCTCTTCCTGTTCCCCGGCAACTCGCTGGCCAATCTGCTCATCGGCATCGTCGGCGTGGTCCTCTTCACCGGCATCACCGCCTGGGATGTGCAGCGCCTGAAGAACGGCACCATGCCCAACATCAACAAGGAATCGGCCACCGTGCTGGGCGCACTGGCGCTGTACCTCGACTTCATCAACCTGTTCCTGTTCATGCTTCGGATCTTCGGCAGCAGCCGCTGACGAATCCGGGCTCACGCGCCCGGATGCCACCCCACGTCGATATGCCACGTCGATGGTGAGAGCGTCGTCGGACACCGGCCGGGCTTTCGAACCAGGAGGGGAATACCGATGACGCAGGCGCTGACACGAGTGGGCTTCTGCGGTCTGGGAACCATGGGCGCCGCGATGGCTGCCAACCTGGCCGCAGCCGGATTCCCGCTGACGGTCTGGAACCGCACGCCGGGTCGGGCGACAGCGGCGCTGGCTGCCGGTGCCGTCGAGGCACCCGACCCCGCGGCCGTGGCCGCGGCCAGCGACGTCGTGATCATCTGCGTCTCCGACACGCCTGACGTGCAGTCGGTCATCTTCGATGAGGGCGGGCTGGCCGACGGTCTGACCAAGGGCGCACTGGTCATCGACTGCTCGACCATCGCGCCGCGCGCCACGCGGGGTTTAGCCGACCGACTGGCGGAGGCCGGCGTCGGTTTCGTTGACGCTCCCGTCTCAGGTGGTTCGGAGGGCGCCCTGAAGGCCACGCTGACGATCATGGTCGGTGGGTCTGATGTCGACGTCGCGCGCGCGACCCCCGTGCTGAAGGCGATGGGCTCATCGATCACGCACATGGGCCCGGTCGGGGCCGGACAGGTCACCAAGGCCGTCAACCAGGTGATGATGTCCGGCCTCTACTTCAGTGTCGCTGAGGGCATGGTGCTGGCGATGAAGTCAGGCCTTGATCCCAGACAGGTGGCTGAGGCGCTGGGTGGCGGTGCCGCTTCTTCGTGGGTGTTGCACAACCGCAGCGGACGCATGATCGACAACGAGTACCCGCTGGGGTTCCGTCTGTCGCTACACCTCAAGGACCTGACCATCGCTCTGGAGCAGGCTCGAGAGGTGGGGGCGGCACTGCCGGTATCGGCGCTGGCTGCCCAGATCGAGGCTGCGCTGGTGGCGCGCGGGCACGGCGATGACGACAACTCCGCGCTGGCGCGTGCGCTGCGTGAATGGAGCGGGCTGTGAGCGAGCGCGTGACCGCTCGTGCTGATGTCGCCATCATCGGTGCTGGCATCGTGGGACTGGCGACGGCGCTGCGCCTGCTGGAACGCAAACCCGAGCTCTCCATCGTCATCCTGGAGAAGGAGTCCACGGTCGCCTCGCACCAGACCGGCCACAACAGTGGCGTCCTCCACGCCGGTCTCTACTACCAGCCGGGTTCGCTCAAGGCGCGGCTCTGCCGCGAGGGCAAGGCCGACCTGGAGGACTACTGCCTGGCCCATGGCGTACCCATCGAGCACCCCGGCAAGCTGGTGATCGCGCTCGACGAGTCGGAGCTGGGACGGTTCGCGGAGCTCAAGGAGCGCGCCGTCGCCAACGCGGTCCCGGGGCTCGAGGAGGTCGGCCCCGAACGCATCCGCGAGCTGGAACCGCACGCGGTCGGGATAAAGGCGTTGTGGAGTCCCGGCACCGGGATCGTCGACTTCCTCGCCGTGGCGCACGCCTTCGCCCATGACGTGGTGGAGCGCGGGGCTGTCATCGAGACGCGGCGTGCGGTGGAGTCGATCGAACGGCGCGGCGACGAGCTGGTCCTGGGCACCTCCCGTGGCGACCTGGTCGCACGCCGAGTCATCGCCTGCGCCGGGCTGCAAGCTGACCGCGTCGCGGCCATGTCTAGCGGGGCCGACGAAGGTGATGAGGAACGGCCGCGCATCGTGCCCTTCCGCGGCGACTACTACACCCTGAAGCCGGAGGCGGAGCACCTCGTTCGCGGACTCATCTACCCGGTGCCCGACCCGCAGTTCCCCTTCCTGGGCGTGCACTTCACCAAGCGGATCGACGGCAGCGTCCTGGCCGGCCCCAACGCCGTCCTGGCCACGTCCCGCGAGGGCTACGGCCGCCTCGACGTGTCGCTGCGAGACTTGGCCGACACCATCACCTATCCCGGCTTCCGCAAGCTGGCTCGTCGCTTCTGGCGCATGGGCGCGGCCGAGATGTGGCGCGACTGGTACAAGCGGGCCTCCGTTGCCGATCTGCGCCGTTTCGTGCCGGCGCTCAGCTCCGACCACCTGGTCTTTGGGCCTTCGGGCATCCGTGCCCAGGCGCTGGGGGCTGATGGGTCGATGGTGGACGACTTCCTGCTGGGTGGCTCGGACCGCGTATTGCACGTCCTCAACGCACCGTCTCCGGCGGCCACCTCGTCGCTAGCCATCGGTCGAGTGTTGGCCGGCGAGGCCATCGATCGCTTCGGCCAGTAGAGGGCGGGGCGCGCGGCAGCGATTCGTACCGATGTCGCCGGGTTCGGGTTGCGTGTACGCTGTGGCCTGCCTGTCATCCATCGATGAGGTTTTGACATGACGTGGGAGAACCAGGGCCCCGCGACGCCGCAGGATCCGCGTGCGACCGGCGCCTATCAGCAGCCACAGGGCCAGATGCCGCCCGAGTGGCCATCCGGGGGCCAGATGCCGCCCCCTGGGCAGATGCCACCGGGCCAGATGCCGCCCCCTGGGCAGATGCCGCCCGGGTACCCGCCGCCGGATCCATGGGGCCAGCCGCCGCCCGCCTACGGGCAGCCTGACGCATCATGGGGTCCGCCACCCGCTGCTGCTCCACCACCACCCCCGCAGATGTGGCGGCCGCCGCCGGCCTTCCCCTTGGCGCCGGATGCGTATCCGGTCAACGTCTCTTACGATCGCGACACGCGAATCAACAGGCTCTGGGGCATCCCGATCATCGGCCAGGGCATCCGCTGGATCCTGCTCATCCCCCACTTCATCGTGATGATGCTGATCGGCATCGTGGCGGCCATCCAGATCCTGGTGGCCTGGATCCCGGTGCTGCTGCTGGGCCGCTTCCCCGGATGGGGCTATCGCTGGGTCGGCGGCCTGTTGGGCTACAACCTCCGCGTCACTGCCTACGCCTTGCTCATGACATCGACGTACCCGCCGTTCTCGCTCTCCGGCGAGTACTTTCCGGTGAGCGTCCGTTTCGATGAAGGTGTCCGCATCAACCGGCTCTGGGGTATCCCGGTCATCGGCCAGCTTGTCCGTGCGCTCTTGCTGATCCCGCACTTCGTCATCCTTTGGATCCTTGCGATCCTGGCGGCGTTCCTGATGATCTTCGTGTGGGTGCCGGTGTTGTTCCTCGGTCGCCAGGCTGACCTCATCTATACCGTGGTCGGTGGCGTCTACCGCTGGCAGTTGCGCATCAGCGCATACCTGCTGCTGATGGTCGATCGCTACCCACCCTTCTCACTCGGAGAGGACGACCCGCGACTGTGACAGAACCCATCCACGAAAACGACGACAACGGCGGTAGCGGGACTGGCGACACGCCCGAGGGAGATGGTGTCTCCGAGGCCACGGGTACGCCGGAGGGCGCCGGTGCTTCGAAGGGCGCCGCTACGCACGACCAGCTCGATGGCGCGCTCGCGGCGGCCGAAGCCACGCTGCGGCGAGTGCCGGAGGTCGACTACCTGCTTGTGGCCGATCGTGCCGAGGTCGTCAACGGCAAGCTCTACCTCATGGGCGGCAGTTGGGATCGCATCCAACCCCCGCAGTTCCCGCATCGCATGATGCTGGGCATCGCCTTGGGGGTGCGCATCCCCTTCGCCTTTACCGATGCCCAGCACACCGTGGCCATCGAACTGATGCACGATGACACTCGGATGATCGGCTTCGAGGCCAAGCTGTCCACGGGCCGACCGCCCGGCATGGCCGGCATGGACATGCTGGTGCCGATGGCGTTCAACATCCCTATCGCCATTCCCGGCGAGGGTCAGGTCACGCTGCGCGCGGCCATCGATCAGTATCCCGGCCGGCGCCACGAGATCAAGGTCATCCAGCGTCCGGCGCAGCAGGGCCAAGGGCAGGTCCGACCCTCGTAACTTGCCTGTGAGCCGGCCGCAACTCACGTCCAGCCGCAGTTGGTGCCAAGTCGCATCGTGCGCCTCGCATCGTGCGCGTCGCCTCGCATCGTGCGCCTTGCCTCACATCTTGCGCCAAGCTGATTCTGATCAGATGTTGACTGGGGCGGCCCCAGCGACTTGCATGGCGGCTGTGGCCCCAGCGGCAGGCACGTGCGGCGTCCTGACGAACTCGGACGACCGCGACCCATGCCCGCTGCTGCCTCGAATATGCCCGCGCGGGCATGGTCTTGTGGTGCGACCTGGTCGTTTTGACAGCGGTTGGCGTGCCTGAAGTGCAGCAGGCGGCACATGGGCGCGCGGCAGGTGGCACATGCTGCCCAAGGTTGGCGATTCTTGACCCTGCGAACAGCCACGGAGGTTGACGCGCATCGCGCCTCGGTAGATGCTCCCGCTGGCGTTCGGGTGCCAATGGCCGACCTGTCCGGGTGGCCCGCGCTCGAACGGCATTCCGCGAGTCTGGTGGCCAGGACCGCCGAACGACGCCAAGGGGGACGTGATGAAACCTCGCTCGATCTCGGCCATCGTGCTGTGTGCGACGATGCTGTTGCCATCGGTGGCCGCTGCGCAGTCGCCTACTGCATCGGCATCGCCATCGGTGTTGCCATCGGCCGTCGAGGAAGCATCGCCCGCCGAGGAGGCTCCGCTGGCCAATGCCACGCGACCCCTGACACACGACGAGCTGCTCACGATTCGTGGGGCATGCACGCAAGGTGGTTGCGGCAGCCGCACGTTGGTGGCGGACGCGATCATCGAGCGGGAACCTCCCATCCGCGGGGAGGTCGAGCGGATCGACAGCGGCAAGGTGCTGGGGACGCTGCCTCGCGGGGGCGTGCCTCCCGGGGACCCGGTCGTCCTTGCCCGAAAGCCGGCAGCCGCAGGGTTGCCTCGCGGTGGCTCGCCGATCACCGGGCTGCTGGCCATCGAGCTACGGAGCCAGTCCCTCCAGTACCTCGGCCGCGTGGAGACCCCGGCAGGAACATACCTGACGCCCATCGAGCCCGCGGCTATGGCTGTTGCGGATGCTCTCCCCGCCGGCGCGCTGATCGCCGCGCGCGGCTGGCTGACCTCCGATGCGGTGGCCGCGACCGACCCGGCTGACCCCTCGGCTCCCGATGAGTTCGGCATCCCGGTGCCGCATCGCAGCCTTGAAATGTTCACCCAGGATCTGTCGCACGGAGCAGCGCAACCGGCCTCGTACCTCTTGCGGCACGTCGCGAACCCCGTCGTGGGCGAGGAGCCGGCACTCGGCTGGCAGGTCATCGCCCGCCTGGACCCGGCCGAGGACGTCGCGCTCCCGAACCCGACCCTGTCCGCCGACATCGCGCGGCCGGGAGGCCTCGATTGGCGGCCGGGACTGGAACGACAACCGCCGGCCGACGGCTGGTGGCTGTACTCGACCGCGTGGGCCGGTGGCTTCGCGTCCGTCCACCAGGGTCGGGATCGTGTGCTCTCAGGGTGGGTCTCACCTGACGGACGGGCGTGGAAGGGGACTGAGCTGCCGAGCGGCATTCGCAGCGTGCAGGCGCTGCTGCGTCTCGGGGACGGATTAGCCATCATCGCTGACGAGTCCCCGCCGTACGCTGACTGGCGCTTCGATGTCTGGCGTTCTGACGACGGGCTCGAGTGGCGCCAGGTCGGTCGCCAGCGCGTGCGGGCACCCCAGCGCTTCGATGCACCCAGCGAGTTCGAGGGCTACCGCCGTCTGGTGCAGGGATACTGGACGCTGGGCGATCGGATCGTGGCGCTCGAGACGTACACCACCACGCGCTGTTGTGGGCGATCGAACGGACTGGAGTTCGTGGCCCGGCAGCCGCGGCAGCCGAACGCGACGTTCGCCTGGACCAGCCGGGACGGGAAGCGCTGGCAGCGGCAACGGGCTCGCGGTGTCCCCGCCACCGTCGGCTACCAGATCGGCCACCGGGTCACCCAGGGCGACCGCGAGCTGTTCGTCGACTGGGGCGTCCCCTCGCAGGTGCTGGCGCGATCGACCGACGGAGTCAGCTGGGATGGGATGGGCCGCTACCCCGACGAGCTCGATGACGTGTCACGGGCCCTGTTCACCCGGGCGGCTGACGGCTTCGTCCTCGCCGGTAGCGTCGAGGGCACACGTGATGATGGCTGGCTGGACACGTTCGTGGTCTGGCACAGCACCGATGGCACAGAGTGGGATCGGACCTACGAACGCCCCGACGGGCGGCCCAACGCGATCGTGTCTTCCGGCGGGACCGTCATCGTGGCAGGCAACGATCCTGACCGTACCGACCCGACGCTCGATCCGCTGCCGGAGCGTCCATGGCTGCTCGTCTCGGACGATGGCGGTCGGACGTGGGACCCGGAGCTGGCCTGGGTCGGTGAGGACGATTGGTGCCTGCGCTCGCTCTCCACCACTGATGGCGTCGTCTCCCTCGATGCTGCCTGCGCCACACCGGATGCTGCGTCAACGTATGCGGTGAGGGCCGGGCCCACAGCTGCCGATCCTGTGGCCGCCGGCCGTTCGCCAGCGACGCTGCCGGTCTGGAACGATGCCATCCGCGACCCCGAACCCCCGGACCGGGCAGTGCCGCTTCGCCGAGGCACCCGTGCCATCACGCCGGGCGAGGCCAGGCGAGGCGGCTTCGAAGTCATCGAGCCGACTGCCATCGGTCGGGCCGTGACGGCAAGGACCGAACAGGTGCGAGGTGCGAGGCGAGGTGCGCGAAGCGGCTGGACGTGCCGCCGGTCGGTCGTTCGAAATCCTGGATTCGGTTTTCGACGAAGACGGCTCGATCATCGGTGGTGAGTTCAGCTTCGACTGGGATCCCGTCTATTACTACGAGCCCGGGCACCATGTGGGATCCACGGACACCTACGTGTGGCGCATCGATGAGGACTGGTATGCGGAGGGGTCGGGCGACTAGCGGTACATCAGGGCGGCCGAGAATCGGTCGTCGGCCATGTCCGCATGCGCATACTGTTCCGCCGGGCAGTGGAGCGTGCCAACGGCCCGGTTCATCGGGCGTCCACACTCGCACCCGGGGCGCTACCATCGCGGCGGGTGGTGACGCGAGGGTCATCGCCCGCCTACGTGCACCAGGGGGAGCGATCCACACCATGACCCACATCCGGACCTGCCTCGGACCCATCGGGGCCCTCATCATGGTCTTCTCGGTGGTCGCCGCGTTGCCGGTCGCCGGAGCCGATGTCGAACAGGTCGGACGACTGAGCGACGCACGCAGCGGCCACGCGTCCGTCCGGCTCCCCGATGGACACATCCTGGTCATCGGCGGGAAGCGCTCTGCTGGCGGGGGAGACGTGCGCACCGCCGAACTCATCGACCCGGCGACCGGGCGGTCCCGTCCTGCCGGCGTGCTGCCCCGGCGCATCATCGACGCGGATGCGGTCACCGTGCGCGGTGGGCGGGTGCTCATCGTGGGTGGCTCGGGCGGCAGCTCCTGCGCATCGGCCCAGGCGCTGCTCTGGCACGCACGAACCAGGACGTTCACGCAGGTCCACGCCATCCCGCAGAGTCAGGGGGCCAGCGCCACGCGACTCGCCGACGGACGGATCCTCATCGCCGGTGGAGGAGCGGTCTGCCGCGACGGCCGGCTCGTACAGAGCGGGCGAGCCAAGGCCATCATCTGGGATCCCGCGACCGGGTCGAGCACGCCCACAGGCTCGCTCCGCTGGGCCCGCGAGTATCACGATGCAGTCCGCTTGGCCGACGGGCGCGTCCTCGTCGCGGGTGGACAGTCCTGTCGTT
Source organism: Candidatus Limnocylindrales bacterium (assembly GCA_038251965.1). Classification (GTDB taxonomy): domain Bacteria; phylum Chloroflexota; class Limnocylindria; order Limnocylindrales; family CSP1-4; genus JAFMJV01. Next base: position 66,704 of record JBBSAV010000002.1, read on the forward strand.
ACGACGACGACTACGGATCCTGCGCGCTGCGTTCGAAGGCAGAGGTATGGGACCCCGCCACCGGCACCTGGACCGCTGCCGGCACATCGGGCATCACTTCCGGCCTTGTCCGTCTGGCCGATGGCCGGGTCGCAGCTGCTAGCTCGTGGGACCGACCGTCCGGGACACTGCGGATCTGGGATCCGGGGAGCGGCCGCTTCGGGCCTGCTCCAGCAGATCCGCCTCGCGTCGTGTTCGGTGCCGCGGCCGCCCGAACCGCCGATGGCCGGCTCGCACTCATCGGCGGGGAGCGCGCGCATGATCGTCCGCTCCGGACCATCCAGCTCTGGGACCCGGTCAGCGGTACCACCGTCACGGACCCGATCACGGGGGCCGTGCCGCTCCGCGGCCAAAGCGTGACCCGGTTGCCAGGTAACCGACTCGTCGTCATCGGCGGCGCGTTGCGGGGCAGGCGGCACGATGTCGCCTCTGATCGCATCACCGTGATCCGCCCTTGATGGCATAGGTCCCGGACCGCCGTTTCGATTTCTTCACCTTCTGTGAACCGAATGAGTTTGACTGAGCGGGAACCCCGGACCATGCTGGTCCGGCCCGCAAGCTGCTGCAGCGTTCGCTGCCGCTGCGCTTGCAGCCAGTACACAGGGGGTGCCACATGCGTCGTATCGCCACGATCAGTGCAGTAGGGACGATCCTCATCCTCGGGACGGTGCTCGCCCAGCCTGCCCTCGCCGAGCGCGAAGCGGGTGTGACGGCGATGGACGCCTGTCCGTCCCTGGATCTGGCCAGCGAGGTCTCGCTCGCGACCGTCCAGGGCACGACGTTCACCGGCACATACCTGGGTGACCTGGGCGCGGGAAGCATGAGCGGCAGCAGCCCCATGCGGACGTTCTGGGGCGTCGACCGCGTGTATGCCGGAGGCCCGCTCCCGAAAGACCTCCAGTTCACGACCCCCGAGTGTCGTTGGACCAACCTGACGCCCGGTGTGCACTACCTCTTCAGCACGGCCTCGACGAGCATCGCGCAGAGTCCGGATCAGGGCACTGAACCACCCGGCGAACCCACGGCCACCGACTCGTTGGCCTGGGAGCTGAGGCAGGATGGCGCCGTCGAGCTGACTCCGTTCGACACGTACAGCGCTGATGATTACAGCGCCGAGGTGCGGTCGATCGCCACGTTCGAGGAGGCGCTGGCCGCTGTCGCGCCGGGCGCTACCGATGGCACCGAGCCGGCAGCTCCGGCTCCCATCGATTTCGGGTGCACGACACCGCCAAACCCCACCTTCGACGATGTCCAGGGCACCACGTTCCTTGGCCGCTACATCGGTGACGAGAAGCTCGACGCTGGCTCCGGCCTGCCCGATCGTCGCGTCTACTGGTCGGTGGAGCGCGTCTACGCGGGTGGGTCCCTGCCGGAGATCCTGACGCTGCGCACCGGTGCCTGCGGACCAGTGACGCTAAAGAAGGGCAAGCACTACATCTTCACCACGTCGAATATGGAAGGGCCTTCGATCTCCGACTCGATGGCTTGGCAGGTGCGCAAGAACGGCCGCACGAAGGCACGCCCGTTCAGCCCCATCGACATGAAGTTCTACCGGGACGTCTCGCCGAATGTCCGCAAGGAGATGCGCCAGATGAAGACGATCGACGACGTGCTTGCGGCTGTGGCGCCGGGCGCTGGTGAGGCTGAGACGCCGATGCGGGCAGCCGATCGAACGCCGGGGTGAGCCGGTCTTCGGTGGGCCTGACCCCTTCGGGGTGATCGGCGTGGCCCGCTCGATGGTCTGCAGCCGATGCCGACCCTGATGCGACGAGTTCTGCTGCTCGCGGTCTGGTCGCAAGACCCTCGACGTGGCGACCCTGGGCCAGTCAAGCGACCCTCGCGAGGCGACCGCGTCACCTGCACAGTCAGCATCGCCGTCGCCCGTATCTCCGTCGCCTGTCTCGGTGGTGCCCGATGACGGCTCGGCGAATCCGTCCGGTGCGCCGACCGACGACTCGACGTTCCCCTTGCCCATCTTGACGCCCGGGCGATACACCTGCCTGGTTCATGCCGTACCCGTGCGAGAGATCCGGTACCGTCGTGACTGTCGACCCGCGGGCGGGTATCCCACTTGGCGTGGACCAACAAGGGAACGCGGCGGAACTCAAGCGGAAGGCGGTCCGGCGCAGGCCCTACCTGTGGGCCGGCTTCCGTGATCGGAGGGATGCCCTGCGCTGGGTCACGAGTGGCGCTGAGGCGGGACTCGGCCGGGCGTTCGTGGAGTGCACAGGCGGCTCGGAGCCGCGCAGGCTGAAGCCGAGGGCGAGCGTGACCGAGCGGTTCGCCTGGTACCCGGCGAGCAGCTTCGACGAGGACGTCTGGTTCCAGCCTTTGTGGCCCGCAACCGCTCCCGTCACCGTCTCCTGGCCGTTCCTTGGGCGTGGCTCGGAGCCATCGGGCGACACCCAGGACCTCTGGGCCCGCGTCAAGCACAGCAAAGCCACCGCGACCCTCGAGGTCGGCGGCGACGACCCGGGCACGCCCTCGATTCCCGAGCTCGTGGACAGCGCCCTTGCTGATCCACGCTTCCGCGCCTGGGTCGATGAGGACCCGACGCGCGAGTCGTGGAGCGGCATCTCCTGGGGCAACGCGGCCGGCCCAACGTATCCCCACAACTTGTTCTCGGTCGGGCTCCAGGACCCGCCGCCGAATGGACTGCTTTGGCTTCGTCTCAGCCGCCACTTCGTGCAGCGTGGCGTCGTCACGCTGGACCCCTGGACCGGTGAGGTCCTGCGTGTGCACTGCATCGGCCCCTCTCTGAGTCGGCCGTGCGAGGGGCCAACGGTCCTGGATGAACCCGATGAGTAACCGACACGACGCCGGGCGGAACCGGCCGGGAGGAATTCGATGAGAAGGCTCTGGCTCGTGGTCCCGTGGCTGTGCCTCGTGCTCCAGGTGCCCACGATCGTTGCAGCGCAGGAGCCACCTGCTGTTCCATCGCCCAACGCGCCCGTGGCAGTCACGACCAGCACAGAGCGGCCCCTGAACCACGAGGAGCTGCTGTCGGTGCGGGGCGAACTTCGCGATCGGTCCTACCGTCCGACGACGCTCGTGGCGGATGCGATCATCGTGCGGGACCGACTGGTTCGCAACATCGAAGAGCCCGACCCCTCCCGGCGTGGCATCGGCGTTCTACCACGGGACGATCGATACCCTGGCGAGCCCGTCGTGCAGGCCAACCGCAGGGTCCGGGCCCTCCATCCCGATGACCGATCGTCCATCCAGGGCCGGCTGGCCTTCGATGTGGACATCGAGGGCATCCAGTTGCTCGGGACCGTGGCCACGCCCGTCGGCAGCTACGTCACGCCGATCGACCCGGCTGCGCTGGCGATGGCCGACACCCTCCCGGCCGGGACGCTCATCGTCGCCCACGGCCGGCTCTCGAGTCTGGGCAGCCGAGCGACCTGTCCAGCGTTGCCGCAGGCGCTCGACCCGCACGATACCGGCGGCTGGAGTGACCCGTTCGTGCGCTGTCCCGGGGGCTGGCTGACGAGCGAACGGGTCAGCGAGACCGACTCGTCCGATCCGTTGGCGCCGGCCGCTCCAGGGATTCCCGTCCAGTGGGGCGCCAGCGAGCGGTTCGCCGGCGACATGGACGTCGAGCGATCTGCCACCTACCTGCTACGGCACGTGGCAAACCCCGTGGCAGGCGCGGAGCCTTCATTCGGGTGGGAGGTCATTGGCCGTCTCGATCCGCTCCAACCGCCCGAGCCAGAGACCGCCATGGCGGCGCCACTGGCAGAAGCCGATCGACCCGGCGGCCTCGAGTGGCGACCGGTCGTCGAGCGCCAGCCGCCCGCGGATACCCTGTCGATCCACTCCACGGCCTGGAAGGGTGGGTTCGCATCGGTGCATGTGGGACACGATCGCGTCCTCTCGTCGTGGGTCAGCGCCGACGGCGAGGCGTGGCAGCACGCTTCGCTTCCAGCTGGCATCACCTGGGTGAGGGCGCTGCTGCCGCTGCGAGAGGGTCTGGCCATCATCGCCGATGAAGCTCCGTTTGGCCCGGCCTGGAGGTTCGAGGTCTGGACGTCCAAGGATGGACTGCACTGGCGCGAGGCATCACGTCAACGCATCCCCGTGCCCGAGCGGTTCACAGGCTACCGCCGCTTGGTGCACGGTTATTGGCCAACCAAGGATGGCATCGCGGCGCTGCAGACCTACACCCAGCAGCCTTGCTGCGGGTCCGCGCCCCGCTCGACGCTGCTGGTGGCGGCCAAGACGCAGCAACCCGACGTGACCTACGTCTGGACGAGCCGCGACGGTCGACGCTGGCAACAGCAACGTGCCAAGGGTGTCCACGGCGATCCGGGACAGCACCTGGGCTCCTCCATCAGCGCCGCTGGAGGCGAGCTGCTGGCGCTGTGGCCCGACCGGTCACAAATGATCGGACGCAGCACCGATGGCGTCCTTTGGCGCACCATCGGGAGGTATCCGGCCGACCTCGACACGTACTCTTCCTTCGTCTTGGCGCGCGCCGACGGTGGTCTCGTGTTGGCCGGCGAACCCTTCGACTCGGACATCGGGACCGGTAGCACGCTCACCGTCTGGCGGCAGGACGGACAAGGCGAGTGGGTCCGGACGCTGCCACCTCGGCAGGGCTCGGCTGAGTCCATCGTGTCCATCGGTCGGACGGTCATCGTCTCCGGCGGTCGATTGGACCCGGAGCGACTCGACGATGACGACATCCCGCGCCTGGCGTGGCTTCTGGTCTCCAGCGATGGTGGCCGGACCTGGGACGAGTCGCTGAGCTGGTTCGGCGACAGCCCGTGGTGCCTGCAGGGCCTCACGGAAGGCGAGACAGGCGTCCTTCTCGACGTCGCCTGTCCATCCCCAGAGGCTGCCTCGAAGTACCTGGTGGACGCTGAGGAGTAGCCCGCTCATCTTCTGACGCGCATCGACCCTCGCGGGGATGTCCGTCGCGCTGCAAGGATCCGCCTCCCTCACGCGTTCTATGGTCAGAGAACGCAGGAGGTGTTGATGGAGTCGGTGGCGACCGCGAGCCCGATCGCAACTTCGTTCGAGGCGACGATGGCTCCGAACTACGACGGCCTCGTGCGTCGACTGGCGTTCATCGTCGGCGACGCTGAGGAAGCGAAGGATCTGGCCCAGACCGCGTACCTGAAGGCGCTCGAGGCATGGCCGCGGTTCGACGGCTCTGATCCGAGGGGCTGGCTCTACACCATCGGGATCAATCTCGCCATCAGTGAACTGCGCCGACGCCGTCTGCGGTTCTGGCGACGCCGCACGTCGTCGACCGAGCCGAGCTGGGCGCTGCGGGTCGATCCCGACCTCTGGCAAGCCATCGATGAACTCGACGCGCCGCAACGCGCGGCGCTCCTGCTGAACGTCCTGGACGGCTACACCCAAGCGGAGATCGCGAGCCGTCTCGATGTCCCATCTGGAACGGTGGCCAGCTGGCTCTCGCGCACCAAGGCGCATCTCCGCCAGCGACTCGGAGAGGAACGATGATGGATCCGTTCGACTCGATGCTGCGTCAGCGCATCACGCGACTACTGGTGGCCGTGCCCACAGAGCCGATTCCGCAGGCGAGCCGTCCACGGCCGATGGCGGGGCGGCGCATGCTCAGGAAGCGTCTCATCCTCGCCGTCGGGCTCGGATTGCTCATCCTGGCCTCCCTCGCGGTGAGTCTGCCGGCGATGTCGCGACCGACATACGAAGCACGACTGCGTGATCTCGGCGTTCCCGCCGGCGTCGAGATCATCACGGCCGGAGCAGACGCGAACGGCAATCTCATGGATGTCGTCTACCGCGACAAGGACGGGCACGTTCACTGTGTCAAGGGGGTAGGGGGGTGCTACGTGAGCATCACCGACCCGAGCAGGAGGGTTCTCTACGACGGAGGGCCTGGGCCCAAGGCGACGCCCACGCCGTAGCGGCACCAAAGCCGGCGTCGCCGAGGCCCTACCTAGAGCCTCCCAGCACCACGAAGTCGTGGGGCTCCGAGCCCTCCCGGCCGCGACGGATGTCGAGCACGAGCTTCGTATCTCGGCCCGCATCGCTGAGCCAAAGCTCGCGGCCATGCACGCCGTCGTCGGCGGTGAACGCGACGTGGCTGCGGAAGCTGATGAAGCCCACCGGGTCGGACGCACCTTCGGGGGCGATGTCCGCCACCAGCTTCGTGCCCGCGGCCGTGCCATCGGTCAGCCAGGGCTCGCGACCGCTCCCGTCGTCCGCACCGGCCGAGAACCAGAGTTGGTCCCCGACCACGACGAGGTCGCGGGGATCGAGGTCGGCATCGGGCACATCGAGGACCGGCGCGGTGCCCGTTGCCGTCCCGTCACTGGTCCACAGCTCCGTGCCGGTCGAGGCCTCGTCGACGGCCAGGTAGAGCTGTTCGCGGAACACCACGAGCTGGCTGAAGGGTCCTTCCTGCGGAGGCTCGGCCGATGGCGGTGGCGCCGCCGTCACGAACGAGGCGGCGTCCTTCGTCTCGATGATGCCGCGGTCGGAATCGCGCCGTTCGGTCTGTGCCCACCCAAGGGATCCATCGTCGCCATCCTGAGCGACGAAGTACACCTTATCGGTCCAGGCGGTCAGTTCCTTCACGCCCGTGAAGAGCTCACCCGCAGCGGCGATGCGCACCGGTTGCGAGCACTCCTCGCCTTCGACCCGTCGAGCGGTAGTTGGCGAACGTTCACCCCGATGCCGACGGAGATCTACTTCGAGCCCGAGCATGTGGTCTGGACTGGCCAGGCGGCCGTCGTGGCCGGCGGGAGCACGCCCGCAAGTCGCCGCGTACGACCCGACGACCGACACATGGGAACGACTGACTGAGGTCGCTGGCTCGCCCACCCTGGTCTGCCGCATCGCACCATCCCTGCGGCACCAAAGCATCTACTCAGATGTTTCTCCCGGCGGCGTTAGCGAGTTGCCAAACCCATGGCTCGGGCTGATGGGGCGACGTCCTTGCCGGCTCCAGTCACCCGAGGGCATGATCCAAGTCACGCCCGGGCATGATCCGGGGCCCGGGAGCGGCGATCCGGCCACCTCGACGCTCTGGGCGCCGGGTGCACCCGTCTAATGCCACCTCGCGTGACATTTGAGCAGATGCTCCCCGCCTGGCGTGAATGGTCGTACCGGACCAGGCCTCGTCGTTGACGCTCCGGCGCGGTCGCACTAGACTAATCCTGACGAAATAAGTCGGAATTGCCGGCGCCGCGCAACTCAGCGGCGACCCCCAGTCGGCCGCGGCGATCAGGAGACCAGTCAGACCAGCGTGCGCACCAACGTCCCCAACTCGGGAGCCCTCCATTTCTCCACGCGTGGCGAATACGGCGTGCGCCTCATGGTCGAGCTTGCCCGTCACTATGGCACCGGCCCCGTGAGCCTGTCCGAGATGGCCGAGCACGAGTCGCTGCCGCGGCCGTACCTGGAGCAGCTGGTGGTGAGCCTCCGCGAGGCGGGTCTCGTCCTTAGCACCCGCGGCGCGCGCGGCGGCTACGAGCTGACCAGGCCGCCGGTCGCCATCCGCATGAGCGAGGTCATCACGGCCCTGGAGGGGCCGATCGCCCCCATGATCTGTGCCAGCGACGACCCGCATCACACCGAGCAGTGCCAGCGAGCCGGGTTCTGCAACGTCGAGCAGCTGTGGCAGCGCGTCCGCGACGCCATCGTCAGCGCGCTCGATTCCATGACCCTTGAAGAACTTGCCGAGCCGCGTCTCGGCCACCCCGCCCATCCCGAAGCGGCCCTCATGGCCGTCCAACCGCTCTTAGAGCGACCAATCAAGGAGCCAGTCGCCCAGCCATGACCAACGACATCGCCACCCTTCCCGGAGCCAACGCAGCTGAGACCAGCGCAGCCCAAACCGCCGCAGACGACCGCGTGCTCACTATCCGTGACCTCCACGTGGTCCCCGTCGCCAGCCGTGACGTGGAGATCCTGCGTGGCATCGACCTGGAGATCCGCAAGGGTGAGGTCCACGCCATCATGGGCCGTAACGGCTCGGGCAAGACCACGCTGGCCTACGCGCTCATGGGCCACCCCGCCTACGTGGTCACCAGCGGCGAGGTCATCTGGAAGGGTATCGACGTGCTCAGCCTGAGTCCCGACAAGCGCGCCCGATTGGGCCTGTTCCTGGCCTTCCAGTACCCCACCGCCGTGCCCGGCCTGTCTGTGGCCTCGTTCCTGCGCACCGCGCTGAACGCTCGACGTCGTGGCCTTGACGTGAGTGATAGCAAGATCGATCCCAGCGATGCCACCCGCGGCGGCATCAAGATGGGCGAGTTCCGCGATCTCCTGCGCGAGAAGATGAGCCTGCTCCACCTGGACGACTCCTTCGCCGGTCGCTACGTCAACGAGGGCTTCTCCGGTGGCGAGAAGAAGCGCCTGGAGATGCTCCAGATGGCCATCCTGGAGCCCGAGTTCGCCATCCTCGATGAGACCGATTCCGGGTTGGACATCGACGCCCTGCGCATCGTGGCCGAGGGTGTCAACGCGCAGCTCAACCCGGACCTGGGCGTGCTGCTCATCACCCATTACCAGCGGCTGCTCAACTACATCACGCCCGACCGCGTGCACGTGCTGGCCCACGGCAAGATCATCGCGTCGGGCGGCAAGGAGCTGGCCCTTCGACTGGAAGACGAGGGCTATGCGCCCATCCTGGCCGAAGCCGGGTTCGACGTCGAAGCCCTCGATGAGGATCCGGAGGTCGAGCGGCTCGAGCAGCAGGAGGCCTAGGCGGCCCAGCACGCCCTCCGTGTGCCCGACTGTCCGACCGAACGGCCACCGATGAGGCCACTAGAAAGCCACCCATGAACGCCCCGACGCCCCTCGACCCCGAAGCCATCCGTCGGGACTTCCCCATCTTCGAGCGGGAGTTCCACGGCCAGCGGCTGGCCTACCTCGACAGCGCTGCCACGGCCTTGAAGCCGCGCGTGGTGTCCGAGGCCGTCGACGGCTACGACCGCCGCTACAGCGCCAACGTGCATCGCGGCATCTATGCCATCGCGGAGGAGGCCACGGCAGCCTATGAAGGCGCCCGCGAGAAGGTGGCGCACTTCATCGGTGCGCCCGACCCGCGCGAGGTGGTCTTCGTACGCAACGCTACCGAGGCCATCAACCTGGTCGCCTATGCCTGGGGCCGGGGCCACATCGGCCGTGCCGATACCATCGTGCTGACCGAGCTGGAGCACCACGCCAACCTGGTGCCATGGCAGTTGCTGGCACAGGAGAAGGACGCCGATCTCGAGTTCGTGCCGTTCGATACGCATGGCCGACTGATCATGGATTCGTGGGAGGTGCTGCTGCGCACCGAGCCCAAGCTGGTGGCATTCACCCACAAGTCCAACGCACTGGGCACCCTCCTGCCCGTCAAGCAGATGGTGGCGCAGGCGCACGAGGCCGGTGCCCTGGTGCTCGTCGACGGTGCCCAGGCAGTCCCGCACATGGCCGTGGACGTGGGGGACATCGGGGCCGACTTCTACGTCTTTTCCGGCCACAAGGTGCTGGGGCCGACCGGTTCCGGGGCGCTTTGGGCACGGGCGGAGCTGCTGGAGGAGATGCCGCCCTTCATGAGCGGTGGCGAGATGATCGACTCGGTTCACCTGCGGCACACCACCTTCGCCGAGATCCCGCACAAGTTCGAGGCGGGCACGCCGGACATCGCCGCCGCCATCGGCCTGGGTGCCGCCATCGACTACCTCGATGATCTGGGCATGGACTGCGTGGCCGCCCACGAGGAGGCACTCACCGCCTACGCCCTCCAGATGCTGCCTCGTGAGGTGCCCGGCATCCGTATCCACGGACCCACGGAAGCCGCCGACCGAGCCGGCATCGTCACCTTCACGCTGCCTGAGGCCCATGCCCACGACGTGGCCACCCTTCTCGATCGAGAGGCCATCGCCATCCGCGCCGGCCACCACTGCACTCAGCCGCTGCACGAGCGACTGGGCGAGACGGCCACCTGTCGCGCCTCATTCAGTGTCTACAGTGGTCGGGACGAACTCGATCGCCTTGCCGCCGGGCTTCGTGGCGTGCAACGGATCTTCGGCCGTGTGCCGGCCACCGCCGTCAAGCAGCCATAGCCGCGCCGTCAAGCACTCAAAGAGAACCACCACCGCATCGAGTACCCTGCACATTCCCATGGACGATCTGTACCGCGACGAGATCCTGGAGCACTACCGCGAGCCTCACAACTTCGGCACGCTGGCCACGCCCGATGCTGTCCACGAGGGGCACAACCCGCTTTGCGGTGACCGCATCACCATGATGCTCAGCGTCGATGCCGAGGGCAACGTCAGCGACGTCGCCTTCAATGGCCGCGGCTGTGCCATCAGTCAGGCCTCGGCGTCGCTGCTGACCGACGAGGTCAAGGGTCGACCAGTGTCCGACATCGAGGCCATGACCAACCAGGACATCCTCGACCTGCTGGGCATCGAGATCAGCCCGGCACGCCTGAAATGCGCGCTGTTGTCGCTCGACACCATGCAGCGCGCACTCGAAGAACGCCATCACGCCACGGCCACGGCCACTGACGCAGGCCACTGACGTACAGGCCACTGACCCGATCCCCCAAGATCGACTGCCCGGGTCGATCAACCACGGAGTCATATCCCCGATGACCAAGTCATACCGAGACCTTTTGCGTGAGGCGCGCGAGCAGGTGCCCGAGGTGACCACGGCCCAGGCCGAGACAGCCGCCGAGCGTGGCTCGACGTTGCTCGACGTGCGCGAGCAGAGCGAATGGGAGCAGGGCCACGTCGCCGGCGCTCGTCACATCTCCAAGTCCTACATCGAGCAGGAGATCGAGGCGCTGGCGCCTGACCGGTCCACCCCCATCGTGGTCTACTGCGCCGGCGGCATCCGCTCGCTGTTCGCCAGTCAGACGCTGCAGCAGATGGGCTATACCGATGTCACCTCCATGACCGGCGGCTTTCAGGCCTGGAAGGCCGAGGGTCGGGCCTGGGAACAGCCTCGGGTCCTGACTGCCGAGCAGAAGGCACGCTACTCCCGCCACCTGCTCATCCCCGAGGTCGGTGCCGAGGGCCAGGCGAGGTTGCTCGATTCGAAGGTGCTGTTCATCGGCGCCGGCGGCCTGGGCTCTCCGGGCATGCTGTACATGGCCGCGGCGGGGGTCGGGACCATCGGCATCGTCGATTTCGACGTGGTGGATACGTCCAACTTGCAGCGACAGGTCATCCATCGCACCGACCGCGTCGGCATGCGCAAGACCGAATCGGCCGAACTCACCATCCACGCACTCAATCCCGACGTGAAGGTCGTCGCCCACGAGGCCATGCTCGGCCCGGACAACGTGGCCGAGCTCATCGCCGGCTACGATCTCATCTTCGACGGCACTGACACCTTCGAGACCCGCTATGTGCTCAACGACGCGGCCGTGTCGGCTGGCATCCCGGTGGTGCACGCGTCGGTCTTTCGCTTCGAGGGCCAGCTCACCGTGTTCAAGCCGCATGAGGGCCCATGCTATCGATGCCTCTACCCCACGCCCCCGCCGCCGGAGCTGGCGCCCGGCTGCTCGGTGGCTGGCGTCCTCGGCGTCGTACCCGGCGTGATGGGCCTGCTGCAAGCCACCGAGGGCTTGAAGGTCCTGCTCGACATCGGTGATTCGCTCAGCGGGCGCCTGCTCATCTATGACGCGCTCGATGGAGCCTTTAGTGAGCTCCAGCTGCGGCGCGATCCGAAGTGCCCGGCCTGTGGGGACGGTGAGATCGTCACCGCGGCGGGTGACGGCACCTTTGCCCTACCTACCCCGGCTACCACCACATCGACGACTTTGGGGGTGAACGCATGACCGCCATCCGCATCCCACCGGTGCTGCGCGCACAGGCCGGCAACCAGAAGAAGGTCGAGGTCACCGGTTCCACAGTGGGTGAGGCACTCGAATCGCTGCTGGAGCAGTTCCCCGGTCTGCGGGAGCAGATCTTCACCGCCGATGGCACGCTCAACCGCTTCGTCAATGTCTACGTCAACGGACGCGATGTGCGCTACGAGCAGGAGCTGGCGACGCCGGTGGGTGAGAGCGATGAGGTCATCCTGTTGCCGGCCATGGCCGGGGGTCGCTAGCGAGGTCAGCTCGTCGTGACACCGACGACGGAACGGCAGATAGGCGCTCAGCCGCAGACGGGGACGGAGGTCGACGCCTTGCGGCCGCATGCGCATGGCGGCCACGCGCGCCACGGCGGACGCTTCCCCTCGATCGTCGATGCCATCGGCTTCACGCCGCTCGTCGAGGTGCCCAACGTCTGCCCCAATCCCAACGTTCGGCTGTATGCCAAGCTCGAGTTCATGAACCCCACCGGGTCGGTCAAGGATCGCGTGGCCAAGTACCTCATCGAGGACCTGGAGACATCGGGACGCTTGCAGCCCGATTCCATCATCATCGAGCCCACCAGCGGCAACACCGGCATCGGCCTGGCCATGATCGCTCGTCGCAAGGGCTATCGCGTGGCGGTGGTTGTGCCCGACAACGTGACCATGGAGCGCCGCCAACTGCTGTCGCTGTTCGGTGCCGAGGTCATCGATTCGCCCGGACATCTGGGCTCGAATGGGGCGGTCGCCATGGCCAAGCACCTGGTGGCGAAGGACGCGCGCTTCGTGATGCCGTACCAGTACGGCAACCCGGCCAACCCGCGGGCACACGAGGAGACGACGGCCGAGGAGATCATCGCCGACTGTCCCGAAGTAGATGCGTTCGTGGCCGGGCTGGGCACGGGCGGCACCTTGATGGGCGTGGGCCGGCGACTGCGACGCCACAATCCTGACGTGCGCATCTATGCTGCCGAGCCGCTGCCGGGTGAGACGGTACAGGGCCTGCGCTCGCTTGACGAGGGCTTCATCCCCGAGATCTTCGACCCCACCGTCATCGACGGCAAGTTCCTGGTCTCCAACACCGATGCCATCGGGGCGCTGCGGGAGTTGACCGACAAGGAGGGCATCTTCGCTGGCGTCTCCTGCGGTGCGGTGATGGTGGCGGCCAAGCAGTTGGCCCGTGAGATGGAGCACGGCACGATCGTGGCGCTGCTTGCCGACGGCGGCTGGAAGTACCTCTCCCAAGACATCTGGACGCGCGACCTCGATGCCGACGAGGACGAGATCGACAGCTTGAACCTGTGGTGAGCGACGAGCGGGAGCCGGGCAGGGCGGCGGATGGGGCGCCGGGCGCTGGGCCTGGTCGGGCGCCGGAGGTGTTGTCGTCAGACGATGAGCCGGCCGCGGTCGGTGACGGCGAGTTCGTGCCCGAGGTGTCAGCCTGGCAACAGGCGGCCGACGCTGGTGCGGCCCGGGGGCGCGGTGCTCTGGGCGGTCGGGCGCCTTGGGTGCCGGCTTCAGCATCGCTCCCGCCTGCGATCCTTGGCGATCTGGTCGACTGGCTGCGCGCGGCACTGCCCAACGAGGGTTGCGGCGTGTTGGTGTCCGACCGAACAGCCGAGAACGGCGGGGTGCCGTCACGCTTCGTCGGCATGCGCAATACCGCCGCCTCGCCGTATCGCTATCTCATGGACAGCGAAGAGTTGCTGCGGGTGATGCTTGCGATCGACGATGCCGACGAGGTGGTTTGGGGCATCGTCCACTCGCACGTGGCTTCGCCGCCCTACCCGTCGCCGACCGACATCGGCCTGGCGGCCTATCCGGATGCGTTGTACCTGTTGGCGTCGTTCGCAGGTGAACCGCCGGAGGTGCGAGCCTGGACCATCGTGGCTGGCTCAGTCAACGAGGTCGTGCTGGAGCGGACGTAAGTCGCACCCCGCGTCTTGCCGATAGCGGCGTACACTCGAGGTCTGATCCGAAACGGAGGACCAACCATGAGTCAGCTTCTGGTCATCACGTTCGAGGCGCGCGAGACGGCAGGTCAAGCCGCTGAGCGCCTCAAGGGCGTACAAAGCGCCCACGGTGTCGATATCAACGATATGGCCGTGGTCGAGAAGGATGCCGACGGCAAGGTCTATGTGCACCACGGAGTGGACACCACCACGGCAGGTGGTGCGGTCATGGGAGGCGCGCTGGGCTTGCTGCTGGGCCTCGTCTTCTTTCCTGTGGCCGGTCTTGCCATCGGTGTTGCCGCGGGCGCGCTGATCGGCCGCTCGCTCCACCAGAACGTCGACAAGGGCCTGGTGAAGGACGTCACCGACGACCTCACCCCGAACACTTCGGCGCTCTTTGTCATCGGCACCGGTTCACCATCGGCCGTGGTGGGCGCGCTGGACCCGTACAAGGGCAAGGTCTACCAGACCACACTGGACTCGGAGGCCGAGGCACAGATCCAGGCTGCTCTCGACCACGAAAGCAAGGGGTAGAGGCGACGATCCACCCCAGCAGTAGGTGAGGCGACCGTCGGGGGTCACGTCGCCCAGTCCTCCCGTCGGAGGGTGACCCGCCACACGGGTGAAGCAACGGAGCAAGGCACCGATGTGGCCCGCGGCGCCGACGTTTTATGCTCCCCACGGGTCAAACGACGGAACCACGAGGGGACGTCCGCCGCGTGACCAGCCCTATGGGTGAAGCGACGGAGCAATGCACCGATGTGGCCAGCTGCACCGACGTGTCATGCACTCCGCAGGTCAAAGAGACGGATGCTTCGCTGGTTCATGCATGCGATGGGTGAACCAGCAGATCCACGCGAGGCGCTCTCTCGGATTACCCGCCGGGTGGGTCGCATTCGGATCAGCCGGGCGATGCTCTGTCGGATGACCCGCCGGGCGGGTCGGCCCCCAGCCTTGCCGGGCGGGTCGGCAGCCCAGCCCAGCCTTATTCCTCGCCGATGTCCTCGTTCCAGATCTCGGGATAGCGCTCGATGAACTCGGCCATCAGATGCTTGCACTCGGGCGACTCGAGGTTGATGACCTCCACGCCGCGTGCCCGGAGGTAGTCCTCACCGCCCATGAAGGTCTCGTTCTCGCCGATGACCACCCGCGGGATGCCGTAGAGCAGGATGGCGCCGGTACACATATCGCATGGCGAGAGCGTGGTGTACATGGTGGCGCGCTTGTAGACCGAGGCGTGTAAGCGGCCGATGTTCTCCAGGCAGTCGGTCTCACCATGGCGGATGACGCTGCCCTGCTGCACGCGTCGGTTGTGCCCTGAGCCGAGCACCTTGCCATCGGCGACCAATGCCGCACCCACGGGGACTCCACCCTCGGCGAGTCCCTGTGCGCCTTCATCGATAGCGATCTTCATGAAGTCGTGGTCGTCCATGTCTCTCCTCCGTGGTGGCGGTCGTGATGGTGGTCGCCGAGTCAGGATCGGCGGTAGGGCTTCAGGTAGGCGCCGGGATAGGGTACGTTTCGGCCGGACAGGGCCAGGGCCAGGATGACGATGACATAGGGCAGCGCCAGCATGATCTCGTTGGGGATGCCCTCGAAGCCGGGCGTGATGTGCAGCCGCAGACCCAGTGAGTAGACAGCCGCGAAGACGAGCGCGCCGAAGACGCCGCGGAAGATACGCCAGCGTCCGAAGATGACGAGGGCGATGACCACCCAACCGCGGCCCGCGATGATGTCCAGCGTGAAGGTGCCCAACATGGCCAGGGTGATGAACGCGCCGCCCACGGCCATGAAGGCGCCGCCGATCATCAGTGCCACATAGCGGATGCGGAAGACGTTGATGCCGGCCACGTCGGCGGCCTCGGGGTTCTCGCCCACGGCGCGGATGGACAGGCCCAGCGGGGTCTTCATCAGCACCCACCAGGCGATCGGCACCACCAGGAAGAAGGCCACGTAGGTGAGCCCGTACTGGTTGGCGATCGCTGCGACCTGGGCACCCAGGCCTTCGCCGCCCTTCAGGCTGGCCAGCGGATCCCAGAGCGGCATCTTTTCGATGCTTGCCAGCGTCCCTCCGCTGAACATGAGCCGGTTGGCGAACTCACTGAGGCCGATGAGCACGATGGTCAGGCCCAGGCCGCTGACATGCTGGTTGGCGCCCAGCGTCACCGTCAGCAGCGCCATCAGGGCGCCGGCGATGAGTCCCACGATGATGGCACCGAGCAGGCCCAGCCAGGGGTTGCCGGTGTGGTACGCGACCGCGAAGCCGAAGAAGGCGCCCGCATACATCGTGCCTTCGATGCCCAGATTGAGGATGCCGGCGCGCTCGGTATAGGTCTCGCCCACGGTGCCGTAGACCAACGGCGTGGCATTGCGGAAGGTGGCCGCGAGGATATCGGCGAAGAAGGTCATGTCGGCGAGGTCTCCGACGGCGGCTGGCCGGCAGGCTCATCAGGCAGGGGTTCGCCCTCGTCCGGCGGTCGTTCGTCCTCACGACTGGTGCGCCAGCGGTAGATGGCGACGGCGCCGATGACGACCAGCAGCAGCGTGCCCTGAACCACGTCGCCCATCTGGCTGGGGATCTGCAACGAGCGGACGGCCGACGAGGCACCCACGCTGAGATCACCCAATAGCAGGCCGGCCATGAGCACGCCGGGCATAGTCAGGCCGCCCAGCATGGCTACCACGATGCCGGTGTAGCCGAACCCGGGCGAGACGCCCTCGGTGAGGCGGAACTGGATGCCGGCCACCTCGCTGACACCGGCCACGCCGGCGATGGCGCCGCTCACGAGCGCTACGCGCAGCAACGTCCGCTCCACCTTGATGCCGGCGAAGCGGGCTCCGTGTGGGGAGAGGCCAACGGCTCGAACCCGCAAGCCGGTGCCCGTGCGGCTGAGCACGTACCAGGCGATGACGATGAGCACGATGGCGATGACGAAGCCGAGATGCAGGCGAGACTTGCCGATGAGCGGGATGAAATCGGACAGCGGCGGAAACTCGGCGGCCTCGGCGATGCGAGGCGACTCAGGGAAGCCGGTCTCGGGATCCTTCCAGGGTCCGTGCAGGAGTGCCTGCACCACGAGCAGGGCCACCGGGTTGAGCAGCAGCGTGGTGACCACCTCATCGATGCCCAGGCGTACCCGCAGCAACGCCGGTACCAGCGCCCAGGCAGCACCAGCCAACGCACCCGCGGCGATCATCAACGGCAACACCAGCAATGGTGGCCAGCCCCCCACGACTTGGCCGATGCCAGCAGCGGCCACGGCGCCCATCAGCAGCTGTCCCTCGACGCCGATGTTCCAGTAGCCGGCACGGAAGGCGATGGCCACGGCGGTGCCGGTGAACAGGATGGGGGTGGCCTTGTTGAGCACCTCCAGCAGCGTGAACTCACGTGTCAGGGGCGCCACGAAGTAGGCGTAGTAGGCATCGAGGGGATTGGCCCCGGCGATGACGAAGGCGCCGCCGGTGACGGCCAGGATGGTGACGATCGCGCCGAGCGCGATGATGCCGGCCCGGCCCAGGCGGTTCTCAGCCATGCGTCGAAGCTCCAGCGTCATGCGCGGGCCCCGGCCCGGTGCTCGTGGCCGCCGTCATCAGCTGCTTTCCCACGGCCGGCCATGAGCAGGCCGATCTGTTCGCGGTCGGCACCGGCCGCCAACAGCCGACCCACGATGCGGCCCTCGTACAGCACCACGATGCGATCGGACAGTCCCAGTAGCTCGTCGAGATCCTCCGACATCAGCAGGATGGCGGCGCCGTCGCGACGTCGTGCCAGTAGTTCCTCGCGCACGTACTCGCTGGCGCCCACATCGAGACCACGGGTCGGCTGCGAGACCACGATGATGTGCGGGTCACGCGAGAGCACCCGCGCCAGCAGCACCTTCTGGATGTTGCCGCCCGACAGCGTGGCCACACGATCGTTGGGGCGCGCCTTGATCTGGTAGCGCTCGATCAGGTCGGCCGCGTGCGCCTGGATGCTGCCGCGATCGAGTCGGCCGCCGGGAGCGAAGTCGTCGATGCGCTCCATGATCAGGTTGAGCGACACCGGCAGATCCAGCACCAGGCTGGCGTGTCGGTCTTCGGGGATGCGCCCGATGCCGGCGGCCATGATCTCCTCAGGATCGGCCCCAGCCAACTCCTGGCCCTCGACCTGGACGCTGCCGGCGGTGGCGCGCCGCATGCCGCTGAGCACCTCGGCCAGCTCCGACTGTCCGTTGCCACTGACGCCGGCCACGCCCACGATCTCACC
>JBBSAV010000003.1:0-75199 GCA_038251965.1 Candidatus Limnocylindrales bacterium
GAGGTGGCCGCGGCCGGGCAGCGGTCGTGCTGCGGCGATACCCTTGCGAATGGCGGCCGACCCGCACCGACCCTTGCCCCTCATCCGATCTGAGGAACATGGACAACCAGCAGCTGCTCGATCCATTCCCTGTGCTAGGCGTCTTCCTGCTGTTCGCGATCGTCGCCCTGGCAGCCTACGAGGTCGGATACCGCGCCGGTTCGTGGTGGCAGACGCGCACGCCAGAGGAGAAGGAAGGTCCCAGCTCGATGCTGGTCGGCTCCGTTCTCGCACTCATGGCCTTCCTGTTGGCGGTGACGATGAGCATGGCTTCGGAGCGCTTCGACGCACGCCGTCAGGACGTGCTGCTGGAAGCGAACGCCATCGGTACCGCCTACCTGCGCGCCGGCTACCTGCCCCAGCCCGCGTCGGACCAGACGCGTGAGCTGCTGCGGGAATACGCCCCGCTGCGTATCGACATCCCCGACGAGGCCGAGCTCGTAGCCAACTTCGCCCGCGCGGACCAGATCGAGTCCGAGCTCTGAGCCTTGGTCGAGCCGCTCGCACGAGTCGCCCGATTCCCAGGTGCTGGCCATCTACATCTCGGCTCTGAACGAAATGATCGACCTGGGCGAGGTACGACTCAACGCGATCGTCTACGCGCGGGTGCCGCAAACGGTCGTCCTGTTGCTGTTCTTCGGCGCAGCTCTGACGCTCGGTATGGTCGGATTCCACGCCGGGTTGCTCGGCCGGCGCGGCATCATCGGTGCCCTTGTCCTGATCGTCGTGCTGGGCGCGGTCATCACCCTCGTGGTCGACCTCGACCGACCCCGCAGTGGGCTCATCGAGGTGAGCCAGCAGCCGCTCATCGATCTTGAGCAGCAGCTTGGACCGCCCCAGAGCTGACCGTCTGGACCGGCGTGAAGCCCCTCAGGTCGCCAGGGGATCGATGAGCCGGAGGCCAGGAGGCGTGACGAAGCGGCGATCATGTGACCAGAGTTCATCGGCTCCGTGGTCGAGCGCCGTTACGGCGATCTGGAGATCGAAGACCCGGGGTCCGACCACCCCCAGTCGCACGGCCACGTCCAGCACTCGCTGACTGAGCGCAGGGCCTGGGGACAGCACTCGTGCGCCCGCATCGACGAGCGCATCGACGAAGGCCCGAGCCTCAGTGGGTGTGGATGGCCGACCTCCGGCTGCCGGGTGTGTCACCACGCTCCAGAACTCGAGGGCGCTCGCCGTCGCGATCCCCCATCCATCGGCGCGGCGGCTGGCCATACCCAGCGCCCGCTTGGCCGCCCTGTGCTCAGGGGTCACGGCGCGGTGCGCGTGGACCAACAAGTTGCTGTCGATCACGACCACTCGCGCTACTCCTCTGCCAGCCAGCGGTACATCGCTTCCCGGTCGCTGACGTCGAGGCCGGGCGGGAGTCCGCCATCCGCGGTGACCCAGCGGATGCGCCGGTGCTTCGGACCCTGCGGTCGGCCGGCGGCAAGCTCTCGCCGCAGGCCGCGCTCGACCAGGTCGCGGATGGTGGTGTGCCGTTCGGCGGCGGCTTTCTTGACCTCGATGACCAGTTCGTCCGGGAGTTCGACAGTGGTCTTCATACAGGAACACAGTTTGCCATCGATACAGGAGCGATCACCTCCTCTGGGGAGTCGCTCTGGTCGGAGGACGCCGAGCCCGTGATGCTCGAGGCGGCAGCGACTCGCCCATCGCGCTGCTGTCTCACCCGTCGGGCGGGTGAGGCGACGGAGCCCGGCCCAGGGGCGCTCGGCCCGACCCATCGGGCGGGTCATCCGACAGCGCCTCACCCATCGCTCCGCTGTCTCACCCACCGGGTGGGTCATCCGGCGGAGCCTCACCCATCGCTCCGCTGTCTCACCCATGGGGCGGGTGAGACGACAGCGACCCACCCATCGCTCCGCTGTCTCACCCATGGGGCGGGTGAGACGACAGCGACCCACCCATCGCTCCGCTGTCTTACCCATGGGGCGGGTGAAACGAGGGAGAATCGGTCGTCCTACCCACCGGGTGCATGGAACGACGGCTCGGTGGGCCGCAGTGGTCCCCGGCTCCGCTGGCTCACCCATGGGGCGGGTCATCCGACCGAGCATCACCCACTGTGAACCGCCCTGACTTCGATGGAGACTCCAGCAGTTGGAGGAACATGGAGTCATGGCAGACACGAACACGACCAGTGCCGGGCGAGCGAGCCCGCGGCAGTATCCACCCGAGCTGAAGCAACGGGCCACCCGCATGGTCCTCGAATCATTCGACCGCGGCGAGCAGCGCCAGGGTCTCATCACCCGCATCGCCCGCCAGCTCGACATCGGTCCCGAGCCCCTGCGCCGCTGGGTCGTCCAGGCCGAGATCGACCGGGGTCAGCGCGCCGGCACCACCAGCACCGATGCCCTCCGCATCACCGAGCTGGAACGGGAGAACCGGGAACTGCGCCGGGCCAACGAGATCCTGAAGTCGGCCTCGGCTTTCTTCGCGGCGGAGCTCGACCGCCCCTCGAGACGATGACGACGTACATCGACGAGTATCGCGACACCTTCGGGGTCGAGCCGATCTGCCAGACGCTGGCGATCGCCCCATCCAGCTACTACGCGGCCAAGTCCCGACCACCCTCGAAGCGATCGCTGGAGGACGCGAAGCTCAAGCCCAAGATCAGCCGGGTGCACCAGGACAACTTCGCGGTCTACGGCGTCCGCAAGGTCTGGCGCCAGCTCGGTCGGGAGGATGTCGACATCGGTCGTGACCGGGTCTCCCGCCTCATGGCCGAACTCGGCCTGTGTGGCGCCACGAGGACGAAGAAGGTCCGCACCACGATCCCGGCCCCGGCGGGTGAGCGGCCCGCCGATCTCGTGAAGCGGGCCTTCACGGCCCAGGCCCCCGACCAGCTCTGGGTGGCCGATCTCACGTATGTCTGGACCCCGTCGGGCTTCTGCTACACCGCCTTCGTCATCGATGTCTTCAGCCGCCGCATCGTGGGCTGGCGGGTGTCCTCCTCGATGCGGACCGACCTCGCGCTCGATGCCCTCGAGATGGCCATCTTCATCCGGGGTGGCCACGACCTCGGTGGGCTCATCCACCATTCGGACCGGGGCGTCCAGTACCTCGCCATCCGCTATACGGAGCGCCTGGAGGCCGCAGGGGCCGTCGGGTCGGTGGGATCGAAGGGTGATTCGTACGACAACGCCCTCGCGGAGACGGTGAACGGCCTCTACAAGGCCGAGCTCATCCGGCGCCGCGGTCCCTGGCGCAGCGTCGAGCAGGTCGAACTCGAGACGGCCGCCTGGGTCCACTGGTGGAATACCGACCGGCTCCACGGTGCCTGTGGGGACATCCCACCGGCCGAGTTCGAGGCCGCATACTGGGCCGCTCAGCAGGAAGCCACGCTGGCCGCCTGAAACCTATCATCGGAGTCTCCACGAGACCCAGTACGGTTCAATTGCGTGGCACTCACGTAAGTGACGTCCTGCCCACATCACTCGTCGTTCTGTTGCTTCGTGCGCAAACCACAGGCACGCCGGTCAGGGACACGGACTCTCACGCAAACCTCCGACGCGCTCCGTGCCGCACTCGTCGGGCATGTGCGTGGTGGACAAACGCCGCGGGGAGTGCGGCACGGAGCGGTCCTGTCCCCTACGGTGCGGGTGGCGCCCTCGGCCTGCGGAGCCCGAGGCGCGGATCAAGCGCACCCTGGTGCCAAGGTTTCACCTGCGACCCGCCCCATGGGTGAGTGAGCGGAGCCGGGGACCACTGCGGCCCACCGAGCCGTCGTTCCATGCACCCGGTGGGTGAGACAGTGGCTGACACCATCGTTTCACCCGCCCGGTGGGTGAGACAGCAGCGCGATGGGTGAGGCTCCGCCGGATGACCCGCCCGGTGGGTGAGACAGCAGCGCGATGGGTGCGGCGCTGTCGGATGACCCGCCCGGTGGGTGAGACAGCAGCGCGATGGGTGCGGCGCTGTCGGATGACCCGCCCGGTGGGTGAGACAGCGGAGCTATTCGCCAGCCACGGCTATGTGGGTACGACCACAAGCGCGCTCGCAAGCGCGGCCGGGGTCAACGAGGTCACCCTCTTCCGCCACTTCGGCAGCAAGGAGGGCGTGCTGCGGGCCTTGCGGGACATCTCGGCCGCCGGCCGCAGCGAGTTCCCGCCGGCCGGCACGGTCGTACCGGATGACCTGAGAGCAACCCTCCACGGCCTCGCTCTCATCGAGATCCGTGATGGCATCGCCAGCGGCGGTCTGGCGATACGTCTCGCCTTCGAAGGGCGATCGGTGCCGGAGGTCGCGGCGGTGATGACTGAGGCATTGCCCTCCAACGTAGAGCGTCTGCGAGCATTCCTCCAGCCGTACCAGGACTCGGGCGCACTGCGCGCGGACATCCGGCTCGAGCTGGTGGCGGAAGTGTTCTTCGGACTGACGTCGTCGCTCGTCGTGTATCGCCTTGCGACACGACAGGCGCTACCGGAGGGTGACCAGATCAAGCAGCTCGCCGACGAGGTGATGGAGCTGTTCTGGCGAGGGGCGGGGCCAGTCGTCGCTGCCCATTGACCACATGTGCGATCGGGCCGCGGCCACATGCCGCCGGCCGGGAGGAAGGACCGATGAAACGACAAGCGACCACATGGCAGTGGCTCGGAGCGGGCAGTATCGCGCTCGGACTGGCCCTGGCGCTCAACACGCTGTTGGGGCCCCTGCTGATCCATGCCTTCGAGTACCCCTTCACTGAGACCGTGCTCAGTGAGACGCTCGGGCTGGAGCTCGTCTCACTCTTCCTGATCGCTCCGCTGGCATGCCTGGCAGGCGTCCTGACCCTGCAAGGCCACGTAGCCGGTCCCCTGCTGGTCCTTGGGCCGGCCGGCTACGCCGCGTACATGCTGGCGCAATACATCGTCGGCCCCCAGTACGTGACCTACCAACCCGCGGTCATCTTCCACCTTGCCGGATTCGTCCTCAGCGGCGCACTGCTCATCGGCGCCTGGAGGCTTGTCGATGCCGACCGACTGCAGCCACGCTCGCGTGGCTGGGCAGTCGTGGCCGTGCTGCTGACGATGTTCGTCGTCTCGCGCTGGGCGAGATCGTTCAGTGGCGCGATCGATCAGAGCGCAGTACCCGCCGCTGCGAGCGACGTCTCGATGATGTGGTCGATCTACCTGCTGGACCTGGGCATCATCGTGCCGCTCACCCTTGCCACGGCAGTCGGGCTGCTAGCGTGCCGGACGTGGGCCACCAAGGCGCTCTACGGTGTGCTCGGCTGGTTCGCCTTGGTGCCACCCTCGGTGACGGCGATGGCGCTGGTCAAGATCGCCCGCGATGACCCCGCTGCCAACACCGGCGACACCGTGGTGCTGGTCGTGGCCACCCTGGTCTTCGCCATCCTGGCGGTCGCGCTGTTCGCCCCGCTGTTCCGCCAGCCCATGGGCCCACGAAACCAGACCGCCGGCCAACGAGAAAGGCCCGGGCCCAAGTCGGCACCGGGCCATTCCCGAAACTGGAGGTCTGCGTGATGGGATGGAGCGTCAGGCGGTGAGCGGCTACGGCTGCTCGTACTTGGCGCGCAGCGTGTCTGCCTTGGGTGCCTTGGCGTTGTTGTGCCATGCCTCCATGAGCAGCGGGGTTTGACCACTCATCTTGAGCAGCACACCCACGCGGGCGCCGTTGTGACCGAACGCGCTGGTGTCCCAGGTGGCGCCGCCATCCCTCGACTCGACCCGCTGCGGAGTAGCCCCACTCTTCTTGTTGGCACTGGCCTCGAAGACGATGCGGTCGCCGACCACATCCGCGGAGTAGGCCCGCGACGGGTGGCGAAGAGAGCCGGCACCAACCAGCTTCTTGCCCGTGTCGAACGTGACCCCCAGATCGGAGCTGAACTTGGCCCTGACCTTGCCAGCGTCGCTGAAGGCCACCGCGACCTGGTTGCCACGAGCCGCCATCTGCGGACCCTTGATGTCACTCTGGGCGACCAGGTTGGATGGACCGGGCTTGATGAGCGATGGATCATCGGCGTCGATGGCATAACGCTTGACTCGCAGATCACCATCGCGGACGTAGGCCACCAGGGCTGCCTCGGGCGTAGCGGCGACAGCGAGGCCGCCCTTGTAGTCGGCTGCCCCGAGCTTGTACTTCTTCTGGATGGCCGTGACCTTTCCGAGCGGCTCCATGCTGCGCAGGACGAGCCGCGCACGATACTTGCCGGCCTTCTTCTCCAGCCAACCGATGGCCAGCAGGTCCTTGCCAGCACAGGCGACCGAGACATCCCGAACGGAACGGCCATCGGACGGGGTGAGGAAGGCCTGCGCCGCGCCACCGCCGACGGTGCGACTGGTCATGAACACGCGGGAACCACCACCAGACGGCTCCCGATAGGTGGAGCCGGCCCAGACGCGTCCGCCGCAAACGGCGAGCGACACGCCGAGCTTGGGATCGCCCACCACCCGGTACTGGCGGAGCTTGCCATTGGTGCGGCGATAGTCCCGGCCTCCGTTGAGGCTGAAAGCCAGGTACAGCTGGCCCGGGTCACTGGATTCATGCCAGCCGACGGCCACCACCGCACCGGCACGAGTACCGCCGTTGGCGGCGATGTCCTTGACGCGCAACAGACCTGCCTGACGTAAGGGACGGGGCATCGCTTCCTTGTACGACGCAGCCATCATGGGTGCAGCAGCGGTCATCACCAGCGTCAGGGCTGAGGCGATGGCCAGCAGGAGTCTTCGCTTGACGACCATGGCGTTTCCCTCCTACAGGGCTCGATCTTTGGTTCTCATCCCTCTCGAGTTGCAGACTACAACGAGCCTGCATAGCGTGCTGACGAGCCCCTGCCATGCACCCGCGAGCCATGGGCTCAAGTCTCATGCGCGACCCCGGCACAGTTCAGTCCCGGCCGGCCCCACGACGCAGGCCGCCCCGTTGCGTCACCGCGTGGTGAGCCAGAGCCGCCACCCCCATGGCCACCAGCGCTCGCTCGGACATGGGCATGGGACGGACCACGGCAAGGAACTGGTCGGCGCGGGCGCGGTCGACCGCCGCGAGAAGGGCCTGACCTTCAGCTGTCAGGGCCAGCACTCGCTGTCGCCGGTCCGCGACTTCCTCTCGCCGCTCCAGGTAGCCTCCCGTGACGAGCTCAGCCACCAGCCGGCTCGTGGCCGATGGCGATCGGTTCAGCTGCTCGGCCAGATCACCGACGGTCAGGGTGACCGGTCCAGCCACCGCGTACAACGCCGCCAGCTGCGTGAAGCCGATGTCAAGCGATCCCAGCTGGTGCGCGAAGCCGATGACGAGCTCACGCCACAACGCGCGCCCCACGGCGATTCGGTCGGAGAGCATCCGGGGGTTCTGCAGCTCGTCGCGCGCGGCCTGGACTACCGGTGAGAGGAGGTCATCATCCACGCGTGCATGATTGCACATGATTTGTTGGGCATGGGCTCATCTCCTGTTACGGTTCGAGGGATGCGCGATGGTGCGCGGATCGCCCCGCGCCCAAGACGACGCCGGCGTTCAGTCGAGGATCACAAGGGAGCATCTACTGGTGCCTGCCTACATCTACCCGGGACAGGGTTCGCAATCGGTCGGCATGGGCAAGGTGCTCGCCAGTGCCTCACCACACGCAGCAGCCGTCTGGCAGCGGGCCGACGATGCCCTTGGCGAGCCCATCTCGCGACTGGCCTGGGAGGGCCCCGCCGAGCGACTGGACCTGACCGTCAATGCCCAGCCGGCACTGCTGGCCGCGTCCATCGCAGCCCAGCGCGCTCTGGAGGCGACACTCGGCTCAGGACCTTCCCCGTTCGGGCCACCGGCCTACTTCGCGGGCCATTCGATGGGTCAGTACAGCGCCATGGTCGCCGCCGGCGTGCTCGACCTCGGCGACGCCATCCGGCTGGTGCGTGAACGCGGGCGCTTGATGCAGACGTCATCGGCCGATGATGGCGCCATGGCGGCCATCATCGGCCTGCCCGACGAGCATATCGACGAGTTGGTCGCGCTCGGTGCGGAGCACGGCATCATCACGGTGGCCAATCGCAACTCTCCCGGACAGATCGTCATCAGCGGGCAACGAGCCGCGGTTGAGGCCGCCGCTGCCGCCGCCAACGGCTTGGGCGCGCGTCGTGGCATGATGCTGCCGGTCAGCGTGGCCGCACACTCGGCGCTCATGGCCGAAGCCGCCGACGGGATGCGCAAAGCCCTGGCGGAGATCACCTTCAAGACCCCCGCCGCGCCCCTGCTCGCGAATGCCGACGCCATCGCGCTCTCTGACGGTGATGCCTGTCGCGACGAGCTGGTGGATCACCTGACCCGGGGTGTCGACTGGGTCACGGCCGTCCAGACCATGGTTGCCGGGGGCACCGACATGTTCATCGAGGTCGGCCCCGGCAAGGTCCTCACCGGGCTGGTCAAGCGCATCGTCCCAGGCGCGACGACCGTCGCCATCGACGACATCACCACCGAGAGCGGCCTCCAGCTGCCCGCCTAGCATCCCGAACAGGAGAACACCCAGCAACCATGCGCCGCCCCGATTACAACCGCCGTGTCGCCGTCACCGGGCTCGGCATCATCAGCCCTGTCGGCAACGACATCGCGACCGCCTGGGGAAACCTCCTGGCCGGTAACTCCGGCCTGCAGCGGATCACGCGCTGGGATCCCGAGGTGACCGATTGCCACGCGGCCGGAGAGGTCAACGACTTCGATCCCACTGCCTGGATGAACTTCAAGGCCGTGCGGCGCACGGACAAGAACGTCGTCTTCGGCGTGGCGGCTGCCAGGCAGGCTATGGCCGATTCCGGTTTCGAGATCACTGACGAGAACGCCTGCGACGTGGGCGTGATCTTCGGCTCCGGTGTGGGTGGGCCGCGCCTCATGCAGGATGCCATCGAGACGTACGACAAGCGCGGCGGCAAGGCCGTCAGCCCCTTCTTCATCGCCAACATGCTGCCCGACACGGCATCCGGCCAGATCGCCATCGAGCTCGGAGCCAAGGGCCCCAACATGTGCATCGTGACAGCCTGCTCGACGGGCACGCACAACATCGGCGAGGCGGCTGAGGGCATCCGCCGTGGCGACTACATCGCCGCCATCTGTGGCTCTACTGAGACACCCCTGTACGAGGTCGCCTACGTCGGCTTCTCCAACATGCGTGGCATGGGAACCCCGCGCGAAGGCCGACCCTTGAGCGACATCTCGCGACCGTTCGACCGCAGCCGTGATGGTTTCGTGCTGGGCGAGGGTGCCGGCGCCATGATCGTCGAGGACCTTGAGCTCGCAAAGGCGCGTGGCGCCACCATCTACGCCGAGGTGGTGGGCTACGGCAACGCTGCCGACGCTTGGGATCTCATCCAGCCGGTGGACAAGGGAGACGGCGTGCGCCGAGCCATGGAGATGGCCCTTGAGCGCCACGGCGTACCGCGTGACGAGATCGATATGATCAACCCGCACGGCACCTCCACGCCACTCGGTGACCTGCGTGAGGCACAGGCGATCCAGGCGGTCTTCCCAGATCGCTACAAGGAGGTCGGGGTCAGCGGCACCAAATCGATGACCGGCCACCTCATGGGCGCCGCCGGCGCGGTGGAGGCCGTCTTCACCACCCTTTCGGTGCACCACCAAGTGGTCCCCGCGACGCAGAACTACCTGGAGCCCGATCCCGAGATCGACATCAACGTCATCAGCGGTGATCCGCGCGAGCAGGAGATCCGCTACGCCATGAGCGACAACATCGGCCTTGGCGGCCACAACGGCGCCATCATCTTCAAGCGCTACCTCGGCGACTGACGCCGGGGCCAAGGCGGTCTGCAAGAACGATCGCCGATCGCGTCGGCTAGGATCGGCGAGCAGCCCGCAGCAGGAGCCCACATCACCGTGCCCAACACCGATCCATCACGTCGTGCCGTCATCACCGGCGTCGGCGCGGTCACGCCCATCGGCAATGACCACCAGACCTTCTGGGCCAACGCCCAGGCGGGGGTGAGCGGCGGCGGGCCCATCACGCAGTTCGACGCATCGGATCTCGATGTGCGCATCGCCGCTGAGGTCAAGGACTTCGATCCGGCCACCGGCATGAACCCCAAGATGGCGCGACGCATGAGTCGCTTCATCCACTTCGGCATGGCCGCCGGCAAGGAGGCGGTGACTGACTCGGGGCTGGACTTCTCCGACTGGACGCCTGAGCAGCGCGACCGTGTGGCGGTCGCGCTCAACACCTCCGGTGGTGGCCTCGAGCAGGTGATCATGGGGCATGACATCACCAACACCCGTGGCCCTCGCTTCGTCAGCCCCTTCGCCATCCCGGCGCTCTCGGGCTCCATGGCAGCCTGCCTGTTGTCGATCGAGTACGGCCTTACCGGCCCCGTCATCACGCAGGTCGCCGCCTGCGCATCGAGCATCATCTGCTTCCTCGACGCTCTGCGCATGATCGAGCGTGGCGAGGTCGACGTGGTCATCGCCGGTGGTACCGAGGCGCCGCTGCTCAAGATGGGCTTCGCCGCTCTCTCCAACATGGGCGCGCTATCGAAGCGCAACGATGAGCCGGAGAAGGCCTCGCGACCGTTCGATCGAGACCGTGACGGCTTCCTCTTCGGCGAGGGCGCCGGCGTCATGGTCATCGAGACGGCCGAGCACGCCATGCGGCGCGGCGCCACCATCCACGCCGAGCTGCTGGGTGCCGCACTCACCGCGGATGCCTTCCACATCTCGGCGCCCGAACCCACCGGCCGGGGCGCCACGATGGCTATGCGGAAGGCACTGGCTGATGCCGAGGTGAACGTCGACGAGGTCGACTTCGTGGTTGCCCATGGCACCAGCACACCGCTCAATGACGTCACCGAGACCAGGGCCATCAAGGCGGCTCTCGGCGACCATGCCTACAAGGTCGCGATCTCGTCACCCAAATCGATGGTTGGCCACCTGCTTGGTGGCGCCGGGGCGGTGGCCGCACTGGTCGGCATCGGCGCCATCCGCGACGGTGTCATCGCTCCGACCATCAATCTGGACCATCCCGACCTGCCCGAGTGCGACCTGGACTACGTGCCCAACGTGGCACGCCAGGCCAAGGTCGATACGGTCATGGTCAATGGCTTCGGCTTCGGCGGGCAGAACGCGGTGGCCGTCTTCCGCCGCTTCGAGGCGTAGTCGAACGACCATCGGGCGACGTGAGCGCCGGGTCGATGTGCTTCTGCGTCTCCGGAAGTCGTCAGCCGGTGTCGCTCGGTCCCGACGAGAGCCGTCAGCTGCCCGCCGGGCGCCCCGGAAGCTCGCGACCTTCGTACGCGGTCAGGTCGGCCAGCAGGTCGTTGGGCATCCGCATCGGGCGCGCTCGCCGCAGGTCGTAGAAGACCTGCACCGTCGAGCCATCAGCGATGGTCCGTGCTGCCCCCAGCCCCGACGCAGCGGCCTCCACGCAGTACTCAAGGCTGAATGCCGAACGGCTGGTCCAGCTGACGCGCACGGCACAGCAGATGGGCTCACCGAAGAAGGCCGGCTGGCGGTAGGTGATGTGTGCCTCAGCGATGACGAACGTACGCTTGTCAGCATCAGGCCCGGTACCGAAGGGGTGACCGACCACCTCGGTGTAGTAGCCGCCCCGGGCCATCTCGAGATAGGAGAAGTAGACCGCGTTGTTGACGTGGCCCAATGCGTCGGTGTCGTTGTACCTGATCTCGATGGGATGTCGATAGCGGAAGGCACCCTCGAGCGGTCGTGATCGCCCCATCATCCGATGCTACTGGCTCTGAGCCGTGCGCGTGAGTGACGTTCGGCCGGCAGAGCCGCCGCGGGTGCCGTACCGTTGCGGGCGATGAAGGAGCAGCCCGAACAGACGTCCGCCACGTCCATCGAGCGCGGCCGGCCCAGCTACTCCTGGCGCTATGGCCAGGACCGACGGCTGGAGATGGTCCGCGGATTCGTGGATCTTGAGGGGGCGCGGGTGCTCGATGTGGGCTGCGGCATCGGCACGTACGTGCGGCGCTTCCGCCAGTACAGCGAAGACGTCCACGGCATCGAGATCGAAGCGGAACGCGTGGCGGAGGCGAGTGCCCAGCTGCCCAACATCGTGCTCGCGGTGGGCGAGGACCTCCCCTATCCTGATGACCACTTCGACCTGGTCTTCTCCAATGAAGTGATCGAGCACGTCGCGGACGACCGCGCCACCGCCGCGGAGATGGTGCGAGTGACCAAGCCCGGCGGCTACATCGTGGCCTTCGCGCCAAATCGGTTGTACCCCTTCGAGACACACGGCGCCTACTTCGGGAAGCGCTACGTCTTCGGCAACATCCCCTTGATCAACTGGCTGCCCGATCCGTTGCGCGACCGGTTCGCGCCGCATGTCCGCGCCTATACCATGAAGGGCATCGAGCGACTTTTCGCGGGGCAGCCCGTGCGGCTGGTCCACCATCGCGCCATCTACCCGGGTTTCGACAACATCAGCGCACGCCACGCTCGCTTGGGCGCCTTCCTGCGACGAGCCCTGTACGTCGTGGAGCACACGCCACTGCATCTGTTCGGCCTGTCGCACTTCCTGGTGCTGCGCAAGGTCGCCGAGCCAGCCGATCAGGTCGGCTCCGCGCTAGAGGTCGGCGGGGGTCTCGGTGGCGACGGGGTCGAGGACGTACGCTTCGATCACGACCGGGACCGACCAATTGCCGGCCAGGTCGCGCCACTGCACGTGGAGCGAGCGTGGACCGTCGGCGGCCGAGCCTCCGGTGGCTTCGTCGCCAAGCGGGAAGTCGATGCGGTCGACCGCCGGATAGGTGCGGCCGGTCACGAGCATGCCCTCGGCGTCCACCTCGTCAGTGAGGCCGACGCGCGCCAGTGCCAAACCACTGCCACCGGGATCGTCAGCGGCGCCGAGTAGCCGCAGCGGCGCGCTGCCGATGACGACGCTGCGGCCATCGACCTCACCTCGGCTGAGTGCCTCCGGGTCAAGCGCCGGGGACCCGAACGGCGCCGTTTCATCGATGCGGGGCCGCAGTCGGTCGCGCAACGCCCACCACAGCTCCTCGCGGCCACCCTCCATGCCTGCCGCCCAGATGCCGACACCGGCAAGGCCCTGATCCAGTGCCAAGTCGATCTTGGCACCGAAGCTCTCCGGATCGTCGTACCAGAGCTGACGCCAGGTCGGCGGGCAGCTCGCGCACTGCCTGCTGGCATACGCCGTCCAGGCTGATGCCTGCTCGGGTTCGTAGCGCCGGCCGGACCCCGCCGCGATATCCACGGCCTGCGCATAGGTCGCCTCGGTGGAGCCGTCGATCCCGTCGCCGCTGCGAACGGGGGAGCG
Organism: Candidatus Limnocylindrales bacterium; assembly: GCA_038251965.1. GTDB lineage: Bacteria > Chloroflexota > Limnocylindria > Limnocylindrales > CSP1-4 > JAFMJV01. Next base: position 13,259 of record JBBSAV010000003.1, read on the forward strand.
CGCTTCGTCGGTCTGCGTCGACCACGCTCGTCCGTACCACGGCAGTCCCAGCACGAGTGCACCTGGCGACGCCTGCGCCAGGGCCCCCTCGACACTGCTGCTGAGGTCGCCGCTCTCGGGGTCGAGCAGTGGAGCCGTCGACCCGGCCAACGCCGAGCCATCGGTGCGGTAGTTGTAGCCCATGATGACCGCGAGGTCCGCGGCATCGTCCGCGGTCAGCGCTGCCAGGTCGTAGTTCTCGAGGCCGGACATCACGTCGATGCTGAGGTGCAGATCCGGGTCGACCGCGTCGAGTGCCGCACGGACGTCGCGCACGAAGTCGGTGTAGTCGTCCGAGACGGCCGCCGGCAATGGCTCGAAGTCCAGGTTGACGCCATCGAACCCACCTTCGGAGACGAAGTCCGCGATGCGCCCTGCCAGCTCACGACGGGTCTTCGGCTTGCTCAGCAGGGTCACCGTGCGATCGCGTGTGCCTTCGGTCCAGCCTTGGCGTGCGATGACGGGGACGACCTTGACACCAGCTTCTTGCAGGCCGGACTTCATCTCGGCGAAAGCATCGCCTTCGAGCGTCTTCCAGCCGGGCGGGACATCTCCGGACGGCTTCCGCTTCACCAGTCGGCCATCACCGGAGGCCTCGATGCTGTGGAAGGCGGCGATGGTCACGAGATCGGTGTCAAGCGTCTGCGCCGCGTCGCCGATGAGCCAATAGGGCATGAAGGCGACCACCTCGGCCGCCACCGGTTGGGGCGTAGGCGCAGGGGTGGGTAGCGGGGTCGGGGTGGCTAGCGCTGCCGTCGTCGGCGAGGTCCCCGGCGTGGCCGGCACGACCGAAGGCGGCGTCGTCGTTTGGGAGTCGCCCTCGACGGTGATGCACGCCGATGAGATGAACGCCAGCAGCAGCACGAACAGGGAGGTCGTGAGGATGCGGCGACGGATCGGGGCTCCATGGACGTTCAGCACACCACTCACCCTATCAAGTCTGCTCGCGGGGCGGGAGCAAAGGCAGGCTACGGAGGCGCAGTGAGTTCGCGACCACGCTCACGGAGCTGAAGGCCATCGCAGCCGCAGCAAGGATGGGGTCGAGTCGGAGACCGAAGAACGGATACAACAGGCCCATCGCCCCCGGGATGAGGATCAGGTTGTAGCCGAAGGCCCAGCCGAGGTTCTGGCGGATGACGCGAAGCGTCCCTTGGGAGACGCCGATGGCCACCCCCACCAACCGTGGGTCGCCACCCACCAGCGTGATGTCGGATGCCTCCATGGCCACGTCCGTGCCGGTACCGATGGCGATACCTACGTCAGCTTGCGCCAGCGCGGGCGCGTCGTTGATGCCGTCACCCACCATCGCTACAAGGTGCCCGGCGCGTTGCAGGGCCTCTACGTGGGCCGCCTTGTCGCCGGGTCGCACGCCGGCGCTGATGTGCTCGATGCCGACCGCACCCGCGACGGTCTCTACCGCAGCCTGGCTGTCGCCACTCAGCAGATGGACCACGATGCCGGCGTCTCGGAGCTGGCGCACGGCGTCGGCGGCACCGGGCTTGACGCGGTCGGCGATATCGATGGCACCGATGGCGACGCCAGCGGCCGCCACCAGGATGGTGGTGTGCGGCGTGTCGCCCATCGCGATCGGCGTGTCGACGGCGGTCGTGGCCACACCCGCTTCACGCAACAGTTCGGCGCTGCCCACCAGCACTTCCTGGCCGCCGACGCGGGCTCGCACTCCGCGACCGGTGACGGCCTCGAAATCGGTGGCATCCTCCACTGCGATGCCGCGATGCTCTGCCGCGGCCATGACCGCAGCAGCCAGCGGGTGCTCGGAGCCGCGCTCGGCAGCCGCCGCCAGAGCCAGCAGTTCGCGCTCGTCGGCCGTGCCCACCGTGCGAAGCGACCGGACATCGGGGTGGCCGACGGTCAGCGTGCCGGTCTTGTCAAAGATGACCGTATCGACCCGGCCGGCGATCTCCAGCGCCGCCCCACCACGGATGAGCACGCCGCCTTCGGCCGCACGCCCGGTCCCCACCATCACCGCGGTCGGCGTGGCCAGTCCCATGGCGCAAGGGCAGGCGATGATGAGCACGCTGATCGCGGATACCAGCGCCAGGGTCAGCGCCGGTTCCGGCCCCAGCAACCACCACGCCACGAAGGTCACCGCCGCGAGTGCGATGACCGCGGGCACGAACCACTCGATGACGCGGTCGGCAAGACGCTGGATGGGTGCCTTGGAACCCTGGGCGTCGCGGACCATGCGCACGATCTGGCCCAGGACCGCATCGCGGCCCACATGCGTCGCGCGCAGCACGATGGTGCCGCTGCCGTTGATGGTGGCACCGATCACGGGATCACCCACACCGCGGCTGACCGGCAAGGGCTCACCGGTGAGCATGGACTCGTCGATGGCGCTGCCCCCTGAGACGACCACGCCATCGACCGGCACCTTTTCGCCAGGCCGTACGCGCACCAGGTCACCAGGGCGGATGGCCTCGATAGGCACGTCAAACTCCGTGCCGCCCTCCACGCGCCGCGCCGTGCGTGCCCCCAGGCCGACCAGGGCCGCGACGGCACCGCTCGCCTGCGACTTGGCGCGGGCCTCCATCCAGCGACCCGCGAGGATGAGTCCCACGATCATCGCTGAGGAGTCGAAGTAGGTGACCGGCTCGATGCCGGCGTCGATCACCAGCGACGGCAGAAGCGTGACCACGACGCTGTAGCCCCAGGCCGCCATCGTCCCCAGCGCCACCAGCGTGTCCATCGAGACGGTCCCGTGGCGCCCCTGGCGCAGTGCATTGCGCAGGAAGATCCCACCGGCCCAGAACTGCACGAACGTGGCCGGGATGAGCAACAGCCAGTTGAGCTGGGTCATCGACATACCCAGCCCGCCCGGCCACAGCATCAGCGCCATGATGGCCACGGCCACAGCCACCGAGACCAGGGCGCGCAGCCCCAGGTCGCGCATCTCTCGAGCGCGCAGGTCCGCGTCGGGGTCGGCGTCATCGAGTGTCAGCGCTGTCGTCTGCCCCGATGCTCGCTCAGGGCGCACGTCGTAGCCGGCGGCTTCGATGGCCGCGACGACTTCGGCGCGCCCCGCGACGGTGGGGTCCAACGACACGGTGGCGCGCTCGGTCGCGAGGTTGACGTTGGCCGCGGTGACACCATCGGCCTTGCGCAGGAAGCGCTCGATCCGGTTGACACACGAGGCGCAGGTCATGCCCTCCACGCCGACCGAAAGCTCGATCGGCTCGGGGGCGCTGAGAGGAACCGTCATGGCGGTGTCGATGCGGCCCTAGCGGCCTACCGGCTTGATGGCGTAGACACCGATGATCATGTTCACGCAGGGGTCATGGCAGAGTTCCAGACCGACCTCACCCCGGTCCACGAGTTCGGCCAGGAAGCTGCATTCGCGAGGCGGGAGACCCGCCCAGTAGCGGCGCTCCCGCGTCTCGACAGCGAGGACGTCATCCGCTTCACCGTCGATGGCGAAACGACGCCGCAGCTCATGCATGGGGATGTAGGAGCGCGACTTGATGAAACGCCGCAACTGGGCCTGGGTGCAGCCCTGACCCGGGGTCGAGCCATTCCGGCTGCCAGTGTCGTCAGCCATGTCTTCGTCTTTCTCCGCCATCACCGCCTTGATCGGTGTCGCGGCCGGCGCCGTACGCGCCACGGTCAGTCGTCAGGTTCAACGCGACCGTCACACCACGCGACGACCGGTCGGCGGATGATACACCCGGCTACTGGGGCAGCCCGCGGGCAGGTCGGCCGTCAGCGGTCTGCCAAGACGTGTGGGTCGGCCGTCAGCGGCCTGCCACGACCCGCAGCTCGCGTGGTGCCCCGTTGAGCGATTCGCCGCCGTCGGGGGTGCAGACCATGGCGTCCTCGATGCGTACACCGTAGCGACCCTCAAGGTAGATGCCCGGCTCGCAGCTGAAGGTGTTGCCGGCCACGGCGAGTTCCTGATTGCCCCAGACCGCATACGGCTCCTCGTGGACCTCCAGACCGATGCCATGACCCAACCGGTGCATGAAGTGGTCGCCATGGCCGCCGGCCGCGATGACGTCGCGAGCCGCCGCATCGATGGCCTCGAAGCTGGCGCCTGGACGGATGGCGGCACGAGCGGCAGCCTGCCCCGCTGCGGTGAGCTCGTAGATGGATCGGAAGTCGGCGTCAGGACCAGAGCCGCCCTCGCCGGCGATCCAGATGGTGCGCGTGATGTCAGAGAAGTAGCCCGTCCGGCGCCCACCGATGTCGAGCAGCAACGGCTCACCGGGACGAATGATGCGTCCGCCCGGCTCATGGTGCGGCGAAGCGCTGTGGGGCCCGGATGCCACGATCCAGAACTCGGCCGTATCGTGCCCTTCTTCCACCAGGGCAGCACGGACATCCCTGGCCACATCGGCCTCCGTACGGCCGATGAGCGGGCCGACGATGACTCGCTCGATGGCGCGGTCGGCTGCTGCCGCGGCAGCACGCAAGAGGCCGATCTCCTCGGCGTCCTTGATGCGTCGCATGGGTGCCAACACCGACGACGCCAGGCCCCAGGCAGCATTCGTCAACGCGGTCTGCAGGCCCATCACGAAGGCCGCCCGCAAGCCGTCGGAAACAAGGTAGTTACCGCCCTCGTCAATGCTGACGAGCGGTCGCAGCAGCTGGTACGGGTCGTCTGTCTCATCCCAGGTCAGCAGCTCCACCGACTCCGTCCCCAGGCCTGGGGCTTGTCGTGCCGCGGGCGCCTCCAGTCGAGGACTGATGTACGCGACGGCGCCAGCGGCGGGGATGACGAGCAGGTTCAGCCGTTCATTGCCGTGCGCGGCATAGCCGGTGAGCCACTCCAGCTCGGGCCCGACCCCGACCAGAAGTGCCGAGGCCCCCGCGCCCCGGAGAGCCGCCTGGGCTGCTGCCAGCCGGTCTCGGTAGCGTGCCTGGCTGATGCCATGGGCCACGTCAGGACTCCTTCACCCTGTCGGCCGCCAGCCAGCCTTCCACCAGCCGAGTGCCGTCCTCGAAGAACTTGCGATAGGAGAACACTCGTCCGGCACCGGCCGTGAGGGCGCGTTTGCGGGTGAGCTGGTCGTCATGCTCGGCGACCGCGATGACCGGCAGCCGAGCGGCGGACACGTTCTCGATGGCAGTGATGCCGTCGAAACCACGCACCGCCAGGTCGACGATGGCGCCACTGATGGTGCGCACGTCGCCAAGCTCGTATGCCTCCAGGGCCAGCGCCAGCTCGGATTCGCTTCGCAGGTTGACGGCTGTGCCTCCGGCACGACGCACGGCTTCGGCGATGCGCGTCGACCACATCAGGTCGTCGGCGAGGACGACCACCGCAGCGCTCAGGAGACTTCCCAGGTGTCGCTGCTGAAGAGCAGGTCTCGCAGCAGGCCCTCACCCTTGTCGGCCCGGACAAGCTCGATCTGGCCGGCCACGAGCTGGTGGTGGGTGGGCTTCTTGACGCGCCGGAAGACGCCCACCGGAACGGGGTAATCCGGCCAGAACATGCGCGAGAGGATGAACGCGAGCGTGCCGTCCGTCTCGTCATGCACCAGCAGGTCCGACTCGTCGATGCCGTTGCCCAAGTCCACGACCTCCGGCTTGGTGCCGTTCATGCGGATGCCACGATCGCGCGCCTTGCCAAAGATCATCGGCTCACCGTGCTTGAGGCGGAGCACTCGGTCGTCGCGGACGTCGCGATCGGTGAACTCCCGCCAGGCACCGTCATTGAAGATGTTGCAGTTCTGCAGCACCTCGGTGAAGGCTGACCCTTTGTGGCGACCGGCCGCGTCGAGCGTCTCCTGGATGTGCTCCGTGTAGTTGTCGATGGTCCGTGCCACGAAGGTGGCCTCTGCCGCCAGCGCCACCGACAGCGGCACGACCGGCTGGTCGACGGTACCCTCAGGTGTGGACTTGGTGCGCTTGCCGAACTCCGATGTCGGCGAGGCCTGGCCCTTGGTCAAGCCGTAGATACGGTTGTTGAACATCACCACCTTGATGTCCACGTTGCGCCGCATCGAATGGAGGATGTGGTTGCCGCCGATGGACAGCGCGTCGCCGTCACCGGTGATGACCCAGACCATCAGGTCCGGGCGCGCGATCTTGAGGCCGGTAGCCAACGTCGGCGCACGGCCGTGGATGGAGTGGAAGCCATACGTGTTCATGTAGTAGGGCATCCGGCCCGAGCAGCCGATGCCGCTGATGAACACGATGTTCTCCCGCGGGTACCCGAAGTCGGGCATCACCTTCTGTGTCTGGGCCAGGATGGAGTAGTCCCCGCAGCCGGGGCACCAGCGCACTTCCTGGTCGGAGACGAAGTCCTTGCGCGTGAGCGGCAACGGCTCGGTCGCGTTGGCGGGTCCCGCGTTGGCGGGTCCGGTGCTGGCGGGTCCGGTGGCGGTCCGGGGACCGCTGCTGATATCAGTCATGTGAACCTCACTCGTCATCGAGGAGCAGCCGAGCGGCCTTGACGACCTCCGGCACGGGGAAGGGCTTGCCGCGGACCCGGTTGAGACCAACCGCATCGACAAGGTAGCGGCCGCGGATGAGCAACCGCAGCTGGCCGGTGTTGATCTCGGGGATGAGCACGCGGCGGTAGTTCGAGAGCACCGCACCGGTGTTGCGCGGGAAGGGGTTCAAATGGCGCAGGTGGGCGTGGGCCACTTCATCTCCACCACGCTGCAGCCGCTCGACGGCGGTTCGCAGTGAGCCGTAGGTGCTGCCCCAGCCGAGGATGAGCAGGTCGCCACGCTCAGGGCCGAAGACCTCCAGGTCGGGGATGTCATCCGCGATGCCCGCGATCTTGCGCGCCCGTAGGTCGGTCATGCGCTGATGGTTGTCTGGATCGTAGGAGATCTGCCCGGTGACATCGGCGCTCTCCAGGCCGCCGATGCGGTGCTCCATGCCCGGCGTGCCGGGAATGGCCCAGGGGCGTGCCAGCGTGTCGGGGTCACGGTCGTAGGGCTGGAAGGTGGCGGCGTCAGCGTGGTTGGGCACCGAGATGTCCGGCAGGTCGGTCGGCTCGGGGATGCGCCAGGGCTCGGAGCCGGTAGCCAGGAAGGCGTCCGACAGATACACCACCGGAGTCATGTATTTGAGCGCCAATCGGCAGGCCTCGATGGCGTAGTCGAAGCACTCCGCCGGCGTGGCCGGTGCCACCACCGGCAGGGGCGCATCACCATTGCGGCCGAACATCGCCTGCAGCAGATCGGACTGCTCGTTCTTGGTGGGCATACCCGTGGACGGGCCGGCGCGCTGGACGTTGACCACCACCAGCGGCAGCTCCACCATCACCGCGAGCCCCATGGCTTCACCTTTCAGCGCGATGCCCGGGCCCGAGGACGCGGTGAGCGCGAGCGCTCCACCGAAGGATGCACCGATGGCAGAGCCGATGGCCGCGATCTCATCCTCAGCCTGGAAGGTGCGCACGCCGAAGTGCTTGTAGGTCGAGAGCTGGTGCAGGATCTCGCTGGCGGGTGTGATGGGATAGGAGCCGTAGAAGAGCTCGCGACCCGATAGCTTGGTGGCCGCCACGAACCCCAACGCCGCGGCCTCGTTGCCGGTGACATTGCGGTAGGTGCCCGACGGCAGTGTTGCCGGCTTGACGCGGTAGCTGGTGTGGAAGATCTCCGTGGTCTCACCGAAGGCATAGCCAGCCTTCAGCGCACGCAGATTGCCCTCAGCGATGACCGGACGGGCCGCGAACTTCTTCTCGATCCACGTGATGGTCGGCTCCATGGAACGCTCGTAGAGCCAGAACATGAGCCCCAGGGCAAAGAAGTTCTTGGACATGTCGACCTGCTTGGTGGACAGGTCCAGACCCTCGAGCGCCCGCGCGTTGAGCTTGCCGACCGGGATCTCGAAGACGTTGAAGTCGCTGAGCGATCCGTCCTCGAGTGGGTTGTCACGGTAGCCCGCCTTGGCCAGATTCTGCTTGGTGAAGGCGTCCTCGTTGACGACGATGGCGCCGCCGGCGGGCATGTCCCCGACGTTGGCGCGAAGCGCCGCGGGGTTCATCGCCACCAGCACGTCCGGCGAATCTCCGGGCGTATGGATATCTGCCGAGCTGAAGCTGATCTGGAAGCCCGAGACGCCGGCGAGGGAGCCGGCCGGGGCGCGGATCTCAGCGGGGAAGTCCGGCAGCGTGGCGATGTCATTGCCGAAGACGGCCGCTGTTCGCGTGAATTGTGTGCCCGTGAGCTGCATACCGTCACCCGAGTCGCCGGCAAAGCGGATCGTGACGCGCTCCAGTTCCTGGATCGGTAGGGTGTGGTGCGGATCTGTTTGGATGGTCACGCGGGGAGGGGCTCCTGTTCACGACCTCGCCGACGACGCTGTTGGTCGGGTCGAGAGTCAGTGTAACGCCACCGGCCGTTCGGCCCTTGAAGCCATTCCGTGCGGCAATCAACACGTCCGAGCGTGACCGCTAGCATCGGTGGCGTGACCTCCTTCGGCGCCCCTGGCCAGCGCATGCCCATCACGGGCCAGGCGTTGGGCATCATCCTGGTGCTGGTCTCGGCGGCCGGCTTCGGCTCTGGCGCGCTGTTCGTGCAGCCGCTCTATGACGCCGGGATGGGGCCGCTGACGGTGATGTTCTGGCGCTTCGGCATCGCGGCGCTGTTCGGTTGGGGCTTCTTGTTGCTGTCGTCCGGGCGTCGGCGGTCGCTGCGCTCGCTACCACGGCGACGCGTGGCGGTGTTGCTGCTCCTGGGGGCCCTCTATGTGGGCAACAGCTATGCCTTCTTCGCGGCGCTGCAGGTCGTGCCCATCGCCCTGACCTCGATCATCACCTACCTCTATCCAGCGATGGTGGCAGTGATGGCGACTCGCTTCGTCCGCCGCCTGGAGGGTCGCCGGGCATGGCTGGCGCTGGTCATCTCGCTCGTCGGCGTAGCGCTCACGCTTGGCGGCATCCCGGCCGGAGAGCTGCCACCACTGTGGGGCCTGGCGCTGGCCTTCGCCAACGGCTTGATCTATGCCATCTGGATCGTGCTGCAGGCACGACTGGCAGGCGAGCGACCCGATCGCCATCATGCCGGTCCGACCATCGATATCCCACCTGGTGACGCCGAGATGGCGGCACCGGAGCTGCCGACGCCCGAGGTGCCGGCAGCCCCCGACCCCTCCCCCGCGGCGGCGCTGATGACGACCGCCACGGCCATGGTCTACGCGCTGCTGCTGCTGGCGAGCGGCGGGTCGGTCTCGCCGATCGACATCCCCGCCGGATCGTGGCTGCCCCTCCTGGGCCTGGGCCTGCTGTCCACCGCCATCGCCATCCAGGCGTTCTACGCCGGCGTACGTCGTGTCGGTGGTGCCCGCGCGGCACTGATCAGCACGGTCGAACCGGTCTACACGGTGGTACTGGCGATGATCCTCTTCGGCGAGCGCCTCACCGCCATGCAGCTGCTCGGCGGCGCGTTGGTCATCGGTGCGGTCATCCTGGCCGAGACCGGGCGACCCGATACAGTAGCCACGACCACCGACTGACAGCCACCGACAGCCACCGACACCATTGCAGGAGCCCCACCCATGCGTCTCGTCTCATACCTCGATGCGGCCGGCGACCCCCAAGCGGTCGAGAACGCCGACCGCCACATCTGGTCGAGCCACACACTGGGTGCCGGCGTCGCCGTATCGATGGACGAGCTCTTGCATGGCGGCGAGGCCGCGCTGACGGCGTTGCGCTCTGCCGCCCGTTCCGCGACCATCGACGGACGCCCCGGCGACGTCGATCCCGCTCGACGCATCTCACCACTGCCACGCCCGGGCAAGATCGTGGCCATCGGCCTCAACTACCACGACCACGCTGCCGAGCTGGGGGTCGAGATCCCAGCGCTGCCGCTGATGTTCGCCAAGTTCCCCACCTCGGTCATCGGCGACGGCGCCACGGTCGAATGGGACCCCCGCCTGACCGACGCGGTCGACCTGGAGGTGGAGCTGGCCATCGTCATCGGACGTCGAGCGCGCCGGGTGAGTGAGGAGGAGGCGCGCAGGTACATCCTCGGCTACACCTGCCTCAACGATGTCAGCGCACGCGACCTGCAGTTCAGCGACGGCCAGTTCGTGCGCTCCAAGTCGCTCGACACCTTCTGCCCCATCGGCCCCGCCATCGTCACACCTGACGAAGTCGGCGATCCGGGCAACCTCGCGGTCCGCAGCTACCGCAATGGCGAGATCATGCAGGATTCGAACACCTCCAACCTCATCTTCTCCGTGCCCTACCTGATTTCCTTCTGCTCGCAGGCGTTCACGCTGGAGCCCGGTGACATCATCGCCACCGGCACACCGGGCGGCATCGGCTACTCCCGTGATCCGCGGATCCTGATGCACGAGGGTGACGTCATGACCGTCGAGGTCGAAGGCATCGGGCGCCTGTCAAATCCCTGTCACGAGGTCCGCGCCGGCTGAACCCGCTCCTCGGCTACTGCGTCACCAGCAGCGCCTCCTGGAAGATGCCCAGGGCCTCCTCGATCTCGGAGCGCTGCACGTCGAGCGGCGGGATCCAGCGAACGACGTTCCCGGCACCACAGGTCAACACCAAGAGGCCGTTCTCGGCGGAGGCGGTGGAGAGCGCGCTGCCGAGGGCCACAGCCGGAGCGGCACCCGGATCCTTGATCATCTCCACGCCGATCATCAGCCCCGGTCCGCGCACATCGCCGATGCGAGGATCCTCGGCAGCCAGCGCCTTGAGACCCGCGGTCAGCTCGGCACCTCGCGCGGCGGCATTGGCCACCAGGCCCTCCTCGCGGATCACTTCGAGCACAGCGATGCCGGCCGCGCAGGCGACCGGGTTGCCGCCGTAGGTGGAGCCATGGGCGCCCAGGCCCCAGCGCTCCTGCAGCTCGCGCGGCGAGATCAGGGCCGCGAGGGGCATGCCATTAGCGATGGCCTTGGCCACCAGCACCACATCGGGCACGATGCCTGCGTGCTCGAATGCCCACATCTTGCCGGTACGGCCATAGCCCGACTGCACCTCGTCAGCGATGAGCAGGATGCCGTGACGCGTGGCCAATTCGCGCAGGCCCTGCATGAAAGCGATCGGTGCGGGCAGGTAGCCACCTTCGCCCTGCACCGGCTCGATGATGAAGGCCGCGGTGCGGGCAGGTTGGATCTGCTCGGCGAACAGGCGCTCCAGGTAGGCCAGGCTGGCGGCACTGGCGGCGGCCTCGTCGCCATCGAAGTCACGATAGGCGTTGGGGAAGGGCGCGATGTGGATGCCCGGCACCAGCGGGTCATAGCCGCTGCGGTAGTTGAGGCTGGAGCTGGTCAGGCTCATGGCGCCATAGGTACGACCATGAAAGGCGCCCGAGAAGGCGATGATGTGCGTCCGTCCGGTCGCCCGACGCACCATCTTCATGGCGCCGTCCACGACCTCAGCGCCGGAGTTGCCGAAGTAGACCGTGTCCAACCCGTCCGGCAGCTCATCGACGAGCATCTCCGCCAATCGTGTGACCGGATCGAGGTGACCCAGGCCGTTGCAGACATGGATGAGCGCATCGACCTGCTTGTGGATGGCCGCGTTCACGCGTGGGTGAGCGTGGCCCAGCGAGGTCACCGCGATGCCGTTGGCGAAGTCGAGATAGGCTCGGCCATCACTGTCGTAGAGGCGATGGCCCTCACCGCGCACCCAGACCTGCTGGTAGTAGCGGCCGAGGATCGGCGACAAGGTGGCGTTCGAGCGTTCCTGGATGGAACGAGTGGTATCGGTCATGCCCGCAAGCATACGGGCAGCGAGTCTGACTGCGCGACTAGTAGCGCCGGCCGCGCAGTTTGTCGAGGTCGAAGCGGGCGGTGTCAGCGATGGCCATCACCGCCATCGTCCCGGCCTGCACGGGGTCGCTGACGACGAGGTCCGCCTCTGCGGCGACCGATCCGGCCATCGACAGCGAGACCACCGGGATACCGCGATCGCGCAGTTCGCGCACGGCCTTGGTGATCTCACCACCCATGAGTGAGCCGGCCAGCACCAGGATGTGCGCGCGTGGCAGGTCGGCCACGGCACGGACGGCGGCGGCGATCTCCTTCTCGCCCACGAGCGCCATGGTGTCGACCGAGATGCGCTCGCCCCGAAGGTTGTGGCGGTCGCTCTCCGATACGGCGCCCAACGCCACCTGCGCCACCTGCGCGCCTCCGCCGATGACGATGACGCGCTTGCCGAAGATCTGGCCGAGCGTGGGTCGGGCATCGGCGGCGGACACACCCGGGACCGTCAGTGCGGCCCGGGTGGCCTCGATCGGCCCAAGGTCGCGCAGCTCGATGTCAAAGACGCGCGTGACCTCGTCGCCCTCGCCCTTCTTGGTGGCGGGGAATGAGTTGATGGTGACCACGTCCGCGCCGGCGTCACGCAGGCGCAACAGGATCTCGGTCAGGTCGGCGTCGTCAGTTGCGCGCACCTCGATGGCCGATAGGACGCTGCCGCCACTGGGGATGGAGAGATCGGGGATGTCCTGGTCGCGGGTATCGTCGTGCGTGCTCATAGGTAGCGCAACTATCGCATAGCGGGCGCCGTGGCTCCGTGCCACGTGGGGCGAACTCGCGGCCGCGGGCGATGGGCACGTCCGCAGCGCGCCGCTGGCCCGGCCAAAGCGTTCATCTGACCCTCGACCGCGCTGCAATGTATCGTCTGTCGACCATGACCCAGACGACAGACCGGGCCTCCGCCAGCCCTTCTCTCGGCGGCCGCGCCACCATCCGCGTGGGCATCATCGGAGCCGCCGGCATCGCCGGTGGCGAACTCGTTCGGCTGCTCGAGCGCCATCCGGCTGTGCACATCGCTGGCCTGCAGGGCCGAGACCGGGACGGCCAGCCCATCGGCGCCACGCAGCCACAGTTGGCCCGCACCGGTCATGTCATCGAGTCGACCCTGCCCCAGGTGGATGCCGTCTTCCTGGCCCTGCCCCATGGCGCCTCGGCGGCGCTAGTGCCCGACCTCATCGAACAGGGCATCGCAGTCATCGACCTGGGATCGGACTACCGACTCAAGGACCCTGCCGACTACGAGCGCTGGTATGACTACACGCACCCCTTCCCTGAGCTGCTAGCCACGGCCGTGTATGGCCTGCCCGAGCAGCATCGCGACGAGCTGCTGGCGTTGCAGGGGGCCGACGCCATCGTAGTCGCCTCACCCGGCTGCTATCCCACCACCGCGCTCTTGGGCCTCTATCCATTGGCGCGCGCCGGCCTCATCGAGGATGTCGTGGTCGACGCCAAGAGCGGCGTCTCAGGCGCCGGTCGCTCGGTCAAGGCCGACCTGATGTACGTGGAGATCAACGACTCGGTGAAGGCGTACGGGGTCGGCGGGCACCGCCACACCTCGGAGCTGATCCAGGAGATCCGCGACGCCGGTGCGACCCCTGAGGCCAACCCTGGCGCTGCCACGGTCGGCTTCCTGCCGCACCTGGTGCCCATGAACCGCGGCATCCTCGCCTCGGGCCACGTGCGGCCGACGCGGATGATCAGCGCGGATGAGCTGCGCCGGCTCTATGAGGGGGCCTACGCCGACGAGTACTTCGTCGAGGTGGTGGACACGCCGCCGGCGACAGCGCACGTGCGCGGCTCCAACTTCGTGCGCGTCTTCGCCCACCTCGATGAGCGTACCGGCCGCATCACCACGGTGTCGGTCGCGGACAACCTGGTGAAGGGCGCCGCGGGCCAGGCCGTGCAAGCCTTCAACCTCGTCTTCGGCCTGCCGGAGTGGACCGGACTGCAGCAACTCCCGCTCGTCCCGTGAGGCCGCTCGCTCCGCTGCCCTCGGACCTACCTTCGGCGGAACGCGCCGCGCGCCTGCCCCGAGGGTTCCTGGCCTCCGGCACAAGCGCCGGTGTCAAGGCCTCCGGTGCCCCGGACCTGGCGCTGCTGGTGGTCGAGGATGGACCTGCCGCAGTGGCCGCCACCTTCACCACCAACCGCCTGCCGGCGGCATCGGTGCGCATGAACCAGGAGCACTTGGCGGCCACCGAGCCGGCGGGCGCGGGACGCTATGGCTGGGCGGGCGCCATGATCGCCACCAGCGGGTGTGCCAACGCGGCCACCGGTGCCGCCGGCCTGGCCGATCAACGCAGCCTCGCCGCGACCCTGGCGGAGACCGTCGGCACCACCACCGAGCGGGTGTTGGCGATGTCCACCGGGCTCATCGGCACACGCCTGCCGGTGCAGCGGATCGCGACCGCCGTGAGCACCGTCGTGGCCGCCGGTTTGGGGCGCGATGACGCCGCCTTCGCCGACATCGCCGAGGCGCTGCGCACGACCGATTCACGCGCCAAGATGGCCGCTATCCGCTTGCAGCTGCCTTCCGCCGAGGGCTCGCCCGTGGAGGTCACCATCAGCGGCGTGGCCAAGGGTGTGGGCATGATCCATCCCAACATGGCCACCATGCTCTGCTTCGTGCTCACCGATGCGACTGCTACGCCCGCGACCCTGCACGCGCTGTTGCGGCCGATCGTGGCACGCACCTGGAATGCGATGAGCGTCGATGGCGACCAGTCCACCAACGACACCGTGTTGCTGGCTGCGTCGGGGGCGGCCGGTGCGGCCCCGTTGGAAGCTGATCCGGATGCGGCCGCCACGTTCGCCCGGGGCCTGGAGGCCGTGGCGCGATCGCTGGCCCGCCAGCAGGCCGCCGACGGCGAGGGTGCCGCCACGCTCATCACCTGTGGCGTCAGCGGCGCTCGCGACACGGCCGCCGCGCGCGCCGCTGCTCGTGCCGTCGTCAGCAGTGACCTGGTCAAGGCCGCGGTCCACGGCGCTGACCCCAACTGGGGCCGCATCGCCATGGCCGTGGGCAACGCCGTCACGCCGTCGGCGGCCGTGCTCGAGGCCGCGGGGCTCGATGCCGACTCGGCGCGGGCACGTGCCGGACAGGCGGTGGAAGTCGACCCCGACCGCCTGCGGATCGACATCGAAAGCACGCCCGTCTTCGCCGGTCTCCCGGTCGACTTCGACCCGGCCGACTTGAGTGCGCGGATGCGTGGCTCTGAGGTGCTCATCCGGGTGGACCTGGGTGTCGGCGACGCTTCCGGCGAGGCCTACGGTTGCGACCTCACCGAGCAGTACGTCATCGAGAACTCGGCCTACTCCACGTGAGCGGGCTGCCGGTCGTCGTCAAGCTCGGTGGCACCACCATCGCCGAGCAGCAGGACGTGCTGCGGGAGATCGTCGCTGAGCGCCGCGGGCGGCCCGTGGTCATCGTCCACGGCGGCGGCAAGCGCCTCACCGACTGGCTGCTGCGCCTGGGCGTGGAGAGCCGCTGGGATGCTGGCCGACGGGTCACCGACGAAGCCACGCTCGAGGTGTTCCTGGCCGTCATCAGTGGCGTCATCAATGCGGAGCTGACCGCGGCCCTGCTGGAGTTGGGCGCGGAGGCGGTCGGGGTCCGTGGCATCGACCGCGGCATGATCCGGGGACCACGCGCCGAGGGACTCGATCGCGTCATCAGCGAGCCGGTCGCCGATGCGGCGCTGCTGGAGACCCTCCTCCGGGCCGGTTACCTGCCGGTGCTGTCGCCGATGGGCCTAGATCCCGACGGGCGCATCTGCAACGTCAACGCCGACGATGCGGCTGCTGCGGTCAGTGCTGCCCTGGGCGGTGAGTTGCTGCTGCTGACCGACACCGACGGCGTCCGTGACGCTGATGGCGAACGCATCCCCGAGCTGACGCCGGATCAAGTCGCGCGCCTCATCGATGACGGTGTCATCGCCGGGGGCATGGTGCCCAAGGTGAGCTCGGCATTGCGGGCCATCGGTCCCGGGTCACGCGCAGAGCGGTCGGTCATCGCCGATGGCCGCACGGCCGATGCGCTGCGGCGTGCGCTGCACGAGGGCGCCGGGACAGGCTTCCGCCCTATGGAGCGCTGATCCTCGAAGAGCGAGTCGTCGGGGCCCTATGCGCCACCCGGCTCGGGTCTGAGGAACCCGCGCGCCGCGGGGGGCAGGAATATGGCGCGGCGCTCAGCCGAGATGTCGTCGAGGTCGCCGCTCCCCTCGGAAGCCGCCGGCTCGACCGAGGTCGCCCCAGGTGCGATGTGCGCGGGCACTACCAGCCCACTGGCGAGCTGCCGCACATCGACGAACGTCTTGGCCACCGATACCTCCGGGCGTCCCAGCAGGAATCCCTGGCCGGCGCCGATGTCAAGCTCACGGATGACCCGCAGCTGCTGTACCGTCTCGACGCCCTCGGCCACGATGCGCGCATCCTGGCTCAAGGCGAGGTCGCGCAGCGACTGCAGCACCGCACGCGAGCCCAGCCGGCGCACGCCATCCTGCACCAGCGACAGGTCGATCTTGACGATGTCGAATTGCACCTGCGAGAGCAAGCGCAGCCCGGCATTGCCGGCGCCCACGTCGTCAGCCGCGAGGCGCAGGCCGTACTGCTGCAGGGTCGCGAACGTTCGACGCAGACGTACCAGGTCATCGACCTCTTCGCGCTCGGTCAGCTCGATGATCACACGGCTCGGTGAGATGCCATTGCGCACCAGGCTCTTCAGCAGCCAGGCGGCATCGAAGTCCTTGACTTCGAGGGTGCGCGGCGACAGGTTGAGGGTGAGCAGCCGGTCAGGCCCGATGGCTCGGGCGCCATTCACGACCACCTCGATGCAGGCCAGGTCCAGCTCGACGGTGCGCCCTGAAGCCGCGGCTGCCGCGAACAGTCGTTCGGTGTTTGGCAGCGGCCCGTTCGGATCGGGTCGGATCAGACCTTCAAAGCCGAGGATGCGGCCGCTACGCAGGTCCACGATGGGTTGGAAGACGGGACTCAGCAGCTTGCCGGTGATGACCTCGGCCACGGCATTGCCGGTGACCGCGTTGTATTCGTCGGGCAGGTGGTCACGGTCGGCGTCGAAGACCTCGATCAAGCCGCGCCCGTGGCGCTTGGCCCAGTACAGTGCCGCGTCGGCCTGCTGGTAGACGAGACCGCCGTGGCGCGTGAACCACGGCACACCGGAGATTCCGCCGGAGAAGGCACAGGAGCGGGCGCCCTCATGGGGACGCTTGCAGAAATGCAGGATCCGCTCTGCCACGCCGGTGGCGTCCTCGATGTCCGCACCCGGAAGCAGCATCGCGAACTCGTCTCCGCCGGTTCGGAAGAGCAGGTCGTTGTCCCGCCCCTGTTCACGCATGGTTCGAGCCATCAAACGCAGCGTCTCATCGCCCGCAGCGTGGCCCTCTCGGTCATTCACGACCTTGAGGTCATCAAGGTCGAGCAGCACCACGCTGAAGGCTGTGCCACGTTCGTCGAACGCACTGATCTGGCGTGCCAGCTCCTCCTGGAAGGCGCGGTGGTTCCCCAGGCCGGTCAGCCCGTCCGCCAGCGCGTCCTCGCGAGCCTCGTGATACAGCACCTGCAGCTCCGTGCGCGAATCGGCCAGCTCCTCGAAGGGGTTGAGAAAGTAGCGGGCGAGCAAGACGACCGCCAGGATGGCGCTCGCGAGAAGGATGACGAACGCGAGGCGTAGCTGGGACGGGATCGGCACCGAGGGGCTCGGCCACACCTGCAGCAGGGCCATGCGCGACCCGTCCCCATTGCCCCACAGAGGCAGCAGCGAGGGAGCCAATCCCATGGCTGCCAGCTGGTGTCCGGTCTCGGCGTCGCCCGCCACGATGCCCCCGACATGGCGTGTGAGTGACTCAAGATGGCGTTCGGCGCCAGCGGCCGGGTCCGCCGTCATCGGCGATCTCGCGATGACCTCTGATGAACCCATGTCCACGATCATCGAGGCGACCGCATCGGCCGACGACGAGCGGCCCCGGTCGAACAGTGCCGGGACGTCCACCTCCACCGAGAGGACGCCGCCGTCACGCCCGCTCACCGAACGCAACGGAGCCGCGAGCAGTAATCGGCCCCCGTCACTCCTGGCGTGCGTGACCGTATCGGCCGTGGCCGAGAGGGCCTGACCGCGCAACAGGGCATCGGCGCAAGCGTCGAACCGTTCGGCTCCGCGATCGCTGCCAAGCGGGATACTCCGACCGTCCCCGGAGCGCACGATGCAGGCACCCGAGACGACCGCGCCGTCGCTGCCACGCAGCCCTTCGAGCACACGCGCCGCGGTTTGGCGCTCTGACGCACCGCGAACACCATCGGCAAGCGTGCCCATGGCGGTGTTGCCGGCAGCGACCAGCAGTCGGCTCTCGATGGCCTGTTCGGTCGCGAGCAGGCCCGCGGCGGCTTCCGACGTCTGGTGGGCACGTTCGAGCTGGGGCACCGGCTCAACCTGGCCCAACAGTGATGCCGTCAGGTAGATACCCGCCGCCGTCGGCACCAGGGCGAGGGCGAGCATCGCCCCCCAAAGACGCCAGCGAACGGACCTGGGCGCCTCGATAGGACGCCAACGAAGAGCGACGCGCTCGGGATATGAGGTGGACATGGACTCTCCCTTTCGGGCCGGGCGCTCAGTCAAGCCCCTGGCTCGAAGGTCCGGTAGTGACCCGAAACGACTAGCCTGCGACAGGACCGTGCACCGACGCACCGGCCGTATCCGGTGCCCCCTGCCACCACCGCTCGCCCACACTCCACCGGAGCCGACCCGGAGCGCCCTACGTATCGCCTGCTCGCGGTGCATGTACTGCATGACTATGCAATAATCGGCCTGCACGCGCATGTTAATGCAGGACAGTGAGCCTCGACAGCGCCGTGTACCTCGCACATCCGGGGCGTTCGGCGTGCGCCGGACGCCCCTCGTGCACCCATAGCATCAAGCGCGAGTCGCAGGGGCTCGCTATCCAGGCACAAGGTTCGGAGGTACGTGGTGAAAAAGGTCGTACTCGCCTATTCAGGCGGGCTGGATACATCGGTCGCGGTGGCCTGGCTGAAAGAGCAGTACGGCTCAGAGGTGGTCACCTTGACGGTCGACCTCGGTGGCGATTCGTTGCGCGACCGAGTCATCGAGCGGGCGCTCGCCGCGGGTGCCAGTCGGGCCTACGTCATCGATGGTCGCGATCGCTTCATCCGCCAGTTCGTCTGGCCCAGCCTGCAAGCCAACGCGCTCTACCAGGGCGTCTATCCGCTGGCCACGGCCTTGGCGCGACCACTCATCGCGCAGCTGCTCGTGGAGGTCGCCGATCGCGAGCGCTGTGATGCGGTCGCCCACGGGTGCACCGGCAAGGGCAACGACCAGGTGCGCTTCGACGTCGCCGTCCACGCACTCGACCCCAGACTGGAAGTGGTGGCACCGATGCGCGTGGGCATGGGGCTCTCACGTGACGAGGAGATCGACTACGCCGCCGAGCGCGGCATCTTCATCCCCATCACCAAGGCCTCGCCGTACTCCATCGACGTCAACCTTTGGGGCCGCTCATGTGAGACAGGCGTGCTCGAGGATCCCTGGGCGACGCCGCCGGCCGACGCCTATGAATGGACCGTCACGCCTGGCGATGCTCCAGACATCCCCACCGAGCTGACCATCACCTTCGAGGGTGGCGTGCCGGTCGCGCTCGACGGCGAGGCCGTCGGCCCGGTCGACCTGGTGCAACGCGTGCACGACATCGGCGGCAAACACGGCATCGGCCGCATCGACCACGTCGAGGATCGCCTGGTCGGCATCAAGAGCCGCGAGATCTACGAGGCGCCGGCCGCCACCATCCTGCACACTGCACACGCGGCCCTGGAGAGCCTGACCCTGTCGAAGGAGCAACTGCGCTTCAACCGGCTCGTCGCTGATGAGACGGCACAGGCCACCTACGACGGCATCTGGTTCAGCGCCCTGCATCGCGACCTGCGCGAGTACGTGCACTCCAGCCAACGCGTCGTCAACGGCCAGGTGCGCATGCGCCTCGACCACGGCAACGCCTACGTCGTGGGGCGCCGCAGCGACGATTCGCTGTACGACCGCACGCTGGCGACCTACGATGCCGATGATGCCTATGACCACGCCGCCTCGGTCGGCTTCATCAAGATCTTCGGCATGCCACTGCGCCGCGAGGCCGCTCGCCACGAATCGGCCTGGACCTGGACCGAGCCCATGCTGGGTGACCTCCCGGTCGAGATGGCCGACGCCAAGGCGTAGCACATGAAGGCTTGGGGTGGCCGCTTCAGCGCCCGACCGGATGCCGATGCGGCCGCCTTCGGGCGCTCCATCGAGGTCGATGTCGAGCTGGCGATCGAAGACATCGCCGGCTCGCTCGCCCACGTCGCGGGCCTGGTGCGAGCGGGGCTCCTGAGCGCAGCTGAGGCCGAGGCCATCAGTGGGGGCCTGCGCTCGATCGAGGCGGATGTGCGCGACGGTTCCATCGAGTGGGACCCCGCGCACGAAGACATCCACATGAACGTGGAGATGGTGCTGACCGAGCGCATCGGCCCCGTGGCCGGCAAGCTCCACACCGGCCGCTCACGCAACGACCAGGTCGCCACCGACCTGCGGCTGTACCTGCGACGCCGCATCGGCGAGATCCACGCCGCCATCATCGGCCTGGAACGGGCGCTCGTGGGCCTGGGTCTGGCCCATCGGGATGCGGTCATGCCTGGCCACACCCACGTGCAGCCGGCCCAACCGGTGTTGTTCGCGCATCACCTGCTGGCCTACGTGGAGATGCTGGAGCGCGACCGCGGCCGCTTCTCCGATGCGCTGGGACGCGCGGCGTTGTCGCCGTTGGGCTCCGGTGCGCTCGCAGGCGCCGGGTTCGCGCTGGATCGTGAGGCCACTGCGGAGGCGCTCGGCTTTGCCGGCGTCACCCACAACTCCATCGACGCGGTGGGCGACCGCGACCCGGTGGTGGAGACCGTCAGCGCGGCTGCGCTGACGATGGCGCACCTCTCCCGCCTGGCCGAGGAGATCGTGTGGTGGAGCAACCCCAACTTCGGCTTCGTGCGGCCAGCGGATGCCTGGTCGACAGGCTCATCGATGATGCCCAACAAGCGCAACCCAGATCCCGCCGAGCTCGTCCGTGGTCGCAGCGCGCGCGTCATCGGCCATCTCGTCACCGCGCTGACCCTGCTCAAGGGGCTACCTGGCGGCTACCAGCGTGATCTGCAAGAGGACAAGCCAGCACTGATCGATGCACTGTCCGTGCTGGAGTCGTCACTGGACGTGATGGCCGGCATGGTGGCCACGCTGCAGATCGACGAGGCGCGCATGCTGGCCGCCGCGACGACCGGCTACACGACTGCGACGGCCGTGGCCGATGCCCTCGTGGAGATGGGTGTGCCCTTCCGCGACGGGCACCACATCGTGGGTTCGCTGGTGGCGCGGGCGGAGGCGGCCAGTGTGGAGCTGACCGAGCTTCCCGATGCTGATATCGCCGCTGCGCTGGCCGATTCGGCCGATCCGGTCGCGCGAGGCGCCGCGTCGGACCCCGAGGTGGCCGGTGAGCTCCGCGTCGCTGCCCGGCTTGAGAATGCCCTCGCGCGCCCTGATGTCGTCGGCGGCACCGCACCGGGTCGCGTACAGACCGAGTTGACCGCAGCGGCCGTTCGCCTGGGCATCGCCGAGTAGGCACGATCGGGCGCCACGGACCAGCACGCAAGTTCCCGATCAGTAGGCGTCTGGTGCTTCGACCGACGCCGACGTCAGGTGGGTCGTCTCCGGCTGACCACGGCGAAGCTCAGGAGCAGCCCCGTGCCCCCGATGGTCAGGGCCGCCGCCGTCTCGGCCGCCTCGAAGTCGGAGAAGCGCTCGAGCGGGACGACGAGTTCCATCCGCGTGACGTGCTGTTCCTCCCACGTGTCCCAATCGGTGTCGAGTAGCTGCGCATCGAACCAGGCATAGAGCTGGCTCTCGGACATCGGCGAGCCCTCGTCGATACGGTACTGCTCCCGGAGGTGGAGCAGGCTCGGGACAGGGTCCCCGGAGTACCCGGGGTACCCGGAGTCGACCTGCCAGACGGCCCACGACTGCGCCAGGCTGGCCGCCAGGGCCGTCGAGCCGACCAGCGCAAGGGTCATCGCCAGCAGCGCCGAGAGCAAGAACGCGGGCAGGGTCCGACCCAGGACGGCACCGGCCAGCACGGCTAGGCCGAAGGCCATCAGGCCACGGGCGATGAAGGTCAGGCCCTGCGAGCCGAGGTGGTTCATGCGAGGCACGTAGGCGCCGGGGTTCGATTCCCGCGTCAGCAGGACGCCGAGCAGCGCGATCAGGATCAGGCTCGCGAGGAGGAGCGCGCCCATCGGCAGCAGCCGTTGCAGGAACCAGCGGACGCGGCTGGCGGCCAGCGACCACGCGAGCGGCGCAGTACGGACCTCAAGCTCCCGTCCCACGAGCGGCACGCCGAGGATGAGCCCGAGGAGCACTGGCAACAGACCGGCGCCGGCGCCCATGAGCCAGCTCGCCTCGTCCGCGCGGATGCGGTTGAAGGCGTCCAGCACCGACCGGCAGGAGGGGTCACTGCTCTCGAGCAGGCACTCGGACGGCCCTACGGTGATGAGGCGGCTGGTGACCACGACGATGGCCACCGTCGTCGCGAGCACGAGCGCGAGGAACACCAGGACCTCACCGCGGTGGATCCGGTAGGTCAGTCGCGCGACGCTGAGCATCACGGTGCGGCCGAGCCTTCCGGCCCAACAGTGGAACCGCGGGACGAAGCGAGGTAGCCCATGACCAGCTCCTCCAGGGTGGGCACCGGGAGGCTCGGGTCATCCGACCGTCGCAGGCGTATGGGCGGACCTCCGGGGCGACGGAACGTCCCGATGTCGTCCACGGCCGGGCTTCCGTTGGCATAGACCCGATGCGAGTTCAGGGCCGCCTCGGTCGGGCCCTGTAGGGCGACGCGACCAGCGCTGAGCACGATCAGCCAGTCACAGACGTGCTCGACGTCGCTGACGATGTGTGAGGCGAGCAGGACGGTCACGCTGCGCGAGCGGACCTCGTCGAGAAGGATGGCGAGGAACTCCCCGCGCGCGAGCGGGTCGAGCGAGGCCAGTGGCTCGTCGAGCAGGTACACCGGGGCCCGTGTCCCGAGCGCGAGGGCCAGCGCCACCTGCGCCTGCTGGCCCCCGGACAGCTCGCCCGCCCGACGGTCCAACGGGATGCGCATCCGCTCCAACAGGTCGATGGCGTCGTCGCGATCGAACCCCGGTCGGAGCGTGCGCCCGAGCTCGATGTGGTCCGCGACCGTCAGGCCAGCGTAGAGGCCCACCGACTGCGAGAGGTAGCCGACCTGCAGGAGTGCCTCACGACCGTGCCGACGGACGTCTAGGCCCATGACGCGGAGCGCACCCCGCTGCGGTCGCTCGAACCCCACCCACGAACGGATGAGCGTCGACTTGCCCGCGCCATTGGGCCCGATGAGGGCGGCGATCGCGCCCACCGGGACGGCGACATCCACGTCCTCGAGCACCATCGGGGCCTCCCGTCGATACCGATGGGAGACCCCGATGGCCTCAAGCGCTGGAACCGAGGTCGTGAGGCTCACGAGCGCCGTATGTTTACGTCTTGAGCCTCTCGCGAACCCACGATCAGCAGCCCTGCCAACTCTCCCGCCAACGTAGACTCGATGGCGTGTCGCTCCAGGTCGGGCTGAGGTCGATACGGACGCCGTTCAACGGGCCGAGCTTGTTCTGAATCACGGTGCCGTTGTCGACATCCCTGTACAGGCAGAACCGCTTGCCGTCTGGAACCCAGATCGTATACGAGGACACACAATCGTTCCAGGTGCCAGATGGCGGCCAGGGCCGGTTGCAATCTCCAGACAGGGTGTGGGAGATGTCGCGCAGCCAGTCCTCCGCGACGCAGACCCACACGGAATCGTTGCCGTCGCTCGTGTCTGACTCCTCGTTCTCCCACAATCGAACCTTCGTGGCGTCACCAGATGAGCAACTACCCTGCGTACCAGCCAATGCTTCGCCCGGCACGAGCATCAGCAGTGCAACCAAGCCGCCAACCACGGCGAGTCTGAGCGTACCCAACACGCACCCCCTTCCGATTGGGAAGACTTCGTGCCGAATGGCCGCTCTCAATCTACTCAAGACAGTACATCTCAAGGCGAGGCATGTCAATGATATCGTGTAATCTAACTCATGATGTTTAGGACCAGTGAGTATGTCGCAACTCGCGCATTTGGGACGCTGCTTCTCCCCGGGATACGAGTTCATGTCTGATTGGCACCTGCTTAGCACCTATGCGCTCGTCTTGCTGGCCATCGGCAACGACAACACCGCGACGCTGCGGCAAATCGGAGATGCGGTAGGGATCACCGAGCGCTCTACGCACCGCATCGTGGCGGAGTTGGTCGATGGCGGCTATCTCCACGTCACCAAGAACGGACGCAGGAACGTGTATCGCATCGAAGAGGAAGCTCGCCTCCGCCACCCGCTGACCCGAGATATCGAGGTTGGGGCACTGCTCGACCTCCTCAATGCATAGTGGGAGCAGGAACCCGCGATCGTCGCGGCGGCGAGCCACCTCAACTCAGCCTGCGTGCGGCACCTCGATCCGGCACTCGAGGCCCACCACGCTCGCGAGCCTGGTATCCAGCGTTAGGAGTGTGCCGTCCAAGGCTTCGGCCAGCGCCACGTAGAGGGCATCCCAGCTTCGCACGCGATCCCGCAGTTCCCAGGCACGGGCGAGCAGTGCCCGGTGGCCGAACCGCTCTCCAGGCCAGTCACGAAGATCTTCGACAGCCTGGTTGGCGGAAGTTCGGTCGAGTCGCCCGAGCATGAGATCACGCCGGATGATGCCGAGAACCTCAGCATCGACAAGGTGGGGCGCCGCCTGATCATCGTCGGCCAACATGCGTCGTCGCACGTCGTCGGCCAAGACCCCGTCAGCCACGACCTCGTAGAGACACGACGCGTCAACGATCAGCATCGGGCCACGGGCCTCGGGATTCGTCGAGTGCCTGAAGGATGTCGGTTCGCGCGATGCCCGAAGGACGACGTTGCGTTCGCGCCAGCCACTCCTCCATTGACGGTCGACTTACCAGCCTCGCGGCCTCGCGTCGCAACAGATCGGGCACGGTAAGGCCGGCCTCGCCGGCGCGCTTGACCAAGCCGACATAGACCTCATCGGCGACATCACGGATCTGGATGGTCTTGGGCATAACCGCATCCTATCATGCGTATGTGCATGTCTCCAGACCTCTGCGCATGTGCGCCACAGGATCTACGCCGGTTCGACGCGCGCCCTCGAGACGGTGACCGTCTCACCATCCACCACGATCTCGGCGGGGATGGGGTGCGACAGGAACAGCGGCATCGATTCGCTGTAGCCGTACGCTCCGGCATCGCGGACGGCGTAGAGATCGCCGGCTCGGGGACGCGGGGCAGCGACGGCCGAGGCCAGGATGTCAATTGCGGTGCACAGCGGGCCGACAAGGTCGACCCGCGCATCAACGACACGGTCGGCGGCTGCACCCACAGGCACCACGCGATGATCTTGCCCCACGAGCCTAGGGCGTAACAGGTGGTGGATGCCACCATCGCTGATGGCCACGTGATTGCCGCCGCGCTCCTTGGTGCGGATCACCCGGCACACATAGGCGCCGGACGGGCCAGCCAGCCAGCGGCCCGGCTCAAGCAAGAGGCGCGCTCCTGCGAGCGTCGGTCGCTGGGCCCAGCTGGTGACCTCGCCACGGAGCCCCTCCCCCAACGCAACGATGTCGAGCGGGTCCTCGTCGTCGGCATAGGGGATGCCAAGGCCGCCACCGGCATCGAGCACCTCTATCTCGAGGCTGTGACGGGCCGCGATCATCTCGGCGCGACGTGCCAGGTCGACCGCTCCCTCGACCAGGACCGCGGCTTCCCTCACGTTCGACGCGCCGAAAGCATGGAGGCCTCGCAGGCTGAACGGGCCCTCCGGCGCCAGCGCACCGCTCCGTCGGAGTCGATCGACCGACTCGTTGGCCTCTTCGTCGGTCAGCCCGAACTTGACGTTGCCAGGCCCGCCGATGATGGGCCTGCCCTCACCATCTCCAGCAGTGGCCAGTCGCAGCATCAGGCCCTGCCCGCGGTGCGCCAACGTCGCCATCGAGATGATCACGTCGAGCTCGTCGAGAGACTCGATGGTCAATGCCCCGACCCCGACCCGCAGCGCCTCTTCCAACTCAGCATCGGTCTTTCCAGGGCCGGTGAACACGACCCGCTCAGGGTGGAAGCCGGCACGGATGACCGCTCGCAGCTCACCGCCAGACGCCACATCCGCGCCCAAGCCAGCGCCACGCAGCGTCGCCAGCACGGCAGGTGAGGGATTGGCCTTGGTGGCGAAGGCGATGTCCACTACGGTCGGGAGAGCAGCTCGCAAGGCGGCCGCCCGAGCGCGCAGCACGGCGGCGTCGTAGACGTAGAGCGGACTGCCGAAGCGGGCCATCAGGTCATCGACATCCAGTCCCGCCACGGACCGCCCGAGCCTGATCGACGGCGCCACCTGACGCGATCGGTCTGACCCGATGGCACGCGGTGACCCAACGGCCGTCATCTCAGCGCGTCCTCCAGCGCCACTCGCGCGTCGGTGCCCGCATCGCGGTACTTCACGATCAGCGGCACCGTCACCGAGATGCCCTGCTCGCGTGCCCAGACGGAGGTTGCCGGGCGCGTCCCCGGGATCACCACGGCATCTGCCGGGACCACAAGTGGCGATTCGGGCGTGCCGCGCAGTTCCCGCTCGGTCACCAGATCGATGAGGCGGCTTTGCCCGGTGATGATGGTGCCGGCCGCGATGACCGCCCCCTGGCTCACGGTGACGCCCTCGTAGATCCCGACGCCGCCACCAAGGAACGCCCCATCCTCGACGATCACCGGACGCGCACCGGCCGGCTCCAACACACCACCGATCTGGACCGCGGCCGAGAGGTGGACGTCCCGGCCGACCTGCGCACACGATCCGACGAGCACGTGCGAATCGATCATCGAGCCGCGGCCGACCCAGGCGCCCACGTTGACGAACGACGGCGGCATGATGGCCACACCGGGCTCAAGATGTGCGCCGCCGCGGACAGACGAACCGCCGGGCACGATGCGCCAGGGCGCCCCTGCGACCGAAGCTGCCCGAGAGCCCTCGCTCTCTAGCAGGTCCAGCGTGCCGAAGGCGGACTTGTCGCGGCCGGCGGTGATGGGTCCATCGCGGACCTCGGTCATGCCCGGCAACCGGAACCCCAGCAGGATGCCCGTCTTGACCCAGGCGTCGATGCGCCAACCACCCTCGATGGTCGCATCGGGGGTGGCGGCACGAACATCGCCTGCCTCGAGCGCCGCGACGAGGTCGGCCACCACGGCACGAGCCTCGTCGACCAACTCGGCGCCCGGTGGATCGTCGGCAGCGCGCCAGTCGGCATCGGCCGCCACGACCCGTGACCGAAGCGACGTCGGGTCAGGGCTCATGCAGCGGCCTCCGCGGCCGGGGCGAGCAGGTCGAGATCAGCCAGGACCGTACGCAGTCGGACCCGGTTGGCATCGTCGAGAGGCAGCAGCGGCTGGCGCAGGACGTCGTTGATGAGGCCCATCTCCGCCATGGCGGCCTTCACCGGCACGGGGTTGGAGGTGAGGAAGTTGGCGCGGAAGAGCCCCAGGTGGCGTTCGTGGATGCGTCGCGCTCGATCCCAGTCGCCCGCGAGCGCCGCGGCACACAGCTCCACCATCACCGCTGGGATCTCGTTCGAGGCGACCGAGATGACACCGTCGCCGCCGACACCCAAGATGGGCAGCGTCCAGCTGTCGTCGCCCGACAGGACCGCGAAGCCCTCCGGCCGGTCGCGCGTGATGGTCATGATCTGCTCCATGTTCGCCGAGGCCTCCTTGACGGCCACGATGCGAGGATGCTCAGCGAGGCGCAACAGCGTGTCGGCGTCGACGTTCCCGCCGGTTCGGCCGGGCACGTTGTAGACCACGATGGGCAGGCCACCATCGTCGGCGATGGCTCGGTAGTGCGCCTCGAGCATGCGCTGGTCCGGCTTGTTGTAGTAGGGCGAGACGACCAGCGCCGCGTCCGCTCCAAGGCCGGCTGCTCGTCGCGTGTAGTCGATGGCGTGCTGGGTCACGTTGGATCCGGTGCCAGCCACCACGGGCGTGCTGCCTGCCAGGCCGCGTCGGCGCACCGTCTCGACCGTCAGCTCGATGACGCGCTGATCTTCCTCGGCCGTGAGCGTCGGCGACTCGCCCGTCGTGCCCACGGGCACCAGGCCGTTGATGCCGGCGTCGAGCTGGCGTTCGACCAGTCGGACGAGTGTGGCCTCGTCAAGCTCGCCGGTCGGGGTCAGGGGTGTGACCAGGGCGGTGAAGGCTCCGCGGAGGGTCAGTGTCGGGGTCATGTCAGGATGTTCCTTTCGATGTCTTGAGCCATTACGTAGGTCAGGCGTTGCGTAGGTCAGGCGGTCCGTTCGTGGACCAGGGTTGTGAAGTCGGTGATCCCGGTGCGGCCCGGATCCGCTATCAGCGTGTCTGCCGCGAGGAGGGCTCCGGCCACGTAGGCGGAGCGGTCACGTGCCGCGATGCGGATCTCGAGTGACTCACCGGGGCCGTCGAAGCCGACGGTGTGCATCCCGGGGTGGCTGCCGGCTCGCAGTGCGACCACCTCCAGCACGTCTGGGTCTGGCGCGCCCGACCCGGTGGCCAGACGCGCCTCGCGCTTCGAAGGGAGGTACGGGATGAGACGGTTGGCGACGGCCAGTGCGGTGCCCGAGGGCCGATCCGCCTTGGCTGCTCGATGCTGCTCGAACAAGTAGGCATCGTAGTCGCCGAAGCTGCCGAAGAGGCGGGCGGCGTATTCGGCGATGTCACCGAAGAGGACGGCGCCCAGACTGAAGGTCGGCGCGACCACGGCTCGGGCTCCGGCGTCGTCGAGACGGGAGGCGAGGGACTGACCGGTCGCGTCTTCAGGCCGCCAGCCAGTGGTGCCGATGACGAACGAGCGGCAACCTGCGGAAAGCGCGAGGTCCACGTGCTCGAGCAGCGTGGAGTCGTGGCTGAATTCGAAGGCGACATCGACAGACCCGACCTCGGCGAGGGTCGGGTATCCGGTCTCGCGGCCGGCCATGGCCACCACCTCGTCGCCCCTCGCCTGAAGCGCGCTAGCGATGGCCAGGCCCATGTTGCCAGTCCCGGTGATGAGTGCTCGCATCGTCTGTCCTCGTCGTTGGCGAGGTCGCTATGGCGTCGGCTTCGAGCAAACAAAAAGACCGCAGTCACCCTTGTCGGTGTCTGCGGCCCTCGGAGCCTTGCCTAGCGGCCCCGAGTCGGTCGTCCCGAACGAAGCCGTCTAGACCCTTGCCTCCAGGCAGGGCCGCATCGGCTTCGGCTTCAAGATGTTCAAGTGTGTCATCGAGGTCGCAGCATGACGGGTGCGGCGCCCCCCGTCAAGTCGATGTCGTGTTCCGATACGTCCGTTGCACCCTGGGACCCGAGTCGTGGTCATGAGCGAGCCATTCGGCGGGGCGAGCTATCCAGACCTCTGCACCAGCACGTCCACGCGACTCTCCGCCTATGCCGGAGGTCAGCGGGCGACACCTCCTTCGTGGGTCCCCGACGAGACATATTGGCGAGCATCTGGTCGAATGTCACGCAGGGTGGCGTTAGAAGGGTGCACCCGCGCCAAGGGCGATCGTGCCTGGTCGGATCGCCGCTCCTGCGCGTGCGATCATGCCCGCGGGTGACTGGCATCATGCCCGCGGGTGACTAGGCCCGGGGTGTGGGTCAGCCCACCGGCCGGAGCCACGGGCTTGGCAAGTTCCTAACGCCGCCGGGGGCGACATATGGCTAGATGTCTGGCAGCCCGTGGCGGCGCTGCGGTCCTGCGAGCTGGCGGGCGACGGTGGGCGAGCTGGCGATGCACGGCCAGGTGAGCGGCGAGCGTAGCGGCCTGTGCGAGCAGACGCATCGTGGCCGTGAGCCTTACGGCGATCGTCGTCGCGGCGTCATGCGGCCGCTTCCTCCTGCGTCGTGCCCCACCACGCCTCGAAGGCGTCGAAGCTCGGTGCGATCGGTGCGCGGAGCGTGGCGTCGCCGTCGCCGTCGCCGTCGCCGAGCACATCGAGCGTCTTCATGCCGTTGCCAGTGATGACCAGCACGGTCTCTTCGTGGCGGGAGATGCGGCCAGCGTCGACGGCCCGTCGCAGAGCGGCCAGTGTCACGCCGCCGGCAGTCTCGGTCAGGATGCCCGTGGTCTCAGCCAGCAGGCGGATAGCCGCCACGGTCTCCTCATCGGACACCGCGAGGATGTCCGCATCACTCTCGCGAGCTTGCCTGATGGCATAGCCACCGTCAGCCGGCGAACCGATCGAGAGCGATCGCACGATGGTGTCCGGCTGCTCCACAGGGCGCACGCTGTCGGTGCCAGCCGCGAACGCATCGGCGATGGGCGAACAGCCAGCTGCCTGGCCACCGAAGAAACGCACGGGCGCCGCGTCCAGCAGCTCGACATCGACCAGCTCGCGGAAGGCGCGAGCCAGCTTGGTGTACATCGAGCCCGACGCCAGTGGCGCTACCAGCACATGGGGAGCACGCCATCCCAATTGCTGGGCGACCTCGAAGGCGATGGTCTTGGAGCCTTCGGCATAGAAGGGCCGCAGGTTGACGTTGAGCACGGCCCAACCGTCGAACTCATCGGTCAGCTCCAGGCACAGCCGATTGACGTCATCGTAGGGTCCGTCGACGCGCACGACGGTGGCACCAAACGCGCGAGCCTGGGCGATCTTGGCTGGCTCCAGGTCGGCCGGGATGAAGACCACCGCGCGCAGTCCGTGTGCCGCGGCCGCCGCCGCCACGGCCGCCGAGAGATTACCGGTGGAGGCGCAAGCGAGCGTGTGGTAGCCCCATTGCGCGGCGCGCGCAGCCGCCACGGCCACCGGCCGATCCTTGAACGACAGCGTAGGGTTGCGGGAGTCGTCCTTGACCCACAACTTCTCCAGCCCGAGGCGCGCAGCCAGCCGTGGCGCATCGGTCAGCGGGGATACGCCCACCTGCAGACCGGCCGTCGGCAGCTGCGTCACTGGCAGCAGCTCGGCATAGCGCCAGATGGTGGCGTCGCGCGCATCGAGTACCTCGCGGCTGAGCCGAGCGCAGAGCCCGTCGAGATCATAGACCGGCTCGAGTGGGCCGAAACAGCGGCTGCAGACGAACACGGCACCCTCACCGCCGGCCGTGCCGCAGGCGCGGCAGCGCAGACCGACGTAGCCGGGCACGAAGCCGGGCGCCGATCCGGGCGCCAGGTCGGGCGCCAGGTCGGCTGGGGCATGAATGGACTTGGCGGCCCCCAATGATTCGTCCGTGACGGCATGCTGGGGGCGAAGGGCGATCTGGGTCATCAGGGGATCCTCTCGATCGGTGAGCGGCTCGACGCCCGGGGATGGTGCGACGTGAGCTGATCGTGCTCAGGAATCACGAAGGCCGCGACCTTCGTACGTGATCGCGGCCCCGAGGATCCGGCCTGACGTCGTGGTGCTCCTGTGCGCGACCCGAGTCAGACCCCGACCGATCCCGGCGGGGCCTCGGGCATCGCCATGCGACTGCCGTGCGGCTTCATCACCGCGGATGATGCCCCAACCGACAGCGAAATGCAAGTACATCACTAATACTATGCAGGTAGTTGTGAACCACTCGGCTTGTTCACGCTCACTCATGCATATTGATGCGTACGGATGCGTCCTCGTCTGTATAATCCGTCTCGATGGACCGAGGCCCCAGCACCACCCAGCCGGCGCCGACCCGCGCCCTCAAGCGGGAGCGACAACGACTCGTGCGCGACCTGGCCGCGACCGGGGCCATCACCAGCCAGCACGACCTGGTTGACCGGCTCGCAAAGCGCGGGTTCGAGGTCACCCAAGCTACCGTCAGCCGCGACATCGCCGAGCTCGGCCTGGTCAAAGTCCCGCACGATGGCGGGCACATCTACGCCTGGCCAGGAGACCTTTCCCCTATCTCCGCAGATGCCAACGACGCGCGCCTGCGCCGGATCTTGGCCGACTACGATATCCAGGTCGGGCGCTCAGGGCTGACGTTGTTGCTCGTGTCGGAGGCCGGCGTCGCGAATGCCATCGGTCAGGCCATCGACGAGTCGACGTTCACCGAACAGGAAGGCACGCTTGCGGGAGACAACACCATCCTCGTCCTGTTCGCGGACGAGGCCCGGCTGGAGGCATGGCTCAAGCGCTTCGAGGCACTGCGCGCTGCCGTTCCGATGAGGGAGTACGCACGATGACGATCCTGGGCGACGAACCGGAAACCGGAGGCGCGACCGATCCGCTGAAGATCCTGGTGGTCGATGACGAGCCGGCCATGGTCGGCGCCATGGGCGCGCTCCTGGGGCAAGCCGGCCATCGCATCATCGCCGCCTACGACGGTGAGGAGGCGCTGCGGCGTTTCCGTGATGACGAGCCCGACCTTGTGCTGCTCGACCTGGCCATGCCCGGCATGGACGGTGCCACAGTCTGCAAGCGCATCCGTGAGGTCAGCGATGTGCCCATCATCGTGGTGTCGGGTGAGCGCGACCGCGCAGCCACGGTAGACCTGCTCGACTCGGGTGCCGACGATTATGTTCGCAAGCCCTTCCGGGCGGATGAGCTGCTGGCGCGTGTTCGGGCGGTCTCGCGAAGAGCGACGGGAGGCCGCGGTGATCGGGGACGGGGTGACCCCTCAGGCTACGAGCTGGACCGCCGACGGCATGAGATCCGATGGCAGGGCACGCCACTACCCACCACCGTCACCGAGTTCCGGCTGCTGCGGATCATGGTGGAGCGCCTGGGTGAGGTCGTGCCCCATGACGAGCTGCTGGCCGCAGGTTGGCCCGACGTGCCCGGTCCTGATCCCCTGTGGCTGAAGCCGCATCTGGCGCGCCTTCGGGAGAAGCTCGTAGCCGCTGGCGCGCCCGTCCCCATCGCCGTCCGCGGAGTCGGCTACCGCCTCGACGTGTAGGGGCGGCCACGTTCGCTCCGGTGAGGCAGTCCTGCTCCGCGTCACCGTGTCGCTACCGAACGTGCACCAGCGGGCCACCACATCCCGACCGCGCCGTCGCTGACATCCCGCCGCGCACTTCGTAGCGTCATCGCCAACCGGTATCGGGCAGCTCAGAACCCGGTGCCTTCGGGGACAGACGCATCGCAGAAGGGACTCATTCGATGATCGACACTGGCAACACCGCCTGGCTCTTGATGTCGACGGCGTTGGTGATGCTGATGCTGCCGGGCCTGGCGCTCTTCTACGGCGGCCTGGTGCGCGCCAAGAACGTGCTTTCGACCATCATGCACAGCTTCTTCGGTCTGGCCATCGTGACGGTCGTATGGGTCGTGGTCGGGTTCAGCCTCGCCTTCGCGCCGTCGATCGGCGACCTGGGCATCGTCGGTGGTTTCGACTACGTCTTCTTCAACGGCGTGGGCATGGACATCAGTCCCGCGTACCCCGGTGGCAACATCCCGTTCGTGCTGTTCGCGACATTCCAGATGATGTTCGCGGCCATCACGCCGGCGCTCATCAGCGGTGCGTTTGCCGAACGCAAGCGCTTCGCCGCGTTCGTCGTCTTCACGATCGCCTGGTCGATCCTGGTCTACTCGCCGATGGCACATATGGTCTGGGGTGGCGGCATCCTGGCGCAACTCGGCGCACTCGACTTCGCGGGTGGCACCGTCGTCCACATCGCTTCGGGCGTCTCAGCCCTCATCGTTGCACTGGTGATGGGCCGTCGCGTCGCCGGACATCACGTGGAGCCCCACGATGTGCCCATGACGGTCCTGGGTGCCGGACTGCTCTGGTTCGGCTGGTTCGGCTTCAACGCCGGCTCGGCGCTGGGTGCCAACGGCCTCGCCGCGCAGGCCCTGATGGTGACTACGGTCTCTGCGGCTGCCGGTACGCTCACCTGGGTCGGCGCCTCGTACCTCAAGGGCCGCAAGGTCAGTGTCGTGGGTGCGGCCGCCGGCGCTGTGGCCGGTCTCGTCGCCATCACGCCGGCCGCTGGCTTCGTCACCGTCGGCGGCGCACTCGTCCTCGGCCTCGTCGCCGGTGCGATCTGCTTCGCGGTCACGCTCCTGCGCGAGCGCCTGTCCATCGATGACGCGCTCGATGTCTTCGCTGTCCATGGCGTCGGTGGTATCTGGGGTGCCATCGGCACGGGCATCTTCGCTGTTGCCGCCATCGGCGGCGTGTCCGGCCTGGTCGAGGGCAACGTCGATCAGTTGCTCATCCAGATCGCGGCCGTAGCCGTCACCGTCGTCTTCTCCGGTGTGATGACGTTCATCATCATCAAGGTCATCGACGTGGTCCTGGGCCTGCGCGTCAACGAGGCAGACGAGGAAGCCGGTCTGGACATCGCCGTCCACGGCGAGACCGCCTACGTGCCTTGGGCCGGTGTCAGCACTGGTGCCGTCAGCGGCGCCATCCCGACCTCCGTGCAGCCGTCCGTCGCGGCGGTCACGGAGGCGGAGCCCGCGTAGCTCGGCACATCACAGGGTTCAGGCTCGAAGGCCCGCGAGACTCCCGACTCGCGGGCCATCGAGCCATCATGCGTAGCGCCGCTCAGCGGGCAGGGCCGATGTGCCGCTCAGCGGGCAGGGTCGAGGCGCCGCTCAGCGGGCCGAGCCGACGAAGCGCAAGCGCAGCACGAACTGCGAGCCGTAGGGCTCGCGAGGCTCGACCAGCAGCTCGCCTTCCATCGAGCGCGCCAACCGCCGGGCGGCGAAGAGGCCGATCCCGGCACCACGTGGTGAATCATCGAGGCGCACGAAGGGCTCGAAGATGCGCTCCCGCCAGGCCTCTGGGATGCCTGGACCGTCGTCGGTGACCGCGACGCAGGCAGCGTCTCCGTCGCGCCAGCAGTAGATATCGATGGTGCCACGTTGAGGTGCGTACTTCGACGCATTCTCGAGCAGGTACCCGAGTAATCGATGCAGCATCTCGCTCGACGCCAACGCCGCCAGAGGCTCGTCGGGAAAGCTCGTTCTGACCGTCCGGCTACGCAGCATCGGCCGCAGCTCGTGGGTGATCTGCGCAACTTCCGCGGAAAGGTCGATGGGCACCAGCTCCTCCGCTGCGGTGGGCATCACACGGAGGCTCTCAAGGATGTTGTCGACGGTCTCGTCGAGCTGCTCCACCTGCGTGAGCGCCTCCCGCTCCCAGGTCTCGGCATCCCCACTGCCACGCTCGTACGCCTCCTTGCCCAGCAGCTCGACGTAGGCGCGCACGACCGCCAACGGCGTTCGGAGCGAATGCGTCACGACCGCCACCAGCTTGGCACGCGCTTCATCGATCGCTCGCAGTTGCTCCAACTGCGCCTCAGCTTCGGCATGCAGGCGGCTCTTCTCGACCATGCCCGCTAGCAGGCCCGCAAGCGTCTCCAGGAAGCCGATGTCGGCAGGTGTGAAGTCGCGATGCTGGGCGGTCTGGACGTTGAGCACCCCGACCACCTGCTCCTCCCACACCAGTGGCACCGAACACATCGAGGTGAAGCGCGCCTGATCGACGCCGCGGATCCAAGCGAAATGGTCATCCTTGTGCACGTCGGGACTGACGACGGTGGTCTGCTTCTGCGCCGCGAGGCCGGTGATGCCCTCACCCATCTTGAGGCGGGCCACGCCGACCGCATCCTGGTCGAGCCCGTTGGTGGCGGCGAGCGTCAGGCCGCTGCCATCACGATCGATGAGGTAGAGCGAACAAACATCCGCTCGCGAGGCGGCGCGGGCACGATCGATGACGGTGCCAGTCAGGTCTTCCCAGGTCCGAGCACGCGCCGCGAGATGCGCGACGTCGGCAAGGAAGCCGATCTCATCCACGCAGGACGCGGATGAGTCGCGCAACGACCCGGCGGGCTTGGCGATCGGATCCGGCGTACCCTGCATGCGCTGATGTTGCGGCCACTGGGGCCGCGCGGTCAACCGTGGCCGCTGTCATCGGGTTGCAAGGACGGCCGGCGACGACCACATCCGGTAGCGAGGGCGGCCGGCGACGACCACATCCGGTAGCGACCACATCCGGTGGCGAGGGCGCGTGGCATGGGCGGCCGGGCCGCGTCCACGCTACGACTTGTCCAGATACCGATCCCGGTGGTACTTGGCCAACCCCATCGAGGGCCGGAACACGACTCCTCGACATCACCGACACCGAACGAGGTGGCCAGATGCCCGAGAAGATGGCCATATGCCACTCCACGTAGCACGAGGCCGGGTCATCGGGTCATGATCGGCCTTCGCGCGGTCACTCAGACGAATCCCGTGTACCGATCCACGCTCAACTCGAGCGGATCCACGCTTAACCACGGCCGGCTCGGGATGACGAGACCCTCACCCGGCCGCTGGTAGTGGGTCTCGCGCTACTCCCAGTGGCAGTTGGCCAAGAAGAGAGGGTGCTCACCGCTGCGACCGGATCGCGGAGCCAACCTCGCATCGCGCGGCCATCGACGGGGAACGCCGCCCGCAGCATCGATCGATGGGCCTCGATCCGGCGGAGGTTGGTCCTGTCGTGCTCGACGATCACCCAGCGACTGACCGTCGCCACGTCCCAGCCCCGGGCCGACGCGATGCTCGGCGCCAACCTGGCCTTGCGATCGAGCGTCCCCACCAGCTCGTTGACATCGACGATCAGGGTCTTGAGCTCGATGACCAGCAGCGACCCTGACGGCGCATGGAAGGCAAGCAGGTCGATGATGCCCCGTTCACCGTAGACCGAGAACGAGACCTCGGGAAACACGACCCAGGCAGGCCGGGGACCGAACGATGCCACGACCGACTCGGACAGCAGCGAGTGGCGCGAGTTGAGCAGGCGGTCCAGCTCGCCACCCCGCCATCGGGCATACATGTCGATGCGGATGTCAAGGACCCTGCCCAGTCGGCGGAGCGTAGCGAGCGAGACGCTGTCGATGTGACCGCGTTCGACGAGCGATACCAGGGCGCGTGACACGCCGGCACGGGCGGCGACGTCCGATTGGCGCCAGCGGCGGCGCAGGCGCACGGCACGGAAGGCGGCACCGACCCGCATGTCATCCATGCCGAACAGCCTGAAGCCAGCCGCTTATCGGCCACTTCGCTGCCGCTCGTCTTGGGCGAAGATGGGCGCATGAAGCGTACGACCGGGTTCGACACTCAGCTGGTGCAGCTTGGACGCGTCTCAGCCGCCCGCGAGCGCAGCGTGAACCCGCCGCTCACACGCGCCTCCACCATCCTCTTCGACTCGCTCGCCCAGCTGCACGATGCCCGCGAAGGCATCGCCTACGAGGAGCCACGCTACGGCATCTACGGCACCAGCACCACCTTCGAGCTGCAGACTGCGATGGCCGGACTGTGCGGCGCCGAATCGTGCATCGCCACGCCCAGCGGCCTGACTGCCATCGCCGCCACCCTCGCCGCCCACGCCGCCCCGGGCAGACGCATCCTCCTCCAGAACGACATCTACCAGCCGGCCCGCACCTTTGCCGAGACAGAGGTGACGCAGCACTGCGAGGTGGCCTGGTTCGACACCACCAACGAGCTCGAGAGCCTTGTCGACGAGCGCACC
This sequence comes from Candidatus Limnocylindrales bacterium, assembly GCA_038251965.1. GTDB lineage: Bacteria > Chloroflexota > Limnocylindria > Limnocylindrales > CSP1-4 > JAFMJV01. Next base: position 50,564 of record JBBSAV010000003.1, read on the forward strand.
AGCCTGGTCTTCATCGAGGTCCCCACCTCGCTCACCATGCGCCTTATCGACGTGGCCGAAGTCGTCCGCATCGCGGCCCGCCACCACGTCCCGGTGGCCTGCGACTCGACCTGGGGCACGCCGCGCTTCTTCGATGCGCACGGCCTCGGCATCGACATCTCCATCCATGCCGCCACCAAGTACATCGGCGGCCATTCCGACCTCATGCTGGGGCTCACCACCGGCAGCTACCAGGCGCTCGCCTCCACGCGCGAGTGGTGTATCCGTTATGGCTCAACGGCCGCTCCTGATGTCTGCTGGCTGGGCCTCCGCGGCCTGCGCACGCTGAGCGTCCGTCTGGAGCGCCACCAGGCCAGTGCCCTCAAGGTGGCCGTTTGGCTCGAGGAGCAACCGCAGGTCGTGCGCGTCCTCTACCCGGCCCTCCCCTCCGACCCGGATCATCAGCTCTGGCAGACGCAGTTCAGTGGCGCGCCCGGCCTCTTCAGCATCGAGCTGCGCGCCTGCGACGAGGCGTCCTACGCCCGCTTCATCGAGTCACTCACGCTCTTCGGCCTCGGCGCCAGCTGGGGCGGCTTCGAATCGCTCGTCATCCCGGCCATCCCCCACGCTCGGCGCTCACTCGACCCGCAGCCCGACGAGGGCCGACTGGTGCGTTTGCACATCGGCCTCGAAGATCCTGACGACCTCATCGCCGACCTGACCAAGGCTCTGGAGGCACTGTGACCGGTCGCGACCGGGAGTATGACCGCTTCGGCCCGTGGGTCATCGAACTCGCTGACGAGGATCCCGCGCCAGCGCTCTTCGTATCGCACCTGACTCGGCCCGAGACACCCCTGCTGGCGATCAAGATCCCGCGCAAGGTCTCACGGCGCGATGCCCAACCGGGCATGGATCTCTACGACTATGTGGTGTCGCTCTACGAGGACGACATGGTGGTCCTCGAGCGCACCGAGCGCGACGTCCGCACGACGACCATCGCCTTTCGTGACATCCAGCTCCTTCGTGTGCGTGAGGACCTACTGCGCGGCAACATCCACCTCGGCTTGGCCGAGCGACCGTTCGACCTGCCCTACAACACCGTCTCGAACGAGGTCATGCGACGCTTCGTGGGCTTGATCCGCGACCGATACCAGGTCCGCGACCGATACCAGGTCCGCGACGGGGCACCGCGCGAGCCGTTCGGGCCGGCCCATGCGATCACCCTGCCCAACGCGACTCCCATCAGCCAGTTGAGCTTCTACTTCGAGGGTCTGCTGGGGACGATGCGCAACGAAGGCTCGGCGTTCCGACCCCTCGCCGCCCAGCCCGACACTCCACTCGGCTCGCTCAAGACCAGCACCCCCCACAAGATCTTCCTCGGCGTCGTCGACAAGCGCCTGCTGGAATCGCTGCACCTGAGCGATGGTCAGGAGCTGCGGGTCATCGACCGCGGCCAACCGTACGCCTACCGCTGGCAGACCGTCTACGGCCGCGAGGAGACCTTCATCCCCCTCGCAGATATCACCATGGTCAACTGGGACAAAGCCAGCGATGGCACGCTGACGACGTTGTCGATCAGCACCGCGGGCGGCACGGCAAGCTGGGTCTTCACTGCCGACAACGCCAGCCTCGCCACCTACCGGGCATGGCTGGATGCGTTGCCGGCGATCGGCAAACCCGCGGCGACCCCTGCCTACGAGGCCAGGTTGGGAGACAGCCAGCGCTCCGCTTCGACGGTCGACCAGCCCTTGCGCCGCGCGTAGTCCTCGAGCTGGTCGCGGTCGATGCGGCCGACGCCGAAGTAGCGCGCCTGCGGGTGCCAGAAGTAGAGCCCACTCACCGACGCCGCGGGCAGCATCGCCATCGACTCGGTCAGCTCCATGCCCGCACGTGACTCCGCTTCCAGCAACCCGAAGAGCGTGGCCTTCTCGGTGTGGTCGGGACAGGCCGGATAGCCCGGTGCCGGGCGGATGCCCTGGTAGGACTCGGCGATGAGCTCGTCATTGCCAAGCACCTCGTCGGCCTCGTAACCCCAGAACTCCCGTCGAACACGTTCGTGCAGACGCTCAGCGAAGGCCTCCGCCAATCGATCGGCCAGCGCCGTCAGGAGGATGGCCGAATAGTCGTCGTGGGCAGCCTCGAAGCGCGCCCGGGCCTCCGACAATCCATGCCCCGCCGTGACGGCGAAGGCACCCACGTAGTCGGCGACTCCGCTACTGAGCGGTGCCACGAAGTCGGCCAGCGCGAGATCCGCCCGTCCGTCCTTGCGGGTCATCTGCTGCCGGAGCGTATGCAATCGCGCCAGCTCGGTGGTGCGCGCGTCATCGGCCCAGACCACGATGTCGTCATCGGCGGTGGAGCCGGCCGGCCAGAAGCCCACCACGCCGTCGGCACGCAGCAAGCCCTCGTCTGCGGCCCGCCGCAACATCACCTGCGCATCATCGAATAGGTCTCGCGCAGCCGAGCCGACCGTGGCGTCGGACAAGATCGCCGGGTAGCGGCCTTTCAGCTCCCAGGTGGCGAAGAAGGGCGTCCAATCGATGCGCTCGATGAGCTCTTCGAGCGGGTAGGACGCCAGCGTCTGCACGCCGCTGAACGATGGCCGCGGCGGCGAGGACGCCCCCCACTCGATGACCAGCCGGCTCTCCCGCGCCTGCGCCAGTGAGACGCGACGGTCGGGCGAGGCATGCTCTTCGTGGAACCGTCGCACCTCCGCATATTCGGCCCGTCGCTCCACCATGAACGCCTCCCGCGACCCTGGGTCCATCAGCGCTCCCGCCACGCCGACCGCACGCGAGGCGTCGTCCACGTGCACGACCGGCCCCGAGTAGGCCGGCTCAAGCTTCACCGCCGTGTGCGCCTTCGACGTGGTAGCGCCACCGATGAGCAGTGGCGTGGTCATACCCTCACGCTCCATCTCGATCGCCACCAGGCGCATCTCCTCGAGCGATGGCGTGATCAGGCCGGAGAGGCCGATAAGATCAGCCCGTTCCTCACGCGCGGTCTCCAGGATCTTCGTCCAAGGCACCATCACCCCCAAGTCGATGACCCGGTAGTCGTTACAGCCCAGCACGACACCGACGATGTTCTTGCCGATGTCATGCACGTCGCCCTTGACAGTGGCCATCACGATCACCCCTGCCGAGCGCGGTCGCGCATCGGCGGCGTCCTCTCCCAACGCAGCCCGCTCCTCCTCCATGTAGGGGATGAGGTGCGCCACTGCCTGCTTCATCACGCGCGCGGACTTCACCACCTGCGGCAGGAACATGCGCCCCGAGCCGAAACGATCGCCGACCACGTCCATGCCCGCCATCAGCGGACCCTCGATGACATGCAGCGGTCGGTCAGCTTCCAGCCGTGCCTCCTCCGTGTCCTCCACGACCCAGTCGCTGATGCCCTCGACCAGCGCATGCGTCAGTCGCTCGTTCACCGGCCACTCCCGCCCGGAGAGGTCACGCTCGGCACCCACGGCCGTGCTGCGCGCCTGGTCGGCGATCTCCAGCAAGCGGTCGGTGGCGTCGGAGCGACGGTTCAGGACCAGATCCTCGACGCGCTCACGCAGCTCCGGCTCCAGATCGTCCATCACGGGCAGTGCACCGGCATTGACGATGGCCATGTCCAGGCCGGCCTCGATGGCGTGCACCAGGAAGACGGCGTGGATCGCCTCGCGAACGGGGTCGTTGCCGCGGAACGAAAAGGAGACGTTGGAGACGCCGCCGCTGGTGAGCACGAACGGCAGCTCCGCCTTGAGGCGACGAACGGTCTCGATGTACGCGACCGCGTAGCCGTTGTGCTCGGGGATGCCGGTGCCGATGGCGAAGATGTTGGGGTCGAGGATGATGTCCTCGGAGGCGAACCCGACCTCCTGGGTGAGCAGGTCGTGCGCGCGATGGGCGATCTGCAAGCGCCGCTCGACGGTCTCCGCCTGGCCATCCTCGTCGAAGGCCATGACCACCACGGCGGCACCATACCGATGCGCCAGCCGCGCCTGCCGCAGGAACTCGTCCTCGCCTTCCTTGAGCGAGACCGAGTTGACGATGGGCCGGCCCTGGGCGGACTGCAGGCCAGCCTCCAGCACCGACCATTTGGACGAGTCGATCATGAAGGGCACCCGCGCGATGTCCGGTTCGGCCACGAGCAGACGCACGAATCGCGTCATGGCCGCCTCAGAGTCGAGCATGCCCTCGTCCATGTTGATGTCGATGACCTGGGCGCCATTCTCGACCTGCTGCCTGGCGACCTCGACCGCTTCGGCATAGGATCCTTCGAGGATCAGCCGCGCGAACTTGCGCGAGCCAGTGACGTTGGTGCGCTCGCCGATGTTGACGAAGAGCGAATCGGGGCCGATGTCGAACGCCTCCAGGCCGGCCAGGCGGGTGCGCCGCTCGACCGTCGGGACGATACGGGGCCTGAGGCCTGAGACGATGGCCTTGTTGGCCCGGACGTGTTCCGGGCCGGTGCCGCAGCAGCCGCCGACGATGTTGACGGCGCCATCGCGAGCCATGCCGGCGAGCACGGAGGCAGCATCCTGCGGCGACTCGTCGTAGCCGCCGAAGGAATTGGGCAGTCCGGCGTTGGGATAGATCGAGAGGTGCGTGTCGGCGAGTCGGCCGAGCTCCTCCGCATAGGGCCGCAGCTGCTTGCCGCCCAACGCGCAGTTGAGGCCGACCGCGAAGGGACGCGCATGGCGGACGGTGTTCCAGAAGGCACCCACGGTCTGACCGTTGAGCGTGCGGCCGGACGCGTCGGTGATGGTGCCGCTGATGAGCAGCGGCAGCCGATAGCCGAGTTCGTCCCACAAGGTCTCCAGGGCGAAGATGGCGGCCTTGGCATTGAGCGTGTCGAAGATGGTCTCGATGGCCAGCCAATCGGCACCACCTTCGACGAGCGCACGCGCTGCCTCCAGGTAGGCTTCGTCCAGATCCTCGAAGCTCACGTTGCGCGCGCCGGGGTCGTTGACATCCCGTGAGAGCGAGGCCGTGCGGCTGGTCGGACCCAGCGAACCCATCACGTAGCGTGGCTGCCCGTCCACTCGCTCGGCCTCGTCACACATCTCACGTGCCAGACGGGCGGACTCGCAGTTCATCTCGACCACCCATGGCTCCAACCCGTAGTCCGCCATCGACAGGCGGGTGGCATTGAAGCTGTTGGTGGTGACGATGTCCGCGCCTGCCGACAGGTACTGCCGGTGCATCTCGCGCACGATGTCAGGCTGCGTCAGGCACAGCAGGTCATTGGCGCCTTTGAGATCTGATGGATGGTCGGCGAAACGGCGGCCCCGGAAATCAGCCTCGTCGAGCTGATGGCCCTGCAGTAGCGTCCCCGTGGCACCGTCCTTGACCAGGATGCGTTCGCGCAAGACCTGGTTCAGGCCGGCCGTGCGCACCTGGCGCGCCTTGTTGGGATCGGTACGGACGGCTCCGGTCCTGGCCACGTGCTCACTCTTCCTCTCACGATCCGCGTCCCGGCACGGTGCCACCGCAGCGTCGTCGCATGATACGGCAGCATCTCCAGGCTGAAAGGTCCATACCAATCAGACCAACTCAGACCAACCTGCTAGACTCAGGCGGTGGAGACGTGGTCGTGACCAGTGAGCCCCTCTACTCCCTCGTCGCCAGCCGCGCTGAAGCGCGCATCACCTCGGGTGAGTGGCAGGAGGGCGACCGCTTGCCCCCCGAGCGCCAACTGTGTCGCGAGTTCGACGTCTCACGCTCGACCCTGCGCCAGGCGCTCGACGAGCTTGAGGAACGCGGTCTTATCAGCCGCCACCAGGGCCGCGGCACGTTCGTCACACGCCCGCGGCTGCAGCTGCCCATCGTCGGTGTCTTCTCCATCCGCGACGCCATGGAGGCGTACGGCATGCGTATGGGCACGCGTGTGCTGAGCGTGGAACTCATCGAGGCGGGCCGCCAGCTGGCCAGCGACCTTGCCTGTCTGCCCGGTGACCAGGTCGTCTACATCGAACGACTGCGCATCGGCGATGGCGAGCCGATGGTGTTGGACACGGCACACTTGCGTGCCGAGCTCTTCCCCGGTCTGGAGGACGTTGACTTCGAGCACCGCTCGCTCTACGAGATCCTGGAGACCGACTACGGGCGCACCGTCGCGGAGGCCCAGGAGACGCTGGAGCCGGTCATCCTCACACCACGAGAATGCGAGCTGCTCGGCGTGCCGCCACACACCACGGCCCTGCTGACGCGCCGCGTCACGACCGATGCGGCCGGTGTGGTGGTGGCGCTGGGGCACGTGCTCCTGCGCGGCGACCGCTCCCGCTACATCTACAAGCGCACCGTCGAGACGACCCCGACGGGACGCGACCATCGATCAGCCACGGACGGCACCCTGCGACGATTTGCGCCGCGCGGACCGATCACTGTCAGAAGAAGGAGAACACGTTGACCGCTTCGGATCGCTGGCTGGCCGCCGCTCGAGACGTCCTCGAGCAGGTGACCAGCACTCAAACACCGGCCATCGAGGAGGCCAGCACCATCTTCGCCGACACCATCGCCGCCGACGGCCTGGTGCACGTCTTCGGCTCCGGCCATTCGCGCATGAATACCGAGGAGATGTTCCCCCGCATCGGCTCCTACCCGGGCTTCCACCCTATCGCCGAGCTGGCGCTCTCCAACCACGTCGGCGTGGTCGGGCCCAATGGCTTGCGGCAGGCCCTGTACCTCGAGAAGGTGCCTGGCTTCGCGCGCATCATCCTGCAGCAGTTCAAGATCCACCCCGGCGATTCGTTCCTCATCTTCAGCTCCACCGGCATCAACGGCACGGTGGTGGAGGTGGCGCTGCTGGCCAAGGCGATGGGCCTGCCGGTGGTGGCGGTGACCTCCCTGCAGCACACCAACGCCACGCCCTCACGGCACCCGTCGGGCAAGAAGCTCGCCGAGATCGCCGATGTCGCCATCGACAACTGCAGCCCACCTGGCGATGCCGTCACCCAGATCGAGGGCATCCCCTTCAGGGTCGGCCCCGTCAGCTCCATCGGCGCCATCGCGGTGGTGAATGCGCTGAAGACCCGCACCGCCGAGCTGCTGGTCGAACGCGGCGTGGTCCCCACGGTGCTCACCAGCCCACACTTCGTCGGCAGCGAGGTCGGGGACGAGCAGCTGGAGCGGGTCTATGAAGAGTATTTCCGACGCGTCAAGCAGACCTACGATGCCGATGGCGCCATCCCCGTGCCCGAATCGTGGGAGGAGGTCTGACCGTGGGAGGGGGTCTCAACGTGGGAGAGCGCCTCACGGTGGCCGATGACCGGACCGAGGCCGGGACCGCTGGCCAGATGACCATCACCCCGCCCCTGGCGGCCATGGCTGATGTGGTGGTGGTCGGCTCGGGGACCGCGGGGGCCAGCGCCGCCATCGCCGCGGCGCGCGGCGGTGCGTCCGTCGTCCTTATCGAGAAGCAGGGCTTCATGGGCGGCACCAGTACCGCCGTGCTGGATACGTTCTACGGTTTCTATACACCCGGGAGCCAGTCAAAGAAGATCGCCGGCGGCATCTCTGATGACGTGGTCGCCGGCCTGCACGACTTGGGGCCGGTGCTCGAGCGTCCCAACACCTACGGTGCCGGCACCGGCGTGACCTACAACTCCGAGCATCTCAAACTGGTCTGGGAGCGGCTCGCGCTGGAGGCCGGGGTGCGGGTGCTGCTGCACGCGTTCCTGCAGGACGTCGTCGTTCGCGACGGCCGCGTTCAGGAGCTGCTGGTGGCCACCAAGGCCGGCCTGGTGCGCATCGGCGGGCGCATCTTCATCGATGCCAGCGGTGACGCCGACCTGTCACACCACGCCGGCTTCGGCTACGAGCTGGCGGGTTCGGTCGACCCGGCGCAGACGCTGACCACCACCTTCAAGATGGTCAACGTGGACATGGCGGCACGGCGCTCGATCAGCACCGCACAGCTGCACGCGCTGATGGGCGAGGCGGCCGATTCGGGTGCGTACGACCTGCCCCGTCGCGAGGGTTCCGACCACATCACGCCCATCGAGGGCATGATCGCCACGGTGATGACGCGACTGCCCTCGTACCGCGGTGAGGGCGAGGACCTCGTCAATGCTACCGACCCGGCGCTGCTGTCCGAGGCTGAGATGGCGGGGCGCCGCCAGGCCGTCGAATACGCCCGCTTCCTCCACGACAAGGTGCCCGGCTACGAGAATGCCTCGCTGGTGGCGCTATCGGCGCAGATCGGCGTGCGCGAGACCCGGCGCGTCTACGGCGACTATCGTCTCAGCGCCGAGGATGTCCTGGGTGCCCGTCGCTTCGACGACGAGATCGGGCTCTGCGGCGCGCCCATCGAGGACCACCATCGGGGTGCCGACACCAAGTGGCAGTACCTGCCCGACGGCGAGGTAGTGGGTATCCCCTACCGTTCGCTGCTGGTACGCGACTCGGCCAACACGCTCGTCGCCGGCCGCTGCTTCAGCGCCACCCACGACGCCCACGCCTCGGTGCGATCGATGGCACAGACGATGGCCATGGGTCAGGCAGCCGGCACCGCCGCCGTCCTGGCGATCGCCGCCGCGACCGATCCGCGCGACGTCGCTACCGCCGCGCTCCGCGACCAGCTGCGACAGGACGGCGCCGTGCTCGAGCTTCCGGACTGATGACGACGGACCGCTGGTGGCTGGGCTTCGATGTGGGCGGCACCCGCACCAAAGCGGGCGTCGTCAGCGATGACGGGGAGGTCCGCAGCGCGCATCTCGTCGAGACCGGCCACGAGCCCTTCGATCGCGTCTGGGAGCGTCTGCTGGCGATCGCCGACGAGGCCATCGCGACCGAGGGCGCCGACGGGCTGCAAGGCGCCGGCATCGCTGCCCCCGGCGTCATCGAGCCAGGGTTCGGCGTGCGCAACCTGCCGGGCAAGGTGCCCGGCATCGAGGACGTCCCCATGCGTGAGCGGCTGGAGCAACACCTTGGCGTGCCCGTCCGCTGCATCAACGACGGTGCCGCCGCCACGCTCGCGGAATGGCGCTTCGGTGCCGCGCGCGGCTGCCAGGACGTGGTCGGACTGACCATCGGGACCGGCATCGGCGCCGGCGCCATCATCGACGGCCGGCCACTGCAAACGCGCAACCTGGCCGGCGGTGTCTCCTTCGGCCACGCCACCATCGCCGTCGGTGGACGCACCTGTCTGTGCGGCAACATCGGCTGTGCCGAGACGCTCGTGTCCGCCAACGCGGTCGTCGGGCGCATGCGCGACTACGTGGCCCGCAAGGTCCCCTCGACGATCACCGAGGCCTATCAGCACGACCCCGGCGGTATCACCTTCCGCACGCTCGTCGAGGGCGTCGATGCCGGCGATCGCGTGGCGCAGGAGATCATGCAGCAGTTCACCCGAGACCTCGGCGCCACCATCGTCACCGCCATCCACGCCTACGACCCCGAGGTGGTGGTGCTGTCAGGTGGCCCCATGGCCCAGGCCGACCACTTCCTCCCACAGGTCCAGGCGTACGTCGACCGCTACGCGTTCCGCTATCCCAAGGAACGCATCATCCCCATCCGTCGCGCCCAGCGCTCCGACCATGCCGGCGTCCTCGGTGCGGTCGCCCGTGTCATGCAGACGGTCGCCGACGCCGCCCCCGCGTCTTCGACCACGATCCCGACCCAGCCCCAATAGGAGGCCCCATGTCATTTGCCCGAACCGTTCTCGGTGACATCGATCCCAGCGAGCTCGGCATCGTCGACGCCCACGACCATCTCGTGATCCACGGTGGCCGGCCCGTCCAGCTCTTTCCTGATTTCGACCTGTCCGACGTCGACGTGACCGTGGCCGAGCTGGCCCCGGTACAGGCGCTGGGTTTGAGGACCGTCGTCGACGCCATGCCCGCCGACTGCGGCCGTGACGTGCTGATGCTGGCGGAGGTGGCGCGCCGGAGTGGTCTCCACGTCATCGCCCCATCGGGCCTCCACCACGAGCGCTACTACCACGACCGCCATTGGTCGGTGCGCCTGTCCGCCGAGGAGATCGCCGGTCTCTTCGTGGCCGACATCGAAGAGGGCATCGACGAGCTCGACTACAACGGTCCCATCGTCAAGCGCACACCCCACAAGGCCGGGGTGATGAAGATCGCCGGCTCCACCGATGGGCTGAGCGAGCGCGACGAGAAGGTCTTCGCCGCCGCTGCCATGGCGCAACACCAGACCGGCTGTCCCATCCTCACCCACTGCGAGGGCGGCACCGGCGCGCTGGAGCAGATCGAATGGCTCGTCAAGCACGGCGGTGATCCCGCGCACATCGTGCTCAGCCACGTCGACAAGATCGTCGACCGCCAGTACCTGCATGACATCGCCGACACCGGCGCCCGCGTCGAGTACGACCAGGGCTTCCGCTGGGGCGACCAGCCGAACGGCACACTGCGGCTGCTCGAATGGGCGGCTGAGGACGGCCTTCTGGGACACATCACGCTGGGCCTCGACGCGGCGCGCCAGAAGTACTGGATCGAGTACGGTGGCTCCCCCGGCTGGATCTACCTGCTGGGCGAGTTCGCCGACCTCATGCGTGAGCGCGGATTGGGCGACACGGAGCAGCACATCCTGTTCGTCGAGGCGCCCCGCGGCGCCTTCACCTTCGGAGAAAGGGCCTAGCCACCAAAGACGGGCCTGGCCAGATCCACCCACCGGGCGATTCGCGGCCGCTCGTCCGCCCACTGTTGTAGGTCAAGGCTCCTTTCGGGTTCGCAAGCAGATCACCCGGTCCGCGGCGCCTCGCGATGCGTGCGTCATGTGGTGATGCCACGCCTTCGCGGACGCGCTACGAGTGACCATCAACCGCCTCACCAGTCGGCCACCGAGCCATCGTCGTGATACCAGCGCACGATCGGCTCTGGTTGGTACGGGTATCGAGCCGCGGCGCGTTCATCGATCTCGATCCCGATGCCCGGTCGATGGGGCGGGGTGACGTGCCCATCGACGATCTTGAGGGGGAGATCCACGACCTCGTCACGCCACGGCACGTCGTTACGCATCACCTCCTGGATGAGGAAGCCGGGGATGGTGAAGCCCAGGTGGACGTTGACCATCGTCGCCAATGGCCCGAGCGGATTGTGCGGCGCCAGCACCACGCCGTGGGCTTCGGCCAGCGCGGCGATGCGCCGGACTCCGGTGATGCCGCCGGCATGGCAGACATCGGGTTGGGCGACCGCGACCGCTCGCGCCTCGAAGAGAGACCGGAACTCGCGCACCGTCACCAGGCGCTCGCCGGCAGCGACCGGGATGGGCACGCTTCGCGCCACCGCGGCGAGGCCGTCCGTGTCATCCGGCCGGCAGGGTTCCTCCAGGAACCATGGCCGCAGGGGCGCCAAGGCCAGCCCGTACTGGATGCCCATGGCGGCGGAGGTACGGCCGTGCAGATCGACCATGATGTCGACATCGTCGCCGACCGTGGAGCGGACCGCTGCCATCAGGCCGACTGCCTCACGCAGGGCCGCGGCGCCCTCGAGCGGGCGACTCCGCGGGACAGCCAGGATCTTGAGCGCGTCGAAGCCATCGTCCACGCTTTGGCGGGCGCGTTCCGCGAACGCCTCCTGCGTGGCCTCGTCATAGACAGCTGCGGGATCGCCACCACCGAGGTGGTCGTACATTCGGAGACGGTCGCGCACCGGACCGCCGAGGAGCACGTGAAGCGGGACGCCCAACTCCTTGGCGCGGATATCGTGCAACGCCTGGTCGATACCCGACAGGGCGCTCATGCCGATGGCGCCGCCGGGGAAGAAGGGGTGACGGTCCAGGCTTTGCCAGAGATGCTCCACGCGCATGGGATCCTCACCGATGACGAGTGGAGCCAGGTCATCAACAGCGCCCACCACGGCCCGCGTCCGCCACTCCATCGATGCCTCACCCCAGCCGACGAGCCCAGGCTGGTCGGTCTCCACGCGCACGAAGATCCAATTGCGCATGCGCGCGTTTACGACGAGCGTCGATACCGCGGTGACTCGAAGGCTCATGTGTTCACGGGACGTCGTGCACCAGGACCGAGAGTCCCCCATCGACCATCAGGCTGACACCCGTCATGAAGCCGCATTCATCAGCCGCCAGGAAGGCGATCGCGGCAGCCACCTCGTCGGCTCGGGCGATGCGACCGAGTGGATGCAGAGCATCGACACGGCGGCTCTCCGCGGCGGGATCGGGGAAGCTGGCGTAGTAGTCGCTGCTGATCTGGGTGTCGACGTAACTGGGGCAGACAGCATTGACGCGGACGCCGGCCTTCCCGTACTCGACCGCGAGGGCTCGAGTCAGTCCGATGACTCCGTGCTTGGCCACCGGATATGGGAAGCAGTGGGGAATGATGCCAAAGGAGTGGATCGACGCGACGTTGACGATCGAACCGCGGCCGCGTTCGAGCATCGCTGGCAGCACGGCACGCGTGGCGAACCAGACGCCGTCGAGGTCGACGCCGAAGCAACGCCGCCAATCCTCATCACTCAGCGTCAGGGGGTCTTCGAAGACGGCGATGCCCGCATTGTTGACCAGGACGTCCGGCGGCCCGAAGGCCTGACAGGTCGCCTCGACCAGGCGCTCCAGGGTTTCGGGGCGCGTGACATCGGCGGCGACGCAGATAGCCCGGCCGCCATCGGCCCGGACGCCGGACGCCACATGTTCTCCGGTCGCCGGATCCAACTCGGCGATGACGACAGCCGCGCCTTCGGCGGCCAGCCGTCTGGCGGTCGCTTCTCCGATACCGCGACCGGCACCGGTGACGATGGCAACGCTCGACTCGAAACGGCGGGTCATGTGACCGGGTCGACCTCGACCGGCGCGCCGTCCAACGCCGCCGAGCGGTGCATGGCATCGATGAGCTCGACCGTGCGAGCTGCGATCTCGCCCGGTGACTCGTTCACACCGTACCCACCGATGAGCTCGACGAAACGCGCTGGCGGCTCCTCGCAGCTGTACGCCCCCTCACCTGCCGGGACCTCTTGGGAGACATGCATGCCATCGTGACGTCGGACCTCCAGGCGCTCCCGTTCGACGTCCAGCAGCAGTACGCCGTCGCTGCCGAAGACACGCAGCTCCAGCTGGAACTTGTCGTTGTCGGGGAGCGTGGCGGCGCCGGAGATGGTGCCGATGGCACCGCCCCCGAACTCGACTGCGGCCGCGTCGTACATGTCCACGCGCGAACCGGGGCGCGTCATGAGCGCAGCCACACGGGTGGCGTGCAAGCCCGTCAACCAGAAGAGCAGCGCGCTGGAGTGACTGATCTGACCATGGGCATAGCCACCACCACGCTCGGGCAGTTGCCAGGTACCCGGATCGGGGCCGGAGATGGTGGCTTGCCATTGCTCGGGTGGCCCACCGCCCCCGGCAAAGAACCCCTTCGTGGGTGAGGCCATGTGGCACAACGCGTACTCGACCTCGCCTACCACGCCCTGGTCCATGAGGCGCTTGGCCTCGCGGATGAACGGCTTGTAGTGCCAGCCGTACGGGACGAGCAGGTGCAGACCACGCGCCCGCGCTTCATGCACCAGCTCCCACGCCTGCGCCGGATCGAGCGTCATCGGCTTCTCGCAAAGCACGTGGGCGCCACTCTGGAGTGCCGCGAGCGCATGTTCATGGTGTGCGGCGTGCGGCGAACCCACCAGGATGCCGTCGAGTCCCAGCTGCAGCAGTTCACGGTAGTCAGTGAAGGCGAACTCGAAGCCGAACTTCTCCTGCACCTCGCGCAGCAACTGCGGATCGCGCCGGGACACGGCGACCATCTCGACATCGTCACGCGCCGCCAGGATGGGCATGTGGTTGACGGTCGCCCACCAACCGGCGCCGATGAAACCGAGCCTGACCTTGCGTCCGACCACGGGCTCCCTCAACGAGAAGTCCTCCGGCTCATGATGGTGCTGATGCGGCCACGATAGTGGTCGAGGCCCACAGCCAGCAGCAGCACCGCGCCGCGGGTGAGGTACTGATAGAAGGCGGGGACGCGCAACAGGATGAGGCCATTGCTGAGCGTACCCAGCACCAGCACACCGAGGGCTGTCCCGAACATCGAACCGACACCACCCGACAGCGACGTCCCACCGAGCACCACGGCCGTGATGGCCGTCAACTCCACGCCGGCTCCCGCGATCGGCTGGCCCGAGCCCAATCGCGCTGTCAGGATGACGCCGCTCAGGCCGGCGAGAGCACCCGAGGTCGTGTAGAGACCGATGCGGTAGCGGGTCAGATTGATGCCTGACAGGCGAGCGGCCTCGGCATTCCCACCCATGGCGTAGATATTTCGCCCGAGTGTGGTGTAGGCAAGGACGAAGTGGCCGATGACGAAGACGAGTACGAGCACGATGATGGGATTGGGGATGCCCAGCACATTTCCGTTGCCGAGCCACGAGAACGTGGCATCGGTCGCACCCACAGCCTTGCCACCGGCCACGATGTACGTCAGTCCCAGGAAGATCGACATCGTGGCAAGCGTCACGATCAGCGCGTTGATGCGCAGCGTGGTGATGATGAGTCCGTTCAGGATGCCCGAGACGGCGCCCGTGGCCACCCCCGCGAACACCGCTGCGCCGGCGTTGTGCGTGGCGGTGAGGACGATGGCCGCCACCACGCCGGAGAACGCGACGATGGACCCGACCGAGATGTCGAGGCCGCCTGAGAGCATCACGAACGTCTCACCCGCAGCCACGATCCCGACGAGGGCGACGCCGACCAATAGGTTGGCGATATTGGCCGGCGTCAGGAAGTACTGCGAGGCGATGGCGAGGATGACACACAGGACGATGAGCGCCGTCAAGACGCCACGCTGTTCTGGCGGCAACAACCGCTGGAGCCTGGGGCGTCGGGTCCTGCTAGTGGCGGGTGGAGCCGAGCTCATGCGGTGATGTCCAGGGCTGCAGGAGCGATCACGGGAGCGATCACCGGAACCATCGCCAAGGTCAAGATCTCCTCCTCGGTAACTGTCGCACCGGCGAGCTCGCCGGTCATCGATCCGTCGCGCATGACGATGATCCTGTCGGCCAGGCCGATGACCTCGACCAGCTCGGACGAGATAAGGACGATGGCCATGCCCGAGGCTGCCAACTCCTCGATCAGGGCATAGATCTCGCTCTTCGCGCCGATGTCGATACCCCGGGTCGGCTCATCGAGGATGAGCACGCGGGGACGCATCGCAAGGGCGCGGGCAAGCACGACCTTCTGCTGGTTGCCGCCGCTCAGATTGACGACCAGCACGTCGCGGTCGGGGGTCTTGATGCGCAGGTCGCGGACGTAGCTGTCCACCAGCTCTGCCTCTCGTCCGCGGTCGATGTAGCCAAAGCGGGCCAAGCGACCCTGCGACGTCAGGGCCACGTTCTCCGCCACGGAGCGCTGCAGGACGAGCGCATCACGCTTGCGGTCTTCAGGGCACAGTGCGATGCCGGCCCGGATGGCGTCGCCCGGTCCCGAGATGGCGAGCTCCCGCCCATCCACCGCGACGCTCCCCGCCACGATGGGGTCGAGCCCGTAGATGGCGCGCGCGAGGGCACTTCGACCGGATCCCATCAGGCCCGCGACGCCGACGACCTCCGCGCCACGCACGCTGAAGCTGACGTCAGCGATGCGTTCGGTCGTCAGCCCCTTGACCTCGAGCATGGGCGTACCCAGGTCGCGTTCGGTGTGCGCGAAGAGCCGGTCGACGTCGCGCCCGACCATCATGCGGATGAGCGCTTGTTCGTCGGTCGCGGCAGTCTCGACGGTACCCACGTGTCGGCCGTCTCGGAGGATGGTGATGCGGTCACTGAGGGTCATCACCTCGGCCAGTCGGTGGGACACGTAGATGATGGCGACATCATCCTCACGCAAACGCCGGAGGACGCTGAAGAGATGGTCCACCTCCCGGCTCGAGAGCGAGGAACTGGGCTCGTCAAGGGCGAGGATGCGAGCGTTCGCGGCGAGCGCCTTGCCGATCTCGACCATCTGCCGCTGGGCCGTGCTGAGGTCGGACAGCAGGTCGTCGGGAGCGAAGGTCGCCCCAAGGCGCTCGATCTCTCGCTCAGCCATCGCGTTCAACTTGCGTCGGTCAAGGATCAACCCTCGTCGAGGGAGACGACCGACGAAGAGGTTCTCGGCGACGCTCACGCCGGGCACCAGGTTGGGCTCCTGATAGATCACCCTGATGCCGTGCTCCAGGGCCACATGGGGAGTCGCCAACTCCACCTTGATACCGGCCACGATGGTCTCGCCCGACTCGGGCGTGTGGTCACCACCGAGGATACGCAGCAACGTGGACTTCCCTGCGCCGTTCTCGCCCATCAGGGCATGGATCTCACCGCCTCGCACGGCGAACGAGACGTCCTCAAGGGCACGCACGCCGGGGAAGTCCTTGGTGATGGCCTCGAAGGCGATGGCATCGCTCATGGCTGTCCTTGTCATGAAGGGATCCGCCGTCGCGGCATGGCCACGGCGGCGGATCCCCGCAGATACCTAGCTTCCGAAGACCTCAGCCGCGTTGTCCGCGGTCACCTTGATGCCATCCTGGAGTTGCTCCAGGGGGATCTCGGTGCCGTTCACGACGTAGTCGTAGATCGCCTGGACGCCCACCGCTCCGTGCTTGCGGGAGTCGACATAGAGGCTTCCGCAGTAGCCGGCCGACTGCTTCTCGAGCATCTCGATCTTGGCCAGCGCGCCGTCACCCAGGCCGACACCACACGAGTCGGCATCCTTGCCGGCCGCCTCCAGGGCACGGACGGCGCCCACGACGCCTTCTTCGTTGCATGAGTACACGAGCCAGTGCGTGACGTCCGGATTGGCCGTCAGCAGGCCCTGCATGGCGAGCAGGCCACCGTCGGTGTTGGCACCCTCATAGTCCACCTCGACGATGGCGTCCTCAGAAAGGCCAGGGACACCTTCGAGGATGGCGGCCTTCGAGGCATCGGTGCGCTGGTTGCAGACGTCCAGCGTGCTGAAGGTCAGGGCTGCGACCTTGAGGGAGTTGGGATCCGCGGGATCGAACCAGCCGCCATCGTTAGCGAACCCTGCCAGCATGGTGCCCACGTCCGTGCCGATCTGGGCCGTGTTCATGCCCACGAACGGCGCCGGATCGCCGTTGGCATCGACGATCGAGTCATCGATGGCGATGAGCGGGATGCCTGCGGCCCTGGCCTTCTCGATGACGCCGGCGCCCAGTTGCTGGTCAGGCACCACCATGAGGATGCCGCTGGCGCCCTCGGTGATGGCATTGTCGAGGTTGGCCGACATGACATTGGGGTCGAACTGGTTGTCGAGGGTGACGACCTTGATGCCGAGTTCGGCACCCTTGTCTTCTGCCCCCTTGGCCTCGTTCTGGAACCATCCCTGGTCCATGCGCTTATAGAGCCCATAGACCACGACGTCCTCGCCTGAGGCGTCCTGGGCCGCGACCGGGATAGCCGAAGCGGCGATGGCGATGGAAGCCAGTGCCACTGCGAACCGTTGGTATCGTTTCATGTTGTCGTTCTCCATGTGGTGGCTGCGTGTCGATGGGTCATGCCGTCGATCCGGCCCGCGACAAGCGCTGCCGGGGCGCGATGGCTCAATCCGATAGGTGCCAGGCCACCTCCCTTCGGTCAGCACGGGTCCGCAAGACCAAGCCGCGGCGTTCCAGCCTCTCAAGGTGGCCCAAGAGCGGATAGCAGAGGTATTGGCTGGCGGGATCGGGCCAGTCGCCGAGATCGGGCCCAAGTCGGACGGTGAGATCGGCGAGCCTGAGCGGCGCGTCGTCTTGCAGCGCGCGGAGGAGGACGTCATCGACTCGGTCGATGTAGGCGCGGCTGCCATCGAGAAAGCCGCTGACGGCCGGCCCTTGGTACACCGGATAGTGGCTAGTGAGCAGGCGCTCGATGGCCATGCCCTGGAAGCGCTCGATGGTGGCCTGGTATGACTCCAGGTAGCGGTAGGTGGGCGGGAACGCGGGCGCTCCGTCGGCCAGAAGGACAGCATCCCAGAGCACCGCATCGCCGATGGCCAACGACTGGCTCCGAGGATCCCACACACTGATGCTGCCGAGCGAGTGCCCGGGCGTATGCAGAACTTCCACGTGCCAGCCACCGCCGAGGTGCAGCCGCTCGCCGCCCGTGATCCCGATGTCGACTGGCGCGGCCTCGGCGTTCTCGCGGATCCAGGCCTTGGTCTCGTCGGTGTCGTCGAGTCCATGCTCGGCCGCGAACTCCCCGTAGCGCAGGGTGATCATCCGCTCCAGGTCTTCGATCATGGGGCGGTCGAGCTCCCCACACATCAGGGTCACCGACGGGACCGCCGCACGCAGTGCCGCGTTGCCGCCCATGTGGTCGTAGTCCGAGTGCGTGTTGATGGCGTAGCGGATGCGCTCGGGGACATGATCGATGGAGTCGAGATACGGCAGCAGCGTACCCTCGATGTCCGGCGCCAGACCCGTGTCGATCAGCAACGACGCGTCGCTTCCGACCAGCAGATAGAGCGCGTTGAAGCGGTCGCCCAGTGGCGCCTCGATGCGATGGATCCCTTGGCTGATCTCCATGGCGATCTCCCTCTCGCGGTGGAAATTCGTTAGCGTCCCTTGAAGTCCGGTGCTCGTTTCTCGGTGAAGGCACGGATGCCCTCCTGAGCATCCTCGGTGGTGAAGCAATAGGCGAAGAGGTCGTTTTCCCAGCGTAATCCAGTGTCGACCCCGGTGTTCTCTGACATCCGCACGAGATGCTTGGTGACCTGCAGCGCGATGGGCGCGTTGGCAGCGATGCGATCGGCTAGCGCGTCCACCGCCGACTCGAGCTCGTCATCGGGGACGACCTGCTGCACCAAGCCGTCGGCCCGCGCTTCGGCAGCGCTCACCGGGTCGCCGGTCAGGGCCATCTCCATGGCCTTGCCATAGCCCACCAGTCGGGGCAGCAGTTGGGTGTTACCGGCACCACCGTTCCAGCCGAGCTTGATCTCGCCGGCCGCGAACTTGGCCGTCTCCGAAGCGACGCGGATGTCACAGGACAGGGCCAGCTCCAGACCGCCACCGATGCAGTAGCCACGCACTGCCGCGATGAGCGGCTTGCGGATGGACCACACCGCGCTGCAGTAATCCTTGCGGTTGCGTAGCTGGAAGTTGGTGCCGTAGTCATCGAGGACCTTCACGTCACTGCCGGCCGAGAAGGCACGCTCGCCGGTCCCCGTCAGGATGGCGACGCGCACCGCATCGTCCCGGTTGATCTCCTCGGCGATCTCGAAGAGTTGACGACCCATGGCCGCGGTCACGGTATTGAGCTTGTCGGGCCGTCGCAGGGTGATCCGCGCGATGGCGCCGTCGACCACATAGACCAGGTCCTCGGAGCTGAGCTGGGTCATGTTCGCCTCCGCATCAGATGGCCCCGGCGTCCCGCATCGCGGCGATGCGCTCAGGGGAGTAGCCAAGGTCGTCGGCAAGCACCGCCTCGGTGTGCTCGCCGAGGAGCGGTGGAGCGGTCCGCACGGTGGGTGGCGTCTCGGACATGCGCAGCGGCGGTGACGGCATGCGCAGCTCGCCATGCGTGGGGTGCTGGACCGACGTCAGCATGCCCGTCGCTCGGACATGTGGGTCGGCCTCCAGTGCTGCGTAGTCATACACGGGGCCACACCACAGCTTGTGGTCGTCGAAGATGGCTTGCCAATCGGCCGTGGTGCGAGTGGGGATGATGGCTTCGACGATCTCGTACACCTCATCTCGGTGCCTGACGCCGTCATCCCAGTCGGTCATGGCCCGCAAGCGGTCGTCGTCGAGAGCCTCGCCGAGCACGTCAAGAGGCACCTGGGCGATGGTCATCCAGCCATCCGCGGTGCGATAGACGCCGTAGGGTGCGGTCACCCACGCGTGCGCCGAGGGTGCGTGGGTGCGCTCCGGCATCAGTCCCAGGTTGAGGTACGTGGTCAGCTCCTGTGCCTGGCAGTCCATGACCACCGCGAGCATGCTGACTTCCACCTTCTGTCCGCGGCCGATACGTTCGCGCGCGAGCAATGCGCTGAGGATACCCATGCCGGCCTGGTAGCCGGTCATGGTGTCGGCTGCCCACAACGGCCCCGGCGTGGGCCGATCTTCGCTGGAGCCGACCGAGAAGAGCGAGCCGCTGTAGCCCTGTACGACCAGGTCCTGGCCCGGCCGGCCCGCGTATGGCCCCGTCTCACCGTAGCCTGAGATCGAGCAGTAGACGAGGCGTGGGTTGATCGAGCTGAGCTTGTCGTAGCCGGCGCCGATCCGCTCGGCGGTGCCGACACGGTAATTCTGGATGAAGACGTCGGCGCTCTCCACCAACTCGTAGAACGCTGCCTGACCCTGGGGATGCTTGAGGTTGAGCGTGACGCTGCGCTTGTTGCGGTTGAGCCCGAGATAGGCCGTGGTTTCGCCATTGACATAGGCATTGGCGAAACCGTGAGTGCGCGTCCAGTCACCCGTCCCGGGCGGCTCGATCTTGAGCACGTCCGCACCCAGGTCGGCCAGGCGCATCGTGCAGATGGGCCCTGACAGCATCTGCGTCGCATCGAGCACGCGGATGCCGGCAAGTGCGCCCGCCGGTTCCGGCGCGTGAGTCGAATCGTTCACGTCAGACCTGCCCTCACTCGCTCTGCTGCCGCCCGAAGAGCGGCACCCTGGCCCCACCAGTTGATCTCAGTCGGTAGCGTGCGGTAGTACAACGGGTCCTCGACGTGGTTGATGGCGGCGTGGGTCCAGGCGGAGACTCCGAAGAAGCGACCCTCGTCGTCGTAGTACGGCAGGGCCGCCATCCAGGCGCGTTCGGCAGCCTCACCGTACCGCTCAGGCAACAGGCCCAGCCGGCGCGCCTTGGTGAACGCAGCTCCGAGCATGGCCGTGCACGACGACTCGAGGTAGGCCTCACGATCGTGCAGCTGGGTGCGCCACAGGCCATTGGGCTGTTGGACATCGGCGATCGCTTCGGCCAGCGACTCGAACTCCGCCACCAACGCCGCACGGTCGGACATCCGTGCGGGCATGAGCTCGATCGCATCGACCATGCCCAGGAGGGCCCAGGCGTTACCTCGACCCCAGCCGTAGCCGCGGATGAGCCCGTTGGCTGATTCATACGAGTGCGCCAGGAACGGGCCTCCGTCGCTCGACAGCGCGGCCGTGTGGCTACTCCAGACCGAGACCGCGTGGGCACGATGAGCATCCTCGCCCGTCATATCGGCCAGCCGCAGCAGGAACGATGGCTCGTGATAGATGGTGTCGACCCAGCAACTGTGGCGGACCGTGCCCGCGTCCGGCCGATAGAGTGGCAGCCCGGCCTCCGTATGTGGCGCATCGCGGAGCCAGGCTGCAAGGCGCTCGGCGGCCTCAAGGAACGAGTCCTGACTATCTGGATCGGGCAGTCGTAACAGCGCCGCGCCGGGCGTGAGGTGATCCATCCAGCCCAGGGGGCGCTTGGCCCAGCGCCGATAGAAGCCTGCCACGAATTCGCGATAGCGTGGCGATCCCAACAACTCGGATGCGTCGAGCAAGCCATCGATGGCGATGGCGTCGCCCCACTGCCAGACACTGAAGTCGAACGCCAGCGTGCGATCCGCGACACGTGCCAGCAGTTCACGTGCCGTGGGCCGGTCAGAGAGCGGCGAGCCCGCGGCGTCAGTCATGCGGATCTCTGTTCGCCGGACGTGACCTGCTTGTCGGACGTGACCTGCTGGTCGGACGTGACCTGCTGGTCGCCTCCGATGATCGACTCGATGTCCACCAGGGCTTGCCGCAGCAACCCGGCCATCGCAGCCGCGCTTTCTGTGGCGTCGTGCGCTGCGATGGCGTCGATGACTCGGAGATGGGCCGGCATCGCCCGCACGCTCGCCTCTCGCTCCCGGGTCGTGATGTCGCGACTCGCGATCAGCCCCTCCGAGATGGAGCGCTTGATCTGGATCAGGAGCGGGTTGGCGGCAGCAAGAAAGATCTCGTCGTGCAACCGAAGGTCGGCCTGACGGTAGGCGTGGGGGTCATCCATACCCCCCTCCATCTGGGCATAGCACACGCGCATGTGATCGATATGGTCCGGCGTGGCCCGCTCGGCGGCGAGTCTGGCTGCGGTCGTCTCGATGGCCATGCGGACCTCCGAAAGGTCACGGAAGAAGGTGACATCCGGGCCTGCGGACCGCTGCCAGGCGATGACCTCCGGGTCGATCAGATCCCAGTCCAGCCGTTCGCGCACACGTGTGCCGGCGCGCTGGCGCGATTCGACCAGTCCCTTCTCGGCAAGCACTCGGGTGGCTTCCCGCACGACCGTACGGCTCACGCCAAGCTCATCGGCGAGTGAGTCCGCTTTGGGCAGGACCGCTCCACTCGAGTAGTGCCCTGCCACGATCCGCGAGCCAAGCTCAGAGACCACTTGGGAGTGGATGCCTCGCCGGCGAAAGGTTTCCGAACGCCTTGCGTTATAAATCATTAATCAGTATTTTATGTCTTATCGACTCACGGGTGTCAAGAGGCAACATGAAGACGACGGAGAGGCCCCAACCAGATCTGGACCGATTCAGACGCGCCGCCGACTCGCTGGCTGACTACGACTTCCAGGGTTGGTTCTACGGCGACTCCATCGGCTTCGAAGGCCTGCTGGCCGCAAGTGAGCTGTTCGGCGACGGACGCTGGGCGAGTTTCGCGCGCGGGTTCATCCGGGGCTGGGCAACCTGTGGGCGTCCCTATCGCGAGCTCGACAACACCGCCCCTGGGCTCGCGATGTGTCTCATCGGGGAGCGATACGGCGATGAGGTCGTCGTTCAGGTCGCCAAGGACCTCGCCAGTTTCCTGCGTTCCCGGCCCGTGATCGGCGACGGCGCCTGGGTCTCGTTCGCCAGGGCCCCGCTCAGGGAACCCTACAGCGGTGCCGTCCTACCCGCTGCCGAGCAGACCTTGATGGCAGACCCCGGGCAGGGCGTGTACGTCGACTGCCTCCACTTCGACCCGCCATTCTTCGTGCAGCTTGGTCGACTCGTGGGCGACGATGAGCTCGTCGAGCTGGGCATCGGCCAGGCGTTGGCCTACGTCTCGATGCTGCAAGACCCCGCTAGCGGTCTGTTCCATCACTTCTGGCTGGAGCGTACTGGCCAGCCATACGCACTGGGCTGGTCGCGCGGTCAGGGTTGGGCGCTGCTGGGATTGCTCGACGTCCTGCGGGGCATCCCCGACACGCATCGGTCTCGACCCACCGTCTCGCACGCGACACGCGCACTGGCCGATGCGATGGTCCGCTGTCAGCGCCCTGGCGGCGACTGGTATGCCGTCGCTCACATGCCTGACTCCGGTACCGAGGCATCGACCTCGGCCTTCATGGCCGCCGGATTGCGGCGCGGGATCGATGACGGCGTGCTCGATCCGGAGACGCACGAGTCGGCGGCCGAGGCGGCGTGGCGTGCGACACTCTCGATGGTCGACGACCGTGGTGTGCTGCGGGACGTCTCGGCGGCCGTTTGGTCGTCCACCGCTGATAGCCACTACCACCACGTCCCCAAGGGGTTCACGGTACCGTGGGGCCAGGGTCCGCTGCTGGTGGCGGCGGCCCGCTGGTTGGGCCAAGGGCAAGGAGACCCGGCGACGGAGCAAGGAGACGCAGCATGACGACGCCTGTTGCAGGGCCGTTCTCAGGCATCCAGCCGGTCCTGCAGATCCCATTCGAGGACGCTCCCGGCCAACCCATCCGCTACGGGGAGTTGACGGCGCTCGTGAAGCGCCTCGTACAGGCGGGCGTTGCCGGGCTGGTCGTGCCCGGCTTGGCATCAGAGTCATGGACGCTGACTGAGAGCGAGCGTGACCGAGTGGTTGAGAGCGCGGCCGAGACGATCGGAGGGCGGGTGCGCCTGATCGTGGGTATCGACGGGGCGACTACGATCGCGGCCGATCGAGCGCGTCGAGCCGCCGAGCTCGGCGCCGACGGGGTCATGGTCCTGCCACCAAGCGCAGCAGGCGGCGACGAGGGCATCGTGCGCCACTTCGCGGCCGTCGCGGAAGCGGGCGGGGTCCCGGTGCTGATGCAGGATTCACCGCAAGTATCGGGCGTCACCATGACGGTGGGTCTCATCGAAGCCGCGGTGCGGGCACATCCGCTGGTCACCTCGCTCAAGGCTGAGATCCCGGGTGCGGGACCCAAGACGTCCGCGGCGCACCAGGCGGGAGTCGAGATCGTGGCCGGGTGGGGCGGCATCGGCTACCTTGAGCAGGTCCAGCGAGGAGCCGTGGGCTGTATGCCCGGCAGCGACCTGGGTCCGGCGCTGCTGGCCATCGATCGCGCCCTTCGTGGAGGGGATGTCGAGACAGCCAGCCGCCGCTATCGCCAGATCCTTCCCTTGCTCTCATTCGAGACGGCAACACTCCATCTTCTGGTGCTCAGCGCCAAACGCCATCTGCGCCGCCAAGGGGTCTTCTCGACCGAGTTCATGCGTCATCCGGCACCCGTGCTGGATCAGGCCGAGCAGGTCACTGTCGATCGCCTGCTTGACGAGCTGATCGCGGCCGGCGCGCCGGGATTCGGCGTGTGAGGAGACAGGAAGGAAGGCGGAAGCCATGAGCAGCGCCCCGTCGCTGGCCGGTGTCTACGCGCCGATCTGCACGCCGTTCGCCGTCAACGAGGACCTGGACCTGGGGGCGCTGGAGGCCAACATGGCGCGCTACGCCACCTCCGGGATCCAGGGGTACCTGGCGCTGGGAAGCAACGGCGAGAACCGCAGCCTCGGTGAAGACGAGCGTCTCGCGGTCCTGGACGTCGTCGTCGGGCGAAAGGGCGCC
>JBBSAV010000004.1:0-61819 GCA_038251965.1 Candidatus Limnocylindrales bacterium
GAGGCGCCGCACCATCCCGTCGGCGACTTCGTCGTTCGCATGATCGGCAAGCCCCATGTGCTCGGTCCGACTGGAGCCCTCCGCCAACAGGTCCGGGTCGAGTACCAGCAGAGGCCCTGGGCCAAGATCTACCTGGAGGTCTCACCATCAGAGGGTGGTTCGGTCGATCTGGACCGTCTCGATGTACTCGAGGCATCGCCTGACCTGACCATCTTCGGTCTGCCGGCCATCGAGCCTATCCCTTGCATGCCCATCAGCTACCAGGTTGCCCAGAAGCTGCATGCCTGCACCGAGGTGAAGACGAGCGGTGAGGACAACGTGCGTTTCCATGACCTTCTCGACCTCCAGCTCCTTGCAGAGCTCAACGACGACTGGGCAGCGACCTGCGAGGCATGTGAGGAGGTCTTCGGACTCCGACAAAAGCGGCCTTGGCCGCCCGTCATCACGGTCTACCCCTCGTGGCCGGACGGCTACGCGAAGATGGCGACCGCCGAGCAGTTCCCGGTGACCGACGTGTATGCCGTCGCCGTCGAAGCCACGATCGAGAGGATCGCGACAACCTGACGTATCCCGTCCGCGTGAAGGCGAACCGAGTTGACGACTGGCGCATAGGTGCGAACATCGTCAGGTGATCTCGACTGAGGACCATCCCCGCGAAGGCGGACGTCGATCGCGCTCCGCCGACGAGCTCGCCGGGGAGCGGGTCGTGCGTATCCTCGATCACATCGCTCGGCAGGGTGTGCCGATCCGGGCCAGCGACGGGCGACGTCCCGAGCGTGAACTGGAACGTGCCCGGATCCGGGCCGAGCAGCTTGCGGATGACGCCGGCAGAGGCGAGATGTTAGATGAAGCACGCGAGGTGGTGACGGAGGCCTACACCGCGCGGCTCGGCGACGCGGGCTTGTGGGCGTACCTCATCGCGACCAGCGTTCCCTACAGCCCGCGCGATCGCGCTGATTCCCAGGCCGCGCTCCTGGACCTGGTCACCGCAGCGGTCACCGAGGACCTGCTCGAAGCGTCGGCGGTACGACTGCTCCGCGACGATGGCCAACGACTCCTGGACCTCCCGACCCTCGTCTCGGACGTGCGATCGGGAATCGGTGCCGCGCCGGGCGCTGTGGCCGATGCATACCGTCGCGACGACCCGACGACCCGACGAGTGCTGCACCTTATCGGCACCATCGCGCTGGCCGCTCTCATCTTCCTCATCGTGGCCGGCGCAACCGAAGACCTCGTGATCGCCCTGCTCGTAGCATCGGTCGTGGTGGTCCTGCTGTTGCTTTCGGTGTACGGCCCTGGCTGGTGGGAGCGTCGGGGTCGAGCGCGATAGGAGCCGAAGGCGGGTATCGTGTTGGCATGGAGCGATTCATCGGCCGGCGGATGCTGGTCACCGGCGGCGCCAGCGGCATCGGAGCCGGCATCGCCCAGCGTCTGGCCGACGAGGGAGCGCAGGTCACCATCCTCGACATCGCCCCTGTTGACACAGTCATGACCGGCATGCGCGCGGTGCAAGGAAGCGTGGCGGATGAGGAGGCGGTACGCGAAGCCGTCCGCGTCGCGGCCGGGGAGGATGGCCGCCTACATGGCCTGGTGAACAACGCCGGCATCATGGTCGGTGCGCCGGTCGAGCAGCTGACCCTCGACGACTGGCGTCTCATGCTCGACGTCAATGTCGCCGGCTACATGCTCGCCGCCAAGCACGCCTTCGACCCCATGCGTGCGGCCGGCGGTGGCTCCATCGTCAACTGCGCCTCGATCATGGCCTACAACAGCGGGCCCGGGCAGGCATCCTATTCGGCCAGCAAGGCCGCGGTCCTGGGCCTGACGCGCGGCGTGGCCATGGACGGCGCCCCACACGGCATCCGTTGCAACGCCGTCTGTCCCGGCACCATCGATACGCCCATGTACGAGCGCTACCTGGCTGCCCAACAAGATCCTGAAGCCGAACACCGTCGGACCCTCGGCATGTATCCCCTGGGACGCCTCGGGACGCCAGGGGACGTGGCCGGCCTGGTGGCCTTCCTGTTGAGCGATGACGCTGCCTGGATCACCGGACAGGACTTCGTCATCGACGGCGGCTTCCTGGCCCAGGGCACCGCGAAGTAGCCATGCTGCACATCGAATCAGTCAAGGTCATCACGACCCGCCCGACCACGGAGAACCTCGTGCTGGTGAAGGTGCAGACTTCCGAGCCGGGCCTCTATGGCTGGGGCTGCGCCACCTTCACGCAGCGCCACCGGGCAGTGGTAGAGGTCGTCGAGGCGTACCTCGCGCCCTTGCTGGTCGGGCGCGACCCGGCGCGCATCGGTGAGCTGTGGCGACTCATGCACACCAACGGCTACTGGCGCAACGGGCCGGTCGTCAACAACGCCATCTCCGGCGTGGACCAGGCGCTCTGGGACATCAAGGGCAAGTTGGCCGGGATGCCGGTCTACGACCTGCTGGGCGGCAAGGTGCGTGAGGCGGCCGCCGTCTACCAACATGCGGCGGGACGCGATGCCGAGGAGCTCTGCGACCGGGCCGCGTCGCTGCTCGAACAGGGAGTGCGGCACGTCAGGGTCCAGCTGAGCAAGGCACCCGACGCGGTGGGCACCTTGGCGGCAGCGACGGCGGGCTACGGCGGTGCACGCCTGGCCGGCCCACCGCCCGATGGAGCGCTTGCCGGTGACTACTTCGATGCGGCGGTCTACCGGCGAACGACGATCGAGGCGCTGGCCAGGCTCCGCGAGGTGCTGGGGGACGAGATCGAGCTGCTGCACGACGTGCACTCCCGCTTGGCCCCGTCCGACGCGGTCGATTTCGCACGGGAGCTGGAGCCGTTGCGGATGTTCTTCCTCGAAGATGCGCTACCGCCAGAGCACCTCGATTGGTACGCGCGCCTGCGAGCGGTGACCACGACGCCCCAAGCCGTGGGCGAGCTGTTCGTCCACCCCGCCGAGTGGCTGCCGCTCGTGACACAGCGTCACATCGACTTCCTGCGGCTGCATGTGTCGGCCATCGGGGGCCTGACGCCGGCCTGGCGGGCGGCCCAGGTCTGCGAGGCCCACGGGGTCCGGACGGCCTGGCACGGGCCCAAGGACACCTCGCCCATCGGCCACACGGCGCAGCTGCATCTCGACGTCGCCAGCCACGCCTTCGGCATCCAGGAGTTCCCCGCCTTCACCGAGCCGGAGCGTGAGATCTTCTCCGGCCTGCCGGAGTTGCGCGCCGGCTACCTCTACCCGAACGATCGACCGGGCCTGGGTCTCGAGGTGGACGTGGCCGCGGCAGCCCGATATCCGGCAGGCGCCGATGTCATCGGCTGGACCCAGTCCCGCTATCGCGACGGCTCGCTCTCCTACCCCTGACTCGTCGGCGCCCTATCCCCGATCGCCAGATCATGAAGCGGCGCCCGCTCGATGGCGAGTCGCCGCTTCTCCGTGTCTCCAGCTGGCGCGTAGCGCCGGCAGCTACATCTCGAGCTGGGCTCGCAGCATCCAGGCCGCCTTTTCCAGCTCATCGGTGGTACCGATGAGGATGTCCTGGCTGACCGGATCGTCGTCGGCGATGCGAACGATGCGCGCCTCCAAGCGGCTCGCGATGGTATCCATCGCGGCGGTCACGAGCTTGACGGTATCGGTGCCGGGCACGAAGCCGGTCGGGAATGGCGCCAGCTCGCTGCTGGTGGCGACCGTCTCGGCGCGCCCGTCAGGCGAGGCGCCGATGGTGGCCAGCCGCTCGGCCACGCGATCGGATGCCAGGCGCGCGCTGTCCACGATCTCGTCGAGCTGCAGATGGTCAGAACGGAAGTGCGGGCCCACCACGTTCCAGTGGGCCTGCTTGCCCAGCAGGGACAGATCGATCAGCTCGACGAGCGTTGCCTGCATGTCTTTGACGACGGTCTTCTTGGGCTTCGCCATGGTGTCTCCTTCGCACGATGAAGTCGGATGGATCAGGGGAGTCCCCTCATCCTACGCTGTTCGCCTCATCGCCCGACGTTCGCCTCATCATCCGACGAGCGCATTGACCCGACGCAGCAGCCACTCCGCGTTCAGGGCCATCGTGCCGTCCTCGTCGTGGCGGAAGAAGGCGTAGGCGTCCATACCGGCGCGCACCATCGATGTCAGCCGTCCTGCCCATCGCTCCAGGTCGTCGGGCGTGTAGGCCTCGCGGCGCAGGCGCACATACACGACCGGGCCGGGCCGCAGCTCGGGTTCATCGCGGCCCACCAAGTCGGTCGCCACCAGCGTCGCGCCATGAGCCGAAGCAGCATCGTGGACAGCGTCGCACGCCCAGCTCGGATGCAGCAGCTCGAGCGCCAGCGGGATGTCAGTCGGCCAGGCGGACAGCACCCGCTTCAGGGCCGCGTCATCCCGCTCCGTCGTGCCGCGCAGGGACAGCAAGACACAGCCAAGTCGTCCGCCGAACCCGGCTAGCGCATCGGTGAGCCAGCGGATCGAGGCGCTCGGATCGGCCTCCGTCCAGGCGTTCCAGGACGTCGCTCGCTGGGCCTTGGGACAGAAGCGGAAGTCGGGGCCGGTCTCGCCCAGCCACTTGGTGATCTGCTGCTGGTTGGGGCGGCGGAAGAACGTGTTGTGCAGCTCTACCGCGGGCAGTCGGGCGGCATAGGCGACGAGCGGCTTGCGACTGGCCTTGCCGGGCGCATAGAACCTGGGCACCCAACCGGGGTAGGCGAAGCCACTGGTGCCGACATAGAGTCGACCGACTGACGGCGACGGGTCAGGCAGGCGCGGCTGCGAGGTCACTCGACCGGCGCCTCCACTGTGGGACGCTGGAAGAGCGGTCGCTGGCCGACGCTGGCATTGACCAACACGACGCCTGCGATGATGAGTGCCGCGCCCGCGATCTCCAACGGCAGCAGGCGTTCGCCCAGGAAGATGAAGCCGAGCGCGATGGCCACCACTGGGATGACGTAGGTGACGAGCGTTGTGCGGGTGGCGCCCCAGCGTTCGATGAGACGGAAGAACAGCAAGTAGGCCACGCCGGTGCCGAGCGCGCCCAGCCAGATCATCGCCAGCCAGCCCAGGCCGCTCGCCGGCAGGGCGTAGAGGCCGTCAGCGGGCCGCTCGAACAGCACGGCCAGGACGGTGATGATGAGGAAGGCCGCGAAGGCGCTGCCGAACGAGATCTCGCCGGGAGATGGCGCCCGAAAGGAGCCGTCCGCGCGCTCGATGATGGCGTGCCCGGTGAGACGCCGACGGGTGTACACAGCGGCCACCGCGTAGAAGATGGCCGCCAGTACCACGGCCAGCATGCCCACTACCGCCCGGAGGGCGTCATCGTCGGTCTGTGCCGCCTCCAGGTTCGGCAGTGCCAGCAAGACGACGCCGCCCATGCCGATCCCGATCCCGGCCAGGCGGGCCACGGTGATGTGCTCATCGGTCAGGGCGATGGCTGCCAGCAGGATGGTGAACAGCGGCACTGTGGAGTTGAGGATCGAGGTCATGCCCGAGGGGATGTACTGCTGGCCCCACGCGATGAGCACGAACGGGATGACGATATTGGTGGTGCCCAGGAATGCCATCCGCTTCCAGATATCCCACCGCAGCGGCAGCCGACCACCACGTGCCAGGAGCACGGCCCCCAGCATCAAGCTGGCGAAGGCCGTTCGAAGGCTCACCAGCGTCATGGGGTGGATGCCTTCGTCGAGGCCGATCTTGATGAAGAGGAACGAGCTGCCCCAGATGGCAGCCAGGACCAGGAACATCGACCACGTCTGGGCATCGTTGGAGGCGTGCGTGGTGGGCTGGGCAGGTGACATCTGGACTGCCGATGCTAGAGCACTTGGCGACGGGGCTTCGTCGTCGGGCTCGGGGACCCGGTTGGGATCAGCATCGCCCACCGATCAACGGATCGGCACTTGACTACCACGCACGTAACGTACGTGCTCGCGTAGCGACCAGTCGGTGGTTTGCGTGAGAGTCCTGATCCCGGCCGAGCGTGCGTCTTGTTTGCCTCCAGGGCAAAGGAGCGACCGATAGGGTAGGTCGTCGGTCAGTTACGTGATTGCCAGGCACATCCGAGGCGGGCGCCGTGTAGGTGGCGGGCTTGGGCGCCGTGTAGGTGGCGGGCTTGGCGGCCGGGTTGGCGGCCGGGTTGGCGGGCGCTACGTGGGTGGCCGGGTTGGCGGCCGGGTTGGCGGCCGGGTTAGCATCGTCCTATGCCCGCCTACGACTCCACCACCGCGCTTCTCCTCATCGATGTCCAGAACGACTTCGCCGATCCGGCGGGCTCGCTTGCCGTGGCTGGTGGTGCCGAGGTCGTACCGCTCATCAACGCCGAGATCGAGGCGGCCACCGCAGCCGGTGCGCACGTCTTCTACACGCAGGACTGGCATCCACCGGTCACGCCGCACTTCGAGAAGGACGGCGGCCTCTGGCCCGTCCACTGTGTCGCCAACACCTGGGGCGCGGAGCTCCATCCCGGCCTGCGCGTCGAGGGGCCGGTGGTACGCAAGGGCGGCAACGGCGAGGACGGCTACAGCGGCTTCACCATGCGCGATCCCGTGTCCGGCGTGACCCAGCCGACCGAACTGGATGGCCTGCTTCGGGCAGCCGGAATCGAGCGTGTCGTCATCGCCGGATTGGCCACCGATTACTGTGTGCTGGCCACCGCGCTCGACGCGCGCACGCTCGGCTACCCCACGACGGTGCTGGCCGCAGCCATCCGCGCCGTGGACCTGGCAGCGGGTGACGGCGCTCGCGCGCTCGACCAGATGCGGGAGGCCGGAGCGGTCGTCGAAGAGGGCTGAGCGTGCGCCTCGAAGGCGACTGAGCGTCATCGAGGGGTGTTGAGCGGCGTCGACGCACGCCACGGTGCATGCCAAGGCGCACTAGACTGCCCGCCATGACGACGAACGACGACCGTCCCTACTCACCCGGTCTCGCGGGCGTCCTCGCGGGGGAGACCGCGCTTTCTCTCGTCGATGGCGCCAACGGCCGGCTGCTCTATCGCGGCTACCCCATCGGTGAGCTCGTTCGCGAGGGTAGCTTCGCTCAGGTCGCACACCTGCTCTGGGCCGACGAATGGCTGACCGAGGCGCACTTGCCCTGCGCCCCCCTTGATGAGCCCATCGTGGCGGCTCTGCGCGACCTGCCCGAAGGCGCCCACCCCATGGATGCCCTGCGTACCGCGTTCTCCGTCTGGGGCGCCACGCATCGAACGGCCTGGCCGCCGACGGTCGAGCAGGCCCGCGAGATCACGGCCATGGCGCCTTCGGCATTGGCCGCCTTTGGTCGTTTGCGCCAGGGCCTGGAGCCGATCGCGCCCGATCCCGACCTTGACACCACGGCCGGGTTCCTCTATCAGCTCAACGGTGAGGTGCCGAACGCCGCCGCCGCCCGCGCGCTCGACGCCTATTTCGTCGTTGCTGCCGATCACGGCTTCAACGCCTCGACCTTCGCGGCTCGGGTCATCACCTCCACGCGCTCGGACATCGCCAGCGCGGTAGCTGGTGCCACCGGCGCGCTCAAGGGTCCACTGCATGGTGGCGCGCCATCGGAAGTCGTCAGCCAGCTCAACGCCATCGGCTCGCCCGAGGCGGCGGAGCAATGGATCAACGACGCCATCGACCGCAAGGAGCGGCTGATGGGCTTCGGCCACCGCGTCTATCGCGCCTACGATCCCCGCGCTGCTGCCTTGCGTGAGGTCGCCCTGCAGATGGCGTCCATCGCCGACTGGCTGGAGCTCGCGGTGGCGGTCGAGGATGTGGCCCTGCGGGTGCTGGAAGAGCGCTATCCCGACCGACCCCTGAAGACGAACGTGGAGTACTACACCGCCGCGGTCCTTCAGGGTGTGGGGCTGCCGCCCGATCTCTTCCCGGCCACCTTCGCCATGGCGCGGACCGCGGGTTGGACCGCGCACGCCATCGAGCAGGCTGCGGCCGACAAGCTCATCCGGCCCGACGTGATCTACACCGGCCCGCAAGAGCGCCACCTGCCCGGCTCCTGAGCCGGTTCGGCAGCGGCAGGGCAGGCTAGCCATGGCCGTCAAGATCTCCGGCTTGATCAACACCTGGAACGAGGCGGAGACGATCCGCTATGCGGTCGAATCGCTCAAGACCTGGTGTGACGAGGTGCTTGTCGTCGACCAACAGTCAAGCGACGACACGCAGCGCATCGCCCGAGCCTGCGGCGCCAAGGTGATCGAGGTCGAAGCCACCGGCTATGTCGAGATCATCCGCGAGATGTCCGTGGCCATGACCGAGCACGACTGGGTGATGGTGCTTGACTCCGATGAGGTGGTGCATCCAGCGCTGGGTCGCCGACTGCGCCAGATCGCCGAGACGGGTGAAGCCAACGTGGTGCGCATCCCGCGTCGCAACATCATCCTGGGGCGTGAGATGCAGCACGGGCAGTGGTGGCCAAATGCCAAGCGCCACTTCTTCCATAAGGACTGGATCGACATCCGCGTGGAGATGCATGGCGGCTTCCACGCCGCAGCTGGCGCCACAGAGATCATGCTGCCCATGGATCGTGACTGCTGCCTGTGGCACTACAGCTATCACAACATCGCCGACGTGGTCTGGAAGTCGCAGCGCTACACCACCGTGCAGGCTTGGCAGCGCTCACGCTCGGGACGCCGTCCCGGTCCCCGTCGCTGGTTCCGGGTGGCCCTGCGGCAGACCTGGAAGGAGTTCGTCAAAGGGCGCGCCTGGCGCGACGGTGCCCCGGGCATCGCTGTATCGGTCGTGCGCATCATGGACCGCTTCCTGGTGCAGGCCAAGCAGTGGGATGAGTTGGCTTCGCACAGTCGTGCGGCCGAATACCAGTGCCTGAAGGAGGAGATGTTGGGACTGGCGCACGATCCCGATCTCGCGCCCATCGATACCGCCGACTTGGAGCGGCTCAAGAAGGCGCCCAAGGCCGTGGGCGAGGTGCAGTTCTAGCCATGGCTCGCATCAGCGGCGTCGTCATCGCGCTCAACGAGGCGCACCAACTGCACTACGCGCTCTCCACCTTGCTGCCGTGGTGTGATGAGGTCATCGTCGTCGATCAGCATTCCGAGGATGAGACAGCCGCCATCGCCGAGCGGATGGGCGCGACCGTGTACCAGCACGACCGCACCGGCGGCATCGCTGACCCAGCGCGTCGCTTCGCTGTGTCGAAGGCTAGCGGTGACTGGATCTTCATCCTCGATGCCGACGAGATGGTGCCGCCGACGCTGGCAGCGCACCTGCGGGAGCTGGCCGACTCCGAGCCCCCCATCGATGTCGTGCTGGTGCCGCGAGCCAACGTCATCCTGGGGCGCTGGATCAGGCACGGGAACAACTGGCCCAGCCGACACGCGCGCTTCTTCCGACCCGGTTCGCTGCTGATGACCGACCGCATCCATCGCTCCATCGAGCCGGCACCCGGCACCCGCCGCCACCAGCTCGCGGCCGATGCCGATCTGGCCATCTGGCACTTTCCGGGCGGTAACCTCTCCGACCTGGTGCGCAAGGTCGACCGTTATACCGATATCGAGGCGCGCCAGGCCTACGCTCGCGGCCGCCGTGTCGACCGACCCAGCGAGTTGTTCGGAGAAGCCGCCCGCTACTTCTGGCGACAGTACGTTCGCGGCCGCGGCTACCGCGACGGCAGCATGGGCCTGGCCATCGCCATCACGCGGACCTACTACCGCGTGCTGACCGCCGCCAAGCTGTG
This sequence comes from Candidatus Limnocylindrales bacterium, assembly GCA_038251965.1. GTDB lineage: Bacteria > Chloroflexota > Limnocylindria > Limnocylindrales > CSP1-4 > JAFMJV01. The sequence continues at coordinate 9,645 of JBBSAV010000004.1, forward strand.
GGAGTTGCCGCGCAAGAAGGCGCGTGCCGCACAGGTGGAGCTGCTCCGTGAGCGGCTGCTGGAGCGCTGGGAGTCGAACGATCCCGACCACGTATAGCCAGCGGGAACGCGTCGCCCACGTGGTGCGGCGGCTTGGTATCGGCGCCCACCCCGCCCTCGCCGCCGAGTTGCCGGATGTGGCAGCGGCGACCAGCGCCATGCTCGACTTCAGCCCGCCGCAGCTGCCACCAGACGTCAAGGCACCGCGCGACTGGGACAGCATCGACTACGACCTGGTCTGGCAGCGCCTCGTCCCCTGGTGGATGGAACGCATCGCGTCCGGGCGTCAACCCCTTGCCGAGCGGCTGGTGTGGTTCTGGCAGGACCTCCTCGCGGTCAGTGGCGAGAAGGTCGACAACCCCTACATCCTGTGGCAGTACCACGACACCGTTCGCCGCCACGCGCTCGGCAGCTTCGCTGACCTGCTGCACGCGGTCTCCACCTCCGCCGCCATGCTGCAGTACCTCGATGGCCAACAAAACGCCATCGACGCCCCCAACGAGAACTTCGCACGCGAGGTCATGGAGCTGCACACCATCGGCCTGGGCGAGTACACGCAGGCTGACGTTGCCGAGCTGGCCCGGGCCACCAGCGGCTGGGTCGTCAACTACCCGCACCCGGAGAAGAAGGGTCGCTTCGAATACCGCGATGCGCCACCCTGGAGCGGTGTGTTCTTGCCTGATCGCCACGACGCGGGGTACAAGTCCTTCCTCGGCACGACCGACCGCTACGACCTGCCCGGCGCCATCGAGCGACTCCTTGAGCACCCCTCCACTGGACGCGCCGTGGCGGCCAAGCTCTACCACGAGCTGGTGGGCCTGGAGGCTGATGCCGCGACCGCCGAACGGCTCGGCACCCGGTTCGCCCGCGACTACGGCGTGCGCGGGCTGGTCGAGGACATCACGGACGATCCGGCCTTCCTCTCCGATGCCGCGGTCCGCTCGCGCATCCGCAGTCCGCTGGAGAAGGCCGCTACGGTCATGCAGGCGTTCCCGCTACGCGACGATTTCGACGCCACCTCATTGTTCTGGATGTTCGACAAGCTCAACTACTTACCACTGCATCCGCCCAACCCGGCCGGCTTTCCCAAGGGCGTCGACCTGCTCGATCCGGCGCGCATCATGGGGTCCTTCGAGCTCCTGAGCATGGTGGACGACCCTGAGGAGCGAGGTGACGCGCCTGCCGATCCGCTCGCGGCGCTGGGCCTCTTCGATGTGTCCGAGCAGACACGCGAGCTGGTGGGCCGCTTCACCCGACCGGGCCTGGCGTTGGGGCTCGCTTTCGGGTCGCCCGAATTCCAGCTGGTGTGACATGACCGACGACACGCGCGACCTTCGCGACCTCGACCATGTCGCCACCTGCGGCCTCGTCACTCGTCGAAACTTCCTGGCCGGCATGGGTAGTTTCGTAGCCGTCATGGCCTGTGCCGGCACCGGCATCGCCGTGTTCAAAGGCGGCAACCCCGACGCCGCCTATGCCATCCCCGGAGCGGCAGCTGGACCGCTGCCCGGCCTTCCGCGGGGCGGCGTCGATGTCGCCGATCGCTCGCTCATCGTGGTCGAGCTGGGTGGTGGCAACGACTCGCTTTCGACCATCGTGCCGCTGTCCGGCCGCTATCGTGACCTGCGTCCGACGACCGCCATCGAGGATCCGCGCCTACTGGATGACGAGATCGGCCTGCACCCGGCGCTGGGCACGATCGCGCAGATGTACGACGCGGGCGAGGTCGCCATCGTCGAGGGCCTGGGCATGGCCAAGGCGGACCTGTCGCATTTCGTCTCCATGCGGCGCTGGTGGGACGGTGCGCCCGAGTCGGACAACACCGGCTGGCTGGGCCGCTACCTCGACGCCAGCGTGGGCTACGAGCGGGTGCTGGCGGGCATCTCCATCGGGCCCGGACCGTCCCCGGCCATGCTCGGGCGTGCCTCCTACGTGGTGGGCATCTCGGATGCGTCCGGCCTCGGTTCGGGGATCCCCTGGTGGGTCGATGATCCGCGCGACTTCCTGGGCATCTGGTCGGGATTCGTACCCGCCGATGTCCCTGTGTCCGAGCTCGACCCTGTCCACAAGGCCATCGCTGCCACGGCCAGCGCCCAGCGTCAGCTCGCCGACGGCCTCACTCCGCTGCAGCAGACCCTGGAACGCATCGAGGTGGACGCCTACTCCCTGGAGGGGCAGCTGGCGTTGGCGGCCGCGCTGGTCGCATCGGACATCCGCCCACAGGTCGTCTACGTGCACGGCAACGTCGACTTCGACACGCACGAGGACCAGGTCGCTCGCCATGCCGAGCTGATGGCGCAGCTGGATCGCGGCATCAGCCACGCTCGGGACATCCTGGCCGCGGCGGGCGCCGCCGAGCGCACGGTGATCATGACCACGTCCGAGTTCGGCCGTCGAGCGGCCGACAATGAAGGTGGCACCGACCACGGCACCGCGGCCAGCCACTTCGTCCTCGGCCCTTCGGTAGCCGGTGGACGCTACGGCGAGTCGCCCGACCTACGGCGTCTCGACCCCGACGGCAACCTGGTCCACACCGTCGACTACCGCTCGTTGTACGCATCGATCCTCGCTGGTTGGCTCGGCGCGAGTCCCGATGAGCTGCTGCGCGCCCGCTACGAGACCCTCGACCTGTTCCGCACCTGACCGCACGGCGTTCAGCCCCCGCCCCGCACGGCGTTCAGCTCCCGCCTCCACGGCGTTCGGGACCGATGGCCCCCTCGGCCGCGGCGTAGCGGCACTTCCGCACGAGCGCAGACCCCCATACGGTCGAGTCGATACCGACGACCCTGCCTGTGACTGTCGACCGTTGCCGGCGGTCGCGTTTCTGAGACGACCAAGGAGATCCGATCGATGCTGTGCTCGCGTGAGCAGAAGTGGGTGTCCATGACGCTCGCTCGAAGGGAGGCATGACATGGACTGCATCGTTCTGGTCAAGCAGGTCCCGGATGTCTCCAACATCCCTGAAGAGGCTTGGGACCGCGAAAAGGGGACGCTCCGCCGGGCCATGCTCGACAGCGTCATCAACCCGCTTGACCTGCACGCCCTGACGTTCGCCGAAGAGCTGATCCGCGACGATCCTGAGGCACGGGTCGTGTTCCTGACGATGGGCCCTCCGGCCGCGCGCGAGATGCTCGTCGACTGCCTGGCACGCCTGCCAGGCCAGGCCATCCTGCTGACCGACAAGGCCTTCGCCGGCGCCGACACCGGTGCTACGGCCTACTCGCTGGCCCAGGCCATCCGGCGCATCGAGCGTGACATGTTCGACGGCTCGCGCGACTACGCCATCGTCACCGGCATGCAGTCGGTCGACGGCGACACCGCACAGGTGCCGCCGCAGATCGCCGAGGAGCTGGGCATCGACCATATCGCCTATGCCCAGGGCCTCAGCAGGGACCCACTCGCCATCCGCCGCATCGCGGCCGAGGGCACAGAAGACGTGCGACCCACCCGCTGGCCGGTGCTCATCACGATGACCGCGGCCACCAAGCCGCTGTTCCGCTCCTTCGCAGGTGCCCGCCAGGCGCACGCGACCGAGATCTTCGAGTGGAGCGCCGAGTCGGTCGATGCCGATCGGACCCGCATCGGCCTGAAGGGCTCGTGGACACAGGTTCACCATCTCTTCTCCCCTTCGGAGTCACGCCAGAAGGCGTGCGAGTTCATCTCCGACCCGGTGGAGTTGGTGGCCAAGATTAAGGCTCGCTATGAGGCCGCCGGCTCGGCCGAGGCGCATGACGAAGCCACCGAGACGTACGACCTCGCGGGTCGTGAGGCCACGTACCACGGCGAGTTCTGGGTCTACGCCGAGCCCGAGGGTGATGGCGTCCGCTCGGTGTCGCTGGAGCTGCTGGGTAAGGCCCGTGGATTGGCCGACAGCCTCGGTGAGAAGGTCGCCGCAGTCCTCGCGACCGACGACGCCGGCGACCGTCCGGCCACGCTCATCGCAGCCGGTGCCGACATCGTCTACGTCTTGGAGCACCCGCTGTTGGCGAGCTTCGATCCCATCGCCCACAAGGAGGTGCTGGCCAAGCTGGCCCTCGAGCGCAAGCCGCAGGTGATGCTCTTCGGCGCCAGCCCGCTCGGCCGCGAGCTGGCTCCGCGTGTGGCCTACGCCTGTCGCAGCGGTCTTACCGCCGACTGTACGCGCCTGGAGATCGGCGATTTCCAGAAGGGTGCCATCGACTGGGTCGGCATCCTCAAGCAGACCCGACCCGCGTTGGGCGGCAATGTCATGGCCACCATCATGACCAAGGACAGCCAGACACAGATGGCGACCGTCCGGCCTGGCGTGTTCAAGGTGCCGACGCCCGATCCGGCACGCAGCGGCGAGATCATCCGACCCACGGTGGAGCTACAGGCATCTGACATCGGCCTGGAGGCCACAGCGGTGGAGTCATTCGCCAGCAAGGTGTCGATCCGCGATGCCGAGGTCATCGTGGCCGGTGGTCATGGCTTCCGCACCCGCGGCGATTTCGAGACGCATCTGGTGCCGCTCGCTGAAGGGCTGGGCAAGCTACTTGGCGTGGACACCAAGGTGGCCGCCTCGCGCATGGCCGTCGAGGACGGTTGCACCACCCATGACTACCAGGTCGGCCAGACCGGTCAGACGGTGCAGCCGCGACTCTACGTGGCCATCGGCATCTCCGGCGCCATCCAGCACATCACCGGCATGCAATCGTCAGAGGTCATCGTGGCCATCAATAAGGACCCGAAGGCCAAGATCTTCGACTACGCCGACCTCGGTGTGGTGGGTGATATCGAGACGGTCATCCCCGCGCTGACGCGCGCCCTGGAGGTGGCAGCATGAGGCCGCTCGACGTCCTGATCGTGGGTGGCGGCCCGGCCGGCCTGGCCACGGCCATCCACCTGAAGCGACAGCTCGACGATGCCTCGGCCGAGGCATCGATCGCGGTCATCGACAAGGCCCCGCAGCCGGGCCACCACAACCTCTCGGGTGCGGTCGTCGACCCGGCGCCACTCGACGCGCTCACGCCCGGCTGGCGCGACCACCGCACGCTGGCGCGCCGTATCGGCCCGGTCGAACAGGATGAGATGTATTTCCTGTTCGGTTCGCGCGCCATCAAGCTGCCGCATCTGGTCACGCCCCGGGCCATGGACCACAGCGGCGACGTCGTCATGTCGGTCTCCCGTCTGACGGCCTTCCTCGCAGCCACGGCAGCGGAGGCGGGTGTGGAAGTCTACTCCGGCTTCAGCGCCCGAGACGTCATCATCGAGAACGGCCGTGTCGCCGGTGTACGTCTGGGTGAGATGGGGCTGGACGCTGAGGGTGGGCACATGCCCAACTACCGACCAGCTGAGGAGATCCGTGCCCGCGTCACGGTCCTCGCCGATGGCACTCGCGGCGTGCTCTCGCAGCAGATCCGTGATCGCTTCGGTGCCGGCGCCAACCCGCAGGCCTACTCACTCGGCATCAAGGCCGTGATGCAGTTCGCCGATGAGCACCCCTTCGGTGCCGGTCGCGTGGCGCACTTCCTGGGCTACCCCAATCCCGCGGGTGTCTTCGGCGGCGGCTTCATCTACAGCATGGACCCCAACACGCTCGCTGTCGGCCTCATCGGGGCGCTCGACTGGAAGTACGGCGACCTTGATCCGCAGCGTGAGTTCGAGCGGTTCCGCGCCCACCCCTTCATCGCCAAGCAGCTGGCTGGTGGTGTCACCATCGCCAGCGGTGCCCGCACCATCCCCGAGGGCGGCTACTACGCGTTGGGCAAGGTCGCGGTCCCGGGTGCGCTCGTGGTCGGTGACGGTGCCGGCTTCGTCAACATGGAGAAGATCAAGGGCATCCACAACGCCATCTGGTCGGGTATGGCCGCGGCTGACACCATCGTCGCCGGGCTCACCGCGGTCGGGTCGGGTAGGGGGGAGGTCGCCCTCGATGGCTACCAGGATCGTCTTGAGGAGCGCGGCGTGCTGCCGGAGATGCGACATGCTCGGAACTATCGCCAGGTCTTCAAGTGGGGCCTGTACGTGGGCGCTCCGCTGTCGCAGGTCGCGCACCTGATCCCTTGGCGCATCGGCATGGAGACCGATGCCGAGGGCACGAAGCGTGGCGCGCGGCTCACCCGCCAGGATCCCGGCGGCATGGACAAGGCCACCTTCGTCAGCCTCACCGGTGCCTTGCATCGCGAGGACGAGGCCGCCCATATGGCCATCCCTGACCCTGCCAAGTGCCTGACGTGCGAGGTCGACTTCGCCAACTCGTGCACAGCCTTCTGCCCAGGGCAGGTCTACCGCTGGGACGGCGAGAAGATCGTGCTCAGCCCGTCGAACTGCCTGCATTGCATGACGTGTGCGGTCAAGTGCCCGTTTGACAACATCAAGTGGCAGCCACCCGAGGGCGGGGAGGGCCCGCGCTTCACACAGATGTGAGGCCTGCGCTTCACACAGATGTGCGAGTCCGCGCCTCGCTGTCCTCACTCATCACGCCTCACCGATCGCGCCTCAGGCGTCCCCGTAGTGGGACAGGCCCTTGCCCTTGGGGCCGATGGTCAGGCAGTCACAGGTCCGCTCGCCGGCCTCATCGATGATGCGCATACGGTGGTTGATGGACGCGTCGCCGGACGCCAGCGCTGCCCCCACGACGCAGTACTTGGTGGCGGATAGTTCGATGGCCCGTGCCACGGCCTTGTCAGCGATGCCCTTGCCCTCCACGATGTGCTCCACGGTGATGGTCGTGAACGAGTGCGGATGCTCCTCGCGCTGCTCCGCGGTGACGTCGACGCGGTAGGTATCGACGGCGACCTTCTTCTTGGCCATGATCGACGCCGCGTCCATTCCGGTACAGCCGGCCAAGGCGACCAGGACCAGCACAGAGGGGCTGTACTCGTCGGATCGGGGGGACATCCTGACGGTCGCACCGCCATCGTCGGCGCCTTCGAAATCGAGTTCGCCTTGCCAGCGAACGGTCACATGCTTGCTCATCGGCCCAGCCTACGGCATCCAGCGGCACCTGAAGCGTGCCGGTCGGACGGGTTGAGCGGGACCTATCGCACAGGCCCCTCGCGGCCACGTAGGTAGCCAAGCAGCGAGGCGAACATGATCATGAAGATGACGATGAGCACCGGCAGGAGCGAGGGCACCCGCACTCCCGACGCCAACAAGGCGAACATCACCACAGCTGGCAGCCCCACGATCAGGGCGATCAGTGCCAATTGGCGGGCTTCTTCGCGCGAGCGGCCGATGAAGTAGCCCGCGATGGCTGGGGTGATGAAACAGGCAACCAGCAGCGTGAATGCGACGGTGACATGCACCGGGGCGAAGTTGCCCGCGCGTCCGACGGCGACGGGCAGATACGCCATCGCCGCACCCAGCGCGAACGCGACGAGGACGGGCGCTACGACTCCGCGATCTTCGTCCACGGGGCTTCTCCGGTGTGCACTGGGCGGGCGGGGCAGGTGGAGCGGTCAAGTGGCGCGGCGAAAGTTCAGGATCCGAAGGACGTGAGCCCGACTGTCTTGCAGCCGTGACCCGACCGCGAGGCCGCATGACCGCGAGGCCGCGAGGCCGCGAGGCCGCATGACCGCGAGGCCGCATGAACGCGAGGCCGCGAGGCCGCATGACCGCGAGGCCGCGAGGCCGCATGACCGCGTCGCAATGGTCTCATGAGACCGCGCGGAAGGCCTTGGCCGCAGAATACCGACGACCGAGCCGCGTGGCTGGAGACGGCTGGGAAGTACGCGCGCCACCTGACCGAGACCGGCTCGCGCTGCCACCTCAGCGACGGTCGGCCGCGGTTCTGTTCATGGGCGGCCGCCGAGTGGCAGGTGCCCGGCATCGGTGAACCGATGTCTGAGCAGGTCGGCGTTCGCTGCACGATCCACCCCGGCCGTCGCTATCTCGACAGCCAGGCCCGACTGGAAACCTGGCGATTTCGCCTGAAGCGGTGATGGCCTCCGCCCTGTGCTTGGCCTCGCTGTAGGCCGATGGTCGCCTCCCGTCAGGCCGCAACTGCTCAGATGCTGTCCTGGGGCGGCCTTCGCGACTTGCATGGCGGTCTTGACGCCAGCCAGGGGCAGGGGCGACCGCCGTCGCTCGATCGGTCGACCGCGACCCATGCCCACTACTGACTCGGACATGTCCCCATGCGCATGGAACGCGCGGCGTGGACGGGTCAGTGGGATGGGTGAACGGGTCGGTGGGATGACGGCGGGCGCGCCCGGAAGGCGCCCTACCTGGCTAACGTCACCGGGGGCGACTTTTGACCAGATGCGGCGCTTGACGGTGCAGCGGTCGACGGTGTGGCCACGGACTGACCATGGGCCGACCACGGTGCCGATGGCGATGCCAGGAAGGGATGCGGCAGCTCGACGCTCAGGAGCTCGCGACCAGCGCCTCCGTCTTGAACTGCTCGTGGTACAGGCGCGCATAGGCGCCACCGTGCGCCAGCAGCGCTGCGTGGGTGCCGCGCTCCACGATGCGGCCGCGCTCATACACCAGGATCAAGTCGGCCCGCAGGATGGTGGAGAGGCGGTGCGCGATGGCAAGCGTGGTGCGCCCCTGCATGGTCCGCTCGATAGCGCGCTGGATGAGCCGCTCGCTGACCGTGTCGAGTGCGCTGGTGGCCTCATCGAGGATGAGGATGCGCGGGTCCTTCAGCAATACGCGTGCCAGGGCGATGCGCTGTTTCTCACCACCAGACAGCTTGTAGCCACGTTCGCCCACGACCGTGTCGTAGCCCTCGGGCAGCTCGTGGATGCGATCGTGGATGGCCGCCAGTCGCGCCGCGGTCTGTAGCTCGCGGTCGCTGGCGCCGGGCTTCGCGTAGGCCAGGTTCTCACGCACGGAGGCGTGGAACAGGTAGGCCTCCTGGGTCACGAAGCCGATGACGGCACCGAGGCTGGTGAGCTTGATGTCACGAACGTCGCGCCCATCGATCTCGATCGCCCCCGAGTCGGCGTCGTACAGGCGCGGCACCAGGTAGGTGGTGGTCGTCTTGCCCGCGCCCGACGGCCCCACCAGTGCCACCAGCTGCCCGGGTTCGACCTCGAAATCGATGTCCTCAAGCCCGAAGGGGACGCCGACTCGAACGTCGGCTGCGTCTTCCGCTGCATCACCCACTGCCTCAGGGCCGGCCGCGACCGCCATCTCGAGCACGCCATCGTCCCCGTGGCCGGAGGCATCGGTCGCCAGCTCAGCCGACGCCATATCGAGAGTCGGCAAGGCCTCGCGATAGGCGAACGAGACGTGGCGGAAGCGCAGCCGCCCTTCGACCACAGCGGGCTCCAGCTCGACCGCCCCCGTGGCGTCCTTGATCTCCGGCTCCATGTCGAGGTATTCGAAGATGCGATCGAACAGCGCCAGTGCGCCCTGCAGGTCGACCTGCACGTTGAGCAGCTGCCCGACCGGGAAGAAGAGCCGGCTCTGGAGCGTGGTGAAGGCCACGATGTCACCCACCGTAGGTGCCGACGGATCGCCCTGGATGACCAGCACGCCGGCGACCCAGTAGACGAACGCCGGCATGACGGCGAAGACGGTGCCCACCAGCATGAAGAACCAACGTCCGACCAGCGATTGGCGCAGCTGCAGTGCCGCCAGCCGCGCGTTGGCGACGCGGAACCGCTGCACCGACTCTTCCTGCTGTCCGAACGTCTTGGCCAGCAGGATGCCGCTCACCGAGAGCGTCTCTTCGGTGATGGCCGAGACGTCTGCCAGCGACTTCTGCGTCTCGGTGCTGGCCTTGCGGCGCACCTTGCCGACACGGAAGGTGAGGTACATGAAGAACGGCAGGATGGCTAATGAGATGGCCGTCAGGCGCCAGTCGATCAGGATCATCGCCAGCAGCGTGGTGACGACGATGGTGAGGTTGGCGAAGACCGAGCTGGCGGTGTCGGTCACGACCGACTGCACGCCGCCCACGTCGTTGCTGATGCGGCTCTGGATCTCGCCGGTGCGCGTCTCGGTGAAGAAGCGCAGCGGCATCTTCTGGAGGTGCGCGTAGACCGCGTTGCGCAGGTCCTCCATGACCGCCTGGCCGACGCGGTTGTTGACGTAGGTCTGACCCACGCCGATGAGCCCGCCGATGACGGGGATGGTGATCATGGCGATGACGGCCAGGTTGAGCAGGGTGAAGTCCCGCTCCGGGATGGCCACGTCCAGCAGGAACCTCAGCAGGTACGGGTTGACCACACCCAGCAGGCTGGTGGCGACGATCGACACCATCACCACCAGCACCTGCCGGCGATAGGGCCGGAAGAAGCCCACGATCCGACGCGCCGTCTCGCCCCGACGCTCCCTGGGCACCGGCTTGAAGTCGTCCTGGTGAAAGCCGCCGTGCCCATGGAAGCCCATCAGTCGGCCATCGCTAGACTCAACGAGCAGTGGAACAAGCGACTCAGGCGCAAGGCGAGCCCCAGGCCATCTTCATCGTGGGCGTCAGCCGCAGCGGCACCACACTGCTGCGGCGCATCCTCGACAAGCACAGCCGTATCGGTATCGCCACTGAGAACCACTACCTGGGACACCTGCTCGCCTGGGAGGGCGCGCGCCACTACTTCCGGCATGTGGGCGACCTGCGCGACGACGACAACGTGCATGCGTTGGTCGAGCATATCTACTCGGGTGAGCTGCAACGACGTTCCCGCCTGCGCGAGCTGAGCCCCTACTGGCGCTGGCTCACCGACCGGGTCCCGCGCGCCGACATCGACGCCTACCTGATGGCATCCGATCGAACCGAACGCGGCGTCTTCGCGGCCTTCCTGCGCATCTATGCCGACCGTCGTGGCAAGGCCATCATGGGTGAGAAGACCCCGGCGCACCTGGCCTATGTCGAGACGCTGCTCGATTGGTTCCCCGACGGCCGCGTGGTCCACTGCATGCGTGATCCACGTGCCATCTATGTGTCCGAGCTGCGGCGCCGGCGGGAACATGCGGTGGGCTTCCCCTACCGACAACTCGCCGCGGCACCCGCGCTGCTGGAGCGTTTCGTGCTGGTCCAGGTGGCCTGGGCCTGGGCGGGTGCCGTCCATCGCCACCGCGTCCTGCATCGACGCTACCCCGGCCACTACCGGCTGCTGCGCTTCGAGGATCTCGTCGCCGCTCCCCACGCCACCCTCGACGGGCTCTGCACGTTCCTCGGCGTAGTACCCGAGCCGCGCATGTTGGAGCAGAAGGTGACCTCGAAAGGGGCGCTCGTGGGCGCAGCCGGCATCGACGAGGGGGCTGCCGATCGCTGGCGTTCGAACATCAGCCCAGCCGCCAAGTCGGCCATCGAGCGACTGCTGGGCCGACGGCTCAGGGAGATGGGCTACCCAGCGCGCTGACAGGCTCGGTCAGTGCTCCCGCCTCGGCCAGCGGGACCACGTCAGCCTCTGCGACTGCCTCAGCCTGCTCCACCAGCCAACGTTCGGCATCGAGCGCAGCCCGACAACCGTCGCCAGCGGCGGTGATGGCCTGGCGATAGCGGTGGTCATGGACGTCACCGGCCACGAATACGCCCTCTACCCCGGTCAGCGTCTGGTCCTCGACCACGAGATAGCCCTTCTCGTCCACCTCGAGCGCATCGCGGAAGACCTCCGTGTTGGGTCGGTGGCCGATAGCGATGAAGAGGCCCTCCAGGGGCAGCTGCCGCACCTCGCCGGTCAGCGTGTCCGTCAGCTCGACCGCCGCCACCTTGTCCGAACCCAGGACGTCGCTGACCTGGCTGTTCCACTCGACGCGGATCTTGGGGTGCGCCATGGCGCGGTCGCGCATGATACGGCTGCCGCGGAACTCGTCGCGCCGGTGGACGAGCACCACCTCGCTGGCGAACTTGGTCAGGAACAGGGCTTCCTCAAGCGCGCTGTCACCGCCGCCCACGACCGCGATCTTCTTGTCACGGAAGAAGAACCCGTCGCAGGTGGCACAGGCCGACACACCGCGCCCGCGTAGGCGTGTCTCGTTCTCCAGGCCCAGCCAGATGGCCGAGGCGCCGGTGGCCACGATGACGGCGTCGGCGGTATAGGGCACGCCACCCGCGGTGAGCCTGAAGGGCCGCGCGCCGAAGTCGACCGATTCAACGTCGACGTCGACCAGGCGGGCCCCGAAGCGCTCGGCCTGGGCGCGCATGCCCGTCATCAGGGCGGGGCCGTCGATGCCGTCGGGGAAGCCCGGGAAGTTCTCCACTTCCGAGGTGATCATCAGCTGGCCGCCGGGTACGTAGCCGGCGATGACGAGCGGCTCCAGATCGGCGCGAGCGGCGTAGATGGCCGCCGTCAGCCCAGCGGGGCCACTGCCGATGATGAGCACGCGAGCGTGTGCACCCTGTGCCCCTGCCGCCATGGCCGTCATGGTCGCGGCCGGCTGCTCCATCGCGATCGGGGCGATAGGCGGGATCGGCGCCGCTTCGGCGTCGCCGTCATCAAGCATCTGCAGGCCCCCGAAGCCCGCCTCGTTGTCGTTCATCGTGTGCATCGTAGCACGGGTCGGTGATACTCCCCGGGAGTATTCTTCAGAATCGGAGTAGGTGCCACATCCACCCGCCGTCAGCCTCCGTGAACCGGCCTACTTTGCGTTCGGCCCGACCTCGTAGTAGGTCCGCTGTTTCGACGTGCCGCGCTGCGACAGAAGACCGAGCTTAACCATTCGACGCAGGATCCGGCGCATCTCATGGACGTCATGAATCCCCAGAAGGTCTCGCCCTTCAGCGTTCGTGATACGTCCGCGACTGCGCACCTGGGTGAGTACGGACTCTTCCTGGCCCCAGATACGTCGCGCTCGACGCCCACCCTTGCGCCGCGAGAGAGGCGCCAGGGTGTAGAAGGCGGAGCCACGAGTTCCGTGCTGCTGGAGTATGCCGAGGCCCACCAGTCCGCGGAGGTCCTGCGTGGCGCGTACGCTGGTCACCGAGTTGAGACGAACGTAGTCTCGATTCGCAAGGGAGCCGGTGCGCCACCCGTAGACAAGCGCGATCCTCTGGGCGTCCTTTAGCGGGTACTCGGCGAAGTTCGACAGCCACAGATACGCATCATCGTCCATCATGGTGTGGTTCTCGAGTACGACCGAGAACGATGTCAGAGCATCTTGGAACAACGGGCGGCGCAGGCCCGCTCTTAGCATCTCCTGGACCATCCGGTTGACGCCGATGTCCCGCTGCTCGACCAGACCGTGATCCTCAAGTAGTCGCACGACGGCGTGGTTTCGGGTCGACTGCTCGCTCTCGATGTTCTGCTCGGACACGGTTCCGAACAATCCACCCGGGCTTTGGACCTCAAGCCTGTCCGCAAACAGTCGCAACTGTGTATGCGAGCCCGTGATCCCGTAGTCGCGGTGGGCTACGGCGTTGACGATGGCCTCTCGATATGCCCAATCGGGATACTCTGGGATCTCCCGTCGGACGAACCCCTCAAGCAGCGCACGCTTCCTGATGCGGGCGAGCACAGCCAGTCTCGCCTGCTCGACCACGATGGGCAGAGGGCCGGACAGGCGTCGATTGTCGAGATAGACGCCCGAGCCGGCGGCGGCCCCCGCGATCTCAGTTCCGGAGAACTGAAGGACGGAGATGAATGCACCAGGCAGCCATCTGGTCGGGTCGCTCGTGAAGAACAGGACGCCGGCTGTCGTGGGCACGTCGCGATCACCGATCCGTACGATCGCCTGAACGGATCGCAGCAGCTCGTCGTTCGATAGTCCGAGGAGGCCCGACGTGGGCTTGCGCGCCTCCAGCGTCGCTCGATAGGCGTCGATGTGGGTGGCTTCAAGGTCACTCATCTGCGCCTCCTCCACGGGCAGGATGTCCGACCGATCACGGTCACTGGCCCGGAGGAGCGCGCGGACTTCGGCTTCCGAAAGGACGTGGTTCGAGTTCCCGACCCGCAGGTATGAGCCGCCGATGAGTCCCTTGTTCCGGTAGTAGACCGGCTTGTGGACGGGCGGACACTCCGGCACGTGCACTGCGAGGACGGTGTGGTCGTCCACTTCGCACGTTGCGAACTCAAGACGTAGCGGGTAGCTGAGGCGTTGGTCCACCAAGCTGGTGAGTTGGTGCTGGAGCTGGCCAACGTCCAAACCGCCCACCGTCCTGAAGCTCACATCCTCCAGGCCGAACACGATGAAGCCGCCGCCTCGACGGTTCCCAAACGCCGACAGTGCTTCATGGATACGCTGCGGTAGGCCACGCCGAGCGTCCTTGGCCTCCGCCTCAGGCAGTTCCGAGCGGAGGGTCTGCATACGCTGGACGAGTCCCTCGATATCACCACGACCCATCATCTACGCGATCACCCAGTCATTCGCCCCTTCACCCTCGTTTGCCAATCGAGTGTAGCACTTAGGAGTTAATGAAATCGATCAATGGCTTCCGCCTCTGCTCGATCGCCACCAGCGCCGACTCAAGTCAGGGGGGATGGTCGGCCCATACCTCGCAGCTGCGGGATGACGTCGCGGCCGACGAGCTCCAGCTTCGACAGGTCGGTCACGTCGCGGAGACTGAAGATGGCGTGCTGGGCGCCGGCGTCGGCGGTGCGGCCCAGGCGCTCCACGAGCGCATCGGGCGTGACGGTCTGCCCGGCTCCGTCAGGGCTGATGGCCACCTGCGTCAGGAACGTCTTCTCGATCTCGTCGTAGTCCCGACCGACCGCCTCGCAATGATTCTGCAACACACCGTACTTGTGTCGCAGCTGTTCAGGGTCGGTGCCGAAGATGTTGCAGGCATCCGCATACTGCGCCACCAGCTTGAGTGTGCGCCGCTCGCCGCCGCCGCCGATGAGGATGGGTAGATGCGGCTTCGACAGCGCCTGCGGGGCGTTGAGCGGATCGGCGGCCTGGTAGTGGACCCCCTTGAATGGCTCGCGATCGCCGGCAGCGCCTCGCCAGGCCGCGTGTGCCAGCTGCAGGGTCTCCTCGAGCATCTCGAAACGTTCGCCCAGCGGCGGCATGGGGAAGCCCCAGGCGCGCGATTCCTGCTCGTTCCAGGCCGCCCCGATGCCGAACCAGGCACGTCCACCACTGAGCACGTCGAGCGTGGTGGCAGCCTTGATCCAGAGCCCGGGCCCTCGATAGTGGATACCACCGACCATGAGCCCCAGACGCGCACGCTTCGAGTGGGCAGCCATGAATCCGAGCGTGGTCATGCCCTCGAGCATGGGTTCCTCTGGCGCGCCGACCGCACCGATCTGAAGGAAGTGGTCCATCACCCAGATGGAGTCGAAACCGGCGTCGTCGGCGGTGCGAACGATGCGTGCCAAGGTCTCGCCGATGGCGGCGTCCCCGCCGGGCCAGGTGAAGGAGTTGATCTGGAGGCCGATCTTCATGCGGCCGAGTGTAGCGACCTTGCGAATGTCAGCGAAACAGGTCCTGCCCGAGTGGCATCAGCACATCGCCGACGATGGAGCCGCTCCCGGCGGGCAGCTGCGCGCCACGGATGAGCACGACCGGTCGTCGGCTCGTCTTGCCTGAGGCCAGCTCTGCTACGCCGGCCAGCTCATCGGCCACCGCCACCACGGTCGCGTGCATCTCACGTCCCTCCGTGTCGACCTGGCCGCGCAGGTCATGGAGCGGCAGGAACCCGGAGACGCCCAGCGCCACGTCGGTGATCCCAAGCCGCCAGGGTCGCCCGAAGGAATCGCTGACGACGACCCCGACATCGACGCCTAACTCCTCGAGCACGGCATGCCGCAGGCCAAGAGCCGAAGCGTCGGGGTCCTGGGGCAGCAACGTGACCACATCCTCCTCGCCCACGTTGGAGGCATCCACACCGGCGTTGGCGCAGACGAAGCCATGGTGCGTGCGGCTGATGATGATGCCGCGCTCCATGCGCAAGACCTCTGCCGATTCGCGCAACACCACCTCGATCTGACGTGCGTCCTTGTCCCAGGCGTCTGCCCAGTCGATCGCCTCTGGCCGCGGCTCGACCTCAGCCAGGCGCACGATGCGACCCTCCGCCTTGGAGACCACCTTCTGGGTGACCACCAGCACGTCGCCCGGTGTGGGTGCCAGGTCGGGCTCCTCGACGACCAGCTTCCACCAGGCCTCAGCCACCAGCCGGCCCAGATCGTCGCCGGGGCGGATCTCAGGCAGCTCCGGCAGCGCCGCCGCCAGCAGGCGTCCGTTCATTCGCTCACCCCGTCGATGGCGCGTCGCCCCAGCTCCATCAGCTCGCGTAGGCGAGTCGGGTCCAGTCGCTCAAGGTCGTATGGCGTATCGAGATCGAAGCCGAGAACGCTGTCGCTGACGACCTGCACCGCGGCCCCGACCGACGCCGCCGCACGCAGGTGCGTCTCGAAGCTGCCATCACCGAACGCGGGCGCGATGATCTCCGGCGGCCGCAGCAACAGCGCGTTGGTGCCGCTGCGTGCGTCGGCCGGCGCGATGGCCACCAGTGGGCCGCCCGCGGCTGCGGCCAGACCGGCATCGGCGGCCATGATCAGCTCGTCCAGCGCCTCGGTCGACAGATAGGGCAGGTCGCCCGGAAGCACCAGCACGCTGGTCGCTCCTTCGGCATGGGCGGCCCCGATGCCGATGCGGATACCGTCATTGAGGCCCTCGCCATGCTGCCGATGGACGCTCACCTCCACGCCGGTCTGGCGGGTGGCCGCGTCCAGCACCGGATCGGGGCTGACGAGGTGGATGCGCCGGCAGAACCGCCAGGCGCCCAGCATCGCGAGCGTGTGCAGCAGCATGCCCAGCACCAACTCCGCACGCTCCTCGGCATCGAGGGCCGCGCCCAGGCGCGCCTTGCCACCCGACACGGTGCGCATCGGTAGCACCACGTGGATGGGCTCCAGTCCGTTGGCAGCGTCGAGTCGGTCGGTGGTCATCGCAGAAGGAGAATGGTAGTCGTAGCTGGCAGTGTGTCAGGCGGGCAGCGTGTCAGGCGGGCAGGTGCGCCGCCAGGATCGCTTCCGCGAGCCGTTGCCGGTCGGCATCGGAACGCATCACGGTCTCATGCAGCTCGATCGTCGCCGTGGTCTGCACGCCGGCTGCCTCGTCGGCATCGGCCCTATCGAGCACGAAGACATCGACCAAGTCCGGATAGTGCTGCTCGTAGTGCTCCACCACGCCGCCGGCGGTGGCACGGCCGCCGAGGGACTCGAGCATGCGGTCGGCCGGGCCACGCAGCGCCTTGCCGCCGACCAGCGGGCTGACCGCCACGACCGGCGCCGGCGCCGCCAGGAGCGCCTTGAGCATGCCGGGCACGGCGAGGATGGTCCCCACCGACACGAACGGGTTCGATGGCGCGATCACGATGAGCTCGGCCGCCGCGATCGCGTCCCGAACCTCAGGCGTCGGCCGAGACGACTCGATGCCACGCCGGCGGATCTCCAGCACCCGATCCTGTTGGCCACGGCGCACGAAGTAGTCCTGGAACTCGAGCCAGCCGTCCGGCGTCCGGATCTCCGTGCGCACCGCGTCATCGGTCATGGGCAGGAGGAGCGCGGGCACCCGCAGCCGGGAAGTCAGCTCTGCGGTCACCTCGGTCAGTCGCCGACCCTCCCGCAGCAGCTGGGTTCGGCGAATGTGCGTGGCCATGTCACGGTCGCCCAGCCCGAACCAGGTCTCTGCGCCGTAGCTCTTGAGCATCGCCGAGGTGGACCAGGTCTCATCGCGCAGTCCCCAGCCGGTCTCCTCGTTGGCCAGCCCGGCCAGCGTGTACATGACCGTGTCCAAGTCGGGTGAGACGGAAAGGCCGTGTAGCTCCAGGTCGTCGCCGGTATTGACGATGACGCGGAGGTCCAGCGGCGCCTCCCCGCGCGCGACCCGTGCGGCCGATGCGAGCGCGACGCCGTGGCTGAGCTTGGCACCGCCGTAGCCACCCGCGAGGACGACGACGCGCGGCGAGTGATCGGCGCTCAAGCGGGATGCTCGGCCACGCGGTCGGGGCGCAGGACGAAGCTGATGCGCTGCTGACGGCTGAAGACGTCATGGATCATGCGCTCGCCTTCGTCGGGGTCAGTGGCGTGATAGCGCCGCGCCATGGCCGCGATGTCCGCCTGGGCCGTCGCTTGGTCGGTCACGACCTCGACCCGTCCGCTCAGGCTGACCCAATCATAGCCAGCCTCGACCAGTAGGCTGCAGCGCGGGTCGCGCACCAGATTGGTCGGCCAGATGCGCCCGACGGCCGAGTTGACCACGATGCTGTCATCGCGCACCTCATACCAGACGACTGCCTGGTGCGGAGAGCCATCGGCGGTCAGCGTGGCCAACGTTCCAAATGACTCCGGGCGCTCCAGCATCTCCCGCCCCCAACCCTCGATCTTCACTTTCACCCGGTCGCTCCTCCCGTTTCATACGCTAGGGCTCGATGATACGGGTCGTGGCGGGATAGACTCGTGGCCTATCGAGCAGCCACCGCCGAGCCGGGGGAGTGACGACCATGACCCAGATCCACCTACGTGCCGATATCGGCGACTACGCGCCGCTGGTGCTCCTGCCCGGCGATCCCAACCGCGCCACTCGCATCGCGGAGTTCTTCGACGGCGGCCTGGAGGCGAGCCGCCTCGTCAACGATCACCGCGGCATGCTCGGTTACACCGGCACCTACCAGGGCAAGCCGGTCAGCGTGCAGACCTCGGGCATGGGGACGCCGTCGATCTCGATCATCATCGAGGAGCTGCTGAACCTCGGTGCCACTCGCCTCGTGCGGGTGGGCACGACCGGTGGCATCGGCCGCGGTGTGCGTGCCGCTGACCTCGTCATCGCCACCGCAGCGGCCCCCATGGATGGAGCTACCGCGACATACCTGCACGGCGACCCGTTCGCGCCGGTGGCCGATTTCGAGCTGACACGCGCCCTCGTGGATGCCGCTCGGGCCAAGGGCGTCGAGCCCCACATCGGGCAGGTGGCCACGGTCGACGTCTTCTACAACCCCGACGAGGACTACGTCACCAAGTGGCGCGCGCGCAACGTGCTCGGTTTCGAGATGGAAGCGGCGGCGCTGTTCTACCTGGCCGCGCGTGCGGCGGGTGCCGGATACGATGTGCGTGCCGCCTGCATCCTCACCGTCAGCGACACGCTTTCGGAGGAGGAGTCATCAGAGGAGACGTACCTGCCGCTCGACGCACTCGAGAAGGCGACCGACCGCATGATCGAGGTGGCCCTGGAGGCCGGCCTGTCGATCTGACATGACGGCACACATCCCGGTGGGCCTCAACCCCACCGCCATCGGCGTCGAGGCATCGTGGTGGATCGAGGCCGCCAAGCGGGCTGAGGACGCCGGCTTCAGCACTGTCTGGATCTGGGATCACTTCATCAGCCGCGGTGATCTGACCGACCCGTTGCTGGAGTGTTGGACGACGTTGACGGCGGCTGCCGTCTCCACGGGACACGTCCATGTGGGTTCCTTCGTGGCCAACGTGATGAACCGCCACCCCGCGCTGCTGGCCAACATCGTGGCTACGTTGGCCGACCTTGCGCCAGGGCGGGTGGAGCTGGGCATCGGCATCGGCGGCCATCCTGCCGAGCACCGTGCCTACGGCATGGATTTCCCGGCCGCCCCTGAACGAGCCGAGCGCCTCGACGAGGCCATCACCGTCCTGCGCTTGCTTTTTCGTGGTGGTCCTGTCGATTTCGAGGGCCGCTACTACCGACTCGAGGCCGCCCGGGCGTTCCCCGCGCCAAACCCGGCCCCACGCATCACGGTGGCGGGCATGAAGCCTGCCGGTGCTCGGCTGGCGGCGCGCCGGGGAGACGCCTGGACCTGTTTCGCATCCGAGTTCGATCGCCTGCTGCCGGTGTTCGAGGCGGAGCTCGCCCTGGCCGGCCGGGCCCGCGACGAGGTGGCCATCGTGGTCGGCATCGACCACGCGGATGTGCTCGAGGATATCGATGAGCTCACCGGCCGCTGGCGTGACAAGGGTGCCGCCGAGCTCGTCATCCACGACGTGGGCCCGGCACACCTCGACCGGGTCCTCGACCTTCTCTAAGCGCGGATCCGGTCCGCTCCCCCTGTGTTTGACCACCACGCACATAAGTGACGGGTTCGCGGCGCAGTAGGTCAGGGAATTGCGTGCGAGTGCGAATCCATGCGCGATGTGCATGCGGTTTGCTTGCGGGGCAACGGAGGGACGAGGAGCACTGGTCGGACGTCACTTACGTGACTGCCACGCAAACGTCGGTGCCTTCGAGTGGGTGGCCGCGTGTCGGTGCCTTGGTGATGGTGGCCTCATATGGGCTGGCCACCATCACTGACGCCCGACTGCTTCCCTTCTCGCACCCCGCTACTGACAGTTCGGCGCGCTGGCGGTACATTGGACCACGATGACCCCACCAGCCAGCCCCAACGAAGCCCACGTCGAACACGGCTTCCTCGCGCCCAAGCCGGAAGGTGTGCCCGTCGATCACTGCTTCCGCTGTGGCGTGGCGACCCCGGCCGGCATCGGCCTCTGCGATGAGCACAACCGCGGCCACCTCCGAGGGCCCAGTGCCACCCAGATGCACGCCACCATCTTCGGCGGCATCGTGGCCGGGGTGATCGGATTCCTCATCCTCGCCAACCTCGCGATCACGTCTGCCGGTCCATTCGATTCGGTCGTGAACACGACCAGCGCCGGGCCCGATGGCGCCATCATGCTGTCCCTCACGGTCACCAACGAGGGTGAGTCCAAGGGCGTTGCCGACTGCCGCGTGACCCGCGACGGCGTGCCGCGCTCCGATGACTATGCCTTCCGCATGCAGCCGCTGGCTGGTGGGGAGACGGTCACCCTGGAGCGAGCATTCGCAGCGCCGCCGGTGGGCAGTGCCGGCTACGACATCGGAGCGGTCACCATCCTCTGCACGTAGCCGTGCCCGTGTCGTGTGGGCGCCCCAGCCGCTCGACTGACCCGACTCCGCTCGACCCGGTAGCATCAGGTCGTGCCTGATATCGACCTTCGCCACGAGTTGACCATCGCCTCCGAGGCAGCGCGCGCTGCCGGCGCCATCCAGATGCAGCTCTACGAGCGGCTCGAATCGATCGACTTCAAGAGTGAGAAGGACATCGTCACGGAGGCCGACCACCGCAGCGAGGAGGCCATCCTCGCGATCATCGGCAGTGCCTTCCCCGACGACGGCTTCCTGGCCGAGGAATCAGGCGAATCGGGCGAGCGCGGCGCTGAGGCGGACAGACTCTGGGTCATCGACCCGCTCGATGGCACCGTCAACTACGCCAATGGCATCCCCTTCTTCGCGGTCAGCATCGGCCTGGTCATCGAGGGTGAGCCGGTGCTCGGGGTGGTGCTCGATCCGTCGCGTGACGAGCTCTTCAGCGCGGTCCGCGGCGGTGGGGCATTCCTCGACGGCCGACCCATCCACGCTGCCGACAAGGAGCGCATCGTGGACACGGTCGTGCACCTGGGCCTGCCGCGATCGGGGTTCGAGCAACAGACCAGGGAGTACCGCCGCAGCGTGCGCATCGTGCGCGCTATGGGCAGCGCCACGCTGGGCATGACGTACCTGGCCAACGGCCGTTTCGACGCTTATGTGCAGTACCAGGGCCTCTCCACCTGGGATGTCTGCGCTGCCGGCGTCATCGCCCTCGAGGCCGGTGCGGTCGTGACTTCGCCACTCGGCGAACCCTGGTTCGACCTCGGCATGCCCTCCAAGTCCATCGGCATCGTGGGCGCCTCAGCCCGGCACCACCAGGCATTCCTGAAGCTGCTGACCGACTGAGAGGCTGTGAAGATTTCCTCCGGTGGGGATCTTCCCAAGCGGCCTTCGATCGGGTACGATCGGGCCCATGGACGACACCCTCTTCGACCTACCGCCCGAACCCCGTGCCAGACCCACCACGCCACCGGCTGGCCGACCCCGTCTGCAGCGCCCCGATCGCGACCAGGTCGAGTTGCGACCCACCCACCTCGATGGCCTCCTGCCACCCGACCACCGGGCACGCCTGGTGTGGGACTTCGTGTCGGGCCTCGACCTCGATCCCCTGTATGCGCGCATCCGGGCGCTCGAGGGCGGCCCTGGTCGTCCGCCCATCGACCCCGCCATCCTCGTCTCGCTGTGGCTGTACGCCACGCTCGAAGGCATCGGCTCGGCCCGCGCCCTGGCCCGCCTCTGCGAGGAGCACGACGCCTACCGCTGGCTGTGCGGTGGTGTGGGCGTCGACCACCACACCCTCGCGGATGCCCGCCTCGACCATGGCGACATCCTCGATGGGCTGCTCACCGAGAGCGTCGCGGCGCTCATCGCCGACGGCCTCGTGACCATGGAGCGGGTGGCCCAGGACGGCGTGCGCGTGCGGGCCTCGGCGGGTGCCGCGAGCTTCCGTCGCCGCGAGACCCTCGAGACGGCGCTCGAGGACGCCGAGGCCCAGGTGGCGGCGCTCCGCGCCGAGCTCGACGATGACCCCGCGGCCACCAGCCGACGGGTCGCCGCCGCACGCGAGCGGGCCGCACGCGAGCGCTTCGAGCGGGTCCGCCGGGCGCTCGAGCGGCTGCCCGCCGCCGAGGCCGCCCGGCGCCGCAACGGCAAGCCGCCCGAGTCTGCCCGGGCCTCCACGACCGATCCCGAGGCGCGGGTCATGAAGATGGCCGACGGCGGCTTCCGACCCGCGCTCAACGCCCAGTTCGCGACCGACACCGCGAGCCAGGTCATCGTCGGCCTCGACGTCACCGACATCGGCTCCGACCACGGCCTCCTCGGACCGATGGTCGACCAGCTCGAGCGGCGCCACGGCCGGGTGCCTGGTGCGATGCTCGTCGATGGTGGCTTCGTCGACCTCAGCGACATCGAGGCGCTCCCGGCACGCGGCACGACCGTCTACGCACCCCCGACCCGACCCCGCGACCCGACCCGCGACCCTTTCCTGCCCCTGCCCGACGACCCGCCCGCGGTGGCCGCCTGGCGCGTGCGCATGGGCACGCCCGGGGCCAAGACCATCTACCGCGAGCGGGCCGCCACGGCCGAGTGCGTCAACGCCATCGCCCGCGACCGGGGCCTGCGCCTGCTGCCGGTGCGTGGCCTTGCCAAGGCGAGAGCGGTGCTGCTCTGGTTCGCGCTCGCCCACGACCTCATGCGGACGGTCATCCTGCGGCGGATGGTCACCGGGACGGTGGCCACCGCCTGAGGTCCCCGGGCCAGTCCCGACGTCCCGTCACCCGGACCATCACCCAGCCACCGCGACCGAGCCACCGACCCCGTGCGCGCTCCGGTCCGCCGGATCCACGTCCCATCCCTGCCCACAGCAAGCCATCACGTCGCAGGACGCGAATCCTTCACAGCCTCTGAGGGCGCGCCGTTGAGCATGAAGCTCCGCTGCCGGCTCAGTGCGGCTGAGTGTGGCTCAGTGCTGTGCGGGTAGGCGCTCAAGCAGGCGAGGGGAGCGTAGGCGCGCGGCCATCGCCTCGAACGCCTCGCGGTCCACGCCACGCCAGCGCAGCTCATCGGGATCGGTCTGCGGGATGGGCGCATCGGTGCGCAGGGTTGCCAACTCGCGGAACAACACGGCATCGTCGCGGTGCTCTTTCAGGGTCCGCGCCAGGCTGGTAGCGCCGCGAACCTTGAGGTCCCAGGCGCTGACCGAATCGGGGATGTCTTCGAGGTGCGGATAGCGCTGCAACACCGTGGCCGCCGATCGTGCGCCCCAGCCTGCCAGCCCCGGGAAGCCGTCGGCCGCGTCACCCACCAGTGCCAGGTAGTCGGGGATGGATTCGGGCGCCACGCCGAACTTCTCCTCGACCCCGGCGGCATCGTAGAAGCGCCCTTTGCGCCGATCGAAAGTGACCACGCGGCCATCGGGACGGACACACTGGGCCATGTCCTTGTCCGGTGAGAGGATGACCACGCGCTCCACGTCAGGGTGGCGGACGAACCGCGCCGCCGCGGTAGCCAACCCGTCGTCGGCTTCGAACGCGACCATCGGCCAGACCACCACGCCCAGCGCGCGCAGCGCCTCCTCAAGCAGGTCGAACTGGCCCAGCAGCTCCGTTGGCGCACCCTCCTCCGTCTTGTAGCCGGGATAACGGTCGTTGCGCCAGGAGCGGATGACGTGGTCGGTGGCGCAGCCGAGATGGGTGACGCCGTCCTCCCGCAGCAGCAACAGCACGGACTCGAGGACGCCCAGCGTGGCGCCGACCGGCTCTCCGTCGAGTCCGCGGCGGGGCGGACGCCCGAAGTGGGCTCGGAAGAGCTCGTACGTGCCGTCCAACAGGTGGATCTGCATGGTCGCTGGGTGCTGCTGGTCGACGGCTACGACGGGGCGACGGGTGCTGACCGACGGCGGACCGTCAGCCGCGCTTCTTCGTCGCGGTCGATCGTCGTGCAGCCGGTCGTCGCGCGGCTGGCGTTCGCGCGGCTGGCGTTCGCGCAGCCTCCGCATGTGCAGCCAGGCCGGCGGCATAGGCGGCACCGATGATGCCTGAGGTATTGAGGTACCTGGCCTTGACCAGGTCTGCGTTGGCCTTCAGATACTTCCAGTATTTGGCCGAGCGTTTGCTGACGCCGCCGCCGAGGATGATGCGGTCGGGCCAGGTGAAGAACTCCAGCATGGCCAGGTACTCGTTGAACTCCGACGCCCACTCCTTCCACTTGAGGCCGCGCCGTTCGCGGGCCACGCCGCCGACGAGCGTCTCCGCCGCCTGGTCGTGCATGAGCAGATGCCCGAACTCGGTGTTGGGAACCAGTCGGCCCTCGCTGATGAGGGCGCTGCCGATGCCGGTACCGATGGTCAGCAGGATAGTGGTGCCGTCGTAGCCCTTGGCCTCACCGTAGGCGAGTTCGGCCATGCCCGCGGCGTCAGCGTCGTTGATGACGTGGACCGGCGTCCCCAGCTTCTCGCTGAGGGTAGTCGTGGCGTCGAAGTCTACCCAGCCCTTGTCCAGGTTGGCGGCCGTTTTCATGATTCCGTACTTGATGGCACCGGGCAGGCCGATGCCGATCGCGAGGTGCTCCACTGGCGCATGCTCGGCAAGGACGCGACCGACCACGGATGCGACGGTCTCGATGACCGCGGCGGGCTCCGATGGCTGGGGCGTGTCCTCACGGATGCGTGACGTCACCAGCTCCGCGGTGGCGAGGTCGACCATGGCGGCCTTGACGCCGGTGCCACCGACGTCGATCCCCAACGCCATGCCCGTGAGCGGGATGGCCTTGGCCGTCGCCGCGGCCGGGGCCGCGCTGGTCCGTGGCGTGCTGGTCCTGGGCGTGCTGGACTTGGCGGTGTCCGCCGGGATGGGGGCGTCGGTCTTGCTCATGTCGGGGCAGGATACGCCGGTCCTGCTCTCGCCTGTCCGCCGTCGCCGAAACGCAGCCGGCTCGATATCGCCTACGATGCGGTCGATATGTTCGATCCCTACGGCGATTTCAAGCTCCTTCCACCCGACCCCGATCCCGATGAGACCCAGGACTGGGTCGCCTCGCTCGATGCCCTGACCGCGGAGCTCGGCCCCGAGCGTGCCCAGTTCGTGCTGTACAAGCTGCTCAAGCGCGCGCGCCAGCTGCACATCGGCCTGCCACCGCTGACCCAGACGCGGTACATCAACACCATCAGCCCCGAACAGGAGGCGGCGTTCCCCGGCGATGAGGACATGGAGCGGCGCATCCGCCGCCTGGTCCGTTGGAATGCTGCGGCCATGGTGCTGCGGGCCAACAAGGCCTCGTCGGGGATAGGTGGCCATCTCGCCACCTATGCATCCGCGACCAGCCTCTACGAGGTCGGCTTCAACCATTTCTTCCGCGGCAAGGATGCCGAGGGCATGGGTGACCAGATCTACTACCAGGGTCATGCTGCGCCCGGCGTCTACGCCCGCGCCTTCCTCGAGGGTCGTCTCTCCGAATCGCAGCTGGACCACTTCCGTCGAGAGGTCGTGCCCGGTGAGGGCCTGTCCTCGTACCCGCATCCGCGGCTGATGCCCGAATTCTGGGAGTTCCCCAGCGTGTCGATGGGCCTCTCGCCGCTGGCCGCCATCTACCAGGCGCGCTTCAACCGCTACCTGCTCGGCCGCGGCATCAAGGACACCTCCGCCAGCCGCGTGTGGGCCTTCCTCGGCGACGGCGAGACCGACGAGCCGGAGTCCCTGGGGTCGCTCAGCATCGCGGCCCGTGAGGGCCTCGACAACCTCATCTTCGTGGTCAACTGCAATCTGCAGCGTCTCGATGGTCCCGTGCGCGGCAACGGCAAGATCGTGCAGGAGCTGGAAGCCGTCTTCCGCGGTGCCGGGTGGAACGTCATCAAGGTCATCTGGGGCCGTGAGTGGGATGAGCTGCTGGCGCGCGATCCCGACGGTGTGCTGGTGCAGCGTATGGCCGATGTACTCGACGGTCAATGGCAGAAGTACTCGGTCGAACCGGGCTCCTACATGCGCGAGCACTTCTTCGGTACCGACCCGCGCCTTGCCGCACTGGTGGCCGACAAGAGCGACGACGAGCTCAAGGCGCTCCGCCGTGGTGGCCACGACTACCGCAAGCTGTACGCGGCCTACGCCAAGGCCGTCGAACCGAACGGCGCACCCACGGTCATCCTGGCCAAGACCGTCAAGGGCTGGACGCTGGGCTCCTCGGTCGAAGCCCGCAACATCACCCACCAGGCCAAGAAGATGAACGACGAGGAAGTGCGCGTCTTCCGCGACCGCCTGGAACTGCCCATCCCTGACGAGCAGCTCAAGGATGTGCCCTACTACCATCCCGGTCCCGACTCGCCGGAGATCAAGTACCTGCAGGAGCGCCGAGCTGCGCTGGGTGGCCCCTCGCCGCGCCGCGTCGTCATCAGCAAGCCACTCGCGACGAGCGGAGACACGCCCTTCGCGGAGTTCGACGCGGGCTCTGGCGGTCAGGCGGTCTCGACCACCATGGCCTTCGCCAAGCTGCTGCGGAACCTGCTCCGCGACGAGGGCCTGGGCAAGCGCATCGTGCCCATCATCCCCGACGAGGCTCGCACCTTCGGCCTGGATTCGCTGTTCAAGGAGGTCGGCATCTACTCTGCCCTGGGTCAGCTCTACGACCCGGTCGACTCCAAGCTGCTGTTCTCCTATCACGAGGCCAAGTCCGGCCAGATCCTTGAGGAGGGCCTCACCGAGGCCGGCTCCACAGCGTCGATGCAGGCGGCCGGAACGGCCTACGCCACCCATGCCGAGCCGATGATCCCGTTCTACATCTTCTACTCGATGTTCGGCTTCCAGCGCACCGGTGACGAGATCTGGGCGTTCTCCGATGCCCGGGGCCGCGGTTTCATGCTCGGCGCCACCGCCGGCCGCACCACCCTCAACGGTGAGGGTCTGCAGCACCAGGATGGCCACAGTCTCGTGTCTGCCTCAGCGTACCCGTCGTGCCGCGCGTATGACCCGGCCTTCGCCTACGAGACGGCGGCCATCATCCGTGATGGCCTGCGACGGATGTACGGACCCGAGCCACAGGACGTCTTCTACTACCTCACGCTCTACAACGAGAACCATTTGATGCCCGCCCGACCCGAAGGGGTCAGTGACGAAGACATCATCAACGGGCTATACCGGTTCGCAGACGCTCCGGATCTGGGAGAGGGCGCCCCGCGCGCCACCATCCTGGCCTCGGGCGTGATCATGCAGCAGGCGCTGGCGGCCCAGGCCATGTTGGCCGAGCAGCACGGTGTCGCGGCGGAGGTGTACAGCGCGCCGTCGTTCCAGCTGCTACGAAACGAAGCCCTGGAGACAGAGCACTGGAATCTGCACAACCCCGGATCGGAACGCGTGCCCTACGTCACCCGGGTCCTGGCCGAGTCTGCCGCGGCCGGACCGGTGCTCGCGGTCTCCGACTGGATCGCGGCCTGGCCGGACATGGTCGCCCGCTGGGTGCCGACGGAGGCCTGGCGCAGCATGGGCACCGACGGCTATGGCCGCAGTGACACGCGTGAGGCCCTGCGCCGCTTCTTCGACATCGACGCGCCGCACATCTGTGCCGGTGTCCTCGTCGAGCTTGCGCGCACCGGAGCGATGGACGTGGGGGTCGCGGCGAAAGCCGTGGCCGAGCTGGACCTGGAGCCAGAAGCGCCGTTCGCCATCGACCGCTGAGGTTCCCGCTCCAGCGCGGGCCGCGGCCCGGCTATCCCAAGCAGCCGTGCCCATGTCGGAGAGGGCCGCTACCATCGTGCTGACATGACCGGGACGACCTCCGCCCCAGCTGCTCGCGCCGCCCCCCCCGCCCAGTCCGACGACGCCCTCGTCGAGGCGGCGCAGCGGGGTGACCTGCACGCTTGGGAGCGCCTGGTGCGTCGGTACCAGGAGCCGGTCTATCGGGTGGCTTGGCTGGTCGTCCGAGACACCGAGATGGCGGAGGCGGCGACGCTCTCCACCTTCGTGCGTGCCTTCCGCGCGCTGCCGTCGTACGCGCCGGACCTTGGCATCTTGCCCTGGCTTTTCCGTATCACGGCCGGCGAGTCTCGTCAGCAGCGTCGTGAATCGAGTCGACCTACCCGTTCGTCACGGCCGGTCGAACGGATGCAGGGTCCGCACCGCCCTGCCTCCCCCGTGCCCGGGGTCGCCCACGCCGCCGGTTTGGCGCCGACCGACCGGACCGTCGTCGCCGAAGCATTCGACCGCCTCGGTGAGGAAGATCGCATGGTCATCGCGGCACGCTACCTCTTCGGCCTGAATCGGGACGACGCAGCAAGCGCGCTGTCCATCTCGTCCGCCATGGTGGAGGAGCGGCTCAGCGGCGCCCTCAAGCAACTGCGTGTGCGGATGTCGGGGGCCTGATGTCGAACCAAAGCTTGCCGCCGTCGTTCCTGGGCATGCCGGACGATCAGCTGGGCACGGTCGCGGTGTCGCTGGCTGTCTCCGAGTTGCGCTGGGCCCCTGATGTGGCACCGGCGGTGATGGATCGCATCTCCCGCGATGCCGTCGCCTACCCCGAGCACTTCGATCGCCGCCCGCGGCCCCCGATGCCCCCACCAGCACCGATCGCGCTGCCGCCGAGTGAGCGCTCGGCCAAGCGCGCCATCGGTCGCCTCGCGGTCTTCGCGGTCATCCTCGCCATCGTAGTCGGGCTCGTCGTCTTCGCTGCCGGTGGTACGACCGGTGCGTGGGGCGCGGACGCTTCGCCCGCACCGGATGAGGAGGCCTCGGCGGGGCCGTCTGCCGGTACCGAACCCAACCCCGAGCCGACGTCGTTCCCCTTCTTCGATCCTGCCACCGTGTCGCTGCGGACCGATCTCTTCGTGGACGGTCTTGATGCGCCGGTCTACCTGACCGACGACGGTACCGGCGCCCAGTGCCTCTACGTCGTCGAGCGTGGCGGCACGGTGCGCCTGGTCAGGCCCGACGGTGAGCTGCTCGGGCGCCCCTTCCTCGACATCAGTGATCGCGTGAGGGTGGGGCCCGAGCAGGGTCTGCATTCGCTGGCCTTCCATCCACAGTTCAAGAAGAACGGCCGCTTCTTCGTCCACTACGACTCACTGCCCGACGGCCAGTCGGTCATCGCCGAGTTCAAGGGCAGGCCCTGCAAGTCCGCCAGCAACAAGGCCACCAAGGCTTCCATCCTCACCGTCGACCAGCCATTCACCAACAACAACGCTGGCTGGATCGGCTTTGGGCCCGATGGCTATCTGTACATCCCGCTGGGAGATGGCGGCGGTACCGACCCTGGCGACCCAAAAGGCTACGGTCAGTTGGCGGAGCCGCTCTACTCCAAGGTGCTGCGCATCAATGTCGACAAGGGCAAGCGCTACGCCATCCCCAGCGACAACCCCTACGCCAAGAAGCGCAAGGGCGGCTTTCCCCCCGCGATGTGGGCTCGCGGGCTGCGTGATCCTCGCCGCTCCAGCTTCGACCGGGCCACCGGCGATCTCTGGATCGGCGATGTCGGACAGCGTATCGAGGAGGTGAACCGCATCCCCGCGGGCGTACCCGACCTCAACTTCGGCTGGTCCGACGTTGAGGGCGAGGCCACCTGTCACCCCAATGTGCCCGATTGCGATCCGTCGCAGTTCGAGCCGCCGGTCGCCTTCTATGACAAGGTGCCGCCGCATCGCGCCATCACCGGTGGCTACGTCTATCGCGGTGAGGTGTTCCCGGAACTCGACGGCGTGTACCTCTTCAGCGACTTCGCCAGCGGCTTCATCTGGGGACTCGACGCAGACGCCGTCGTTGCCGGACAGCCCGCGACGGCCTACCAGCTGCTCGACGCACCCCAGGGCGTCGTGTCCTTCGGCGAGGACGATACCGGCGAGCTGTACGTGGTGTCCCTCGACGGGAGCGTCTACCGCCTCGGCGTCGACGCCTCCTGAGACGCGTCCCCAGAGGACCGCGGCCGCGGATCGGGTCCCGGTCGTCGCCGCGAGCCTCGTCATGACGCCTGACCCCGATAGCCTGCGCTATGCGCGTCACTGGGAACCCGTGCTGGCCGGTCCGGCGCGTCGACTCCTGGCGCGGATCGAGGTCGTTCCCACGGTGTTCCTCGATGTTGGCGCCGGCACGGGCGGATCGGTGCTGGCCGCGGCCGAACGCTGGCCGGAAGCCCGGATCGTGGCGCTCGACGCTTCGGCGGGCATGCTGTCGGTGGGGAAGCAGCGTGTGGTGGTGGAGCGACCGGCCGAGGCCGCACGCTTCGAGTGGCTGGTCGCCGACGCCCTGGCCATGCCGCTCGCGGATGGCTCGGTGGATGCGGTCCTGTCGTCCTTCGTCCTGTCGCTGCTGGACGACCGACCAGCCATGCTGAGCGAGATTTGGCGGGTGCTGCGCCCGGGCGGGGCGGTGGCGCTGGTGACCTGGAACGCCGACGAGGTGACCGTGGCGGCCGACGACGTGACCGTAGGAGCCGACGACGCCTTCGAGCGACTGGTGGCCGAACGAGGGTGGGCTCGCGACCGAGTCGACTTCCGGCCCTCCCGCGCCAGTGACTACGCCTCCCTGGAAGAGGTCGAGCGAGAACTGGCCGCGACCGGATTCACCCAGCTTGATGTGAGGGCCGACCAGCTGCGCTACCGCTGGACCCGCGACGCCTACCTGGCATTCAAAGCGGAGTACGACGAGCGAGACCTCTGGGACTCACTCGTAGAAGCCGATCGCGAACGGTTCCGTGATGAACTCCGCGCGCGTTTGGCGGCCCTGCCTGACTCGGCATTCGAGTTGCGTGCGCCGCTCGTCGTCGCCGTCGCTCGACGACCTGCTCAGGCAGCGTCGGGCGTGCTCTCCAGCGGGCGGCAGGACTTGCAAGGGCGATAGCCGGCCGTCTGCGCTTCAAGGGCCGTGTGGAAGCGGACCTCGTGGTTCGCCGTGATGCGGCGCGCGTGTCGACACGAGGGGTAGCAGTAGATCATGGTGGAGTCGGACCCGGCATAGCGAACGCGGCCGGCGGCAAGCCTCTCGAGTGCGGACGTGTCGATGCCCTCCAGGGTCAGCACCTTCCGCTTCGCCTCCGGGCCACCGGCACCGTAGTTGCCGATGTGTCCATCGGCCCGCACCACGCGGTGGCAAGGGATGATGAACGTGATCGGATTGCCCGCCAGCGCCGAGCCGACCGCGCGCACCGCCCGCGGCCGCCCGATCTCACGTGCCACCCACGAATACGGCCGCACCTCGCCGAAGGGGATCTCCATGGTCTTGCGCAGCACGGCCTGTTCGAAGTCGGTCAACACCGCCAGATCGACCGCCGGACCATCGGTGTGCCTGCCCTCGAAACGCTTGCGCACCTGCCGCAGAAGCTGCTCTGGCATTTCGGCCACGCGGCGCAGCGAGCGCCCGTGGCGCAGCTCGTATTCGGTCTCGAAGCCGGCCGCATCGCGGGCCGGTTCGGCTGCCGTGATCCCGCTGCTGCCCCAGGCCACGTAGAGCGGCCCGATTGGCCCATCGATGCGGGTCCACGAATCGACCAGCCCGACGGCCGCCATGACCGAGTCGGCCAGGCCGTCTGGGGCCGGGGTATCGATGGAGCGTAGTGCCTTGACCATGTCGCGTGCCTCCTGCATGTTCATCTTGCCTCCTCGTCGATCGACTCGCGCAGCAGACGAACACCGCGGTGGACATCCGACTTCACCGTGCCCAGTGGCCGCTCCAGTGCCTCAGCCAGTTCGGGATAGGAGAGCCCGCTCACGTGCCGCAATCCCACCGCCCGCCGGTAGCGGAGAGGGAGGGCGTCGAGCCGTTCGCGCCAGAGGCGTGCCGTCTCCCGCTGCTCGGCAACTCGCTCCGGTCCGGGCGAAGATGTGTCGGGCCGATCTGCCACCATGTCTAGCTCGGTCGTCGCCGGGGCCCGGCGTTTGGCGTGATCGCGCGACAGATTGCCCACGATGGCGGCCAGCCAGCCGCGCGGGTGAAGCTCGCGGATGCGCGCCGGGTCGTAGCCGGCCAATGCCCGGTAGGCTCGCATGAAGGCCTCCTGGGCCAGGTCCTCGGCATCCGACGGTCGTTTCGTCGAGCGCAGGGCGATGCCGTAGACGAGATCCTGGTGGTGGGCCAGGAACAGCGGAAAGGTCCCGTCGAGGTCGCCGGCGAGCTGGGCCGGGCAGTCAGTGCACACGCAAGCAAGAACACGTGGGGGCGATCATCGGTTGCAGTGTGACCTTCAGCGCAGCAGGAAGCCCTGGCCCAGGCGGTCGCGCTCATCGAGCACGAAGCGCCCGTGGCCGGTCACGTAGCCGCTGCCCTCGATGCTGGTGATGATCGCCTCGTGTTCGCCCAGCATGGTCGTGCCCTCGATGCGGGCGCTGAACGACTCACCGGTGATGCCGGCATTGACGATGGTGTCGCCTACGTCGGAGGCGCCCAGCGCGTGCCGCGCGGCCAGTAGGGCGGAGGTCCCCGAGCCACAGGGCGAACGGTCCACCTCGGCAGCGGCGAAGACGGTGATGTTGCGGATGGTGGCATCGACCGCCAGCCCGTCGGGTGAGGTGGCCGGGTCGCTGTCGACCAGGATGGTGCCGTACACGAAGCCCAGCGACTCATCGGTCGGATGGGTCGGCGTGTGCTCCTGGCGCAGCGCGTCGGTGATAGCGGCGCCGGCACGTGTGAGCTGCTCGATCTGCTCGGGCACCACACGCATGCCCAGCTCGGCCACGTCCACGATGCCGTAGTAGGCGCCGCCGAAGGCCAGCTGGACGCTCAGGCCCTTGCGCTCGGCGGCCGCGCCGAAGAGACGGACGCCTCGGGGGCGCATCAGCAACCGTTCTGCGTGCAGGTAGGCCGGCACGTTCACGAAGCGTACCGAGCGCACCACGGGCGCGGCGCTCACACCCACGCTGACGTCCGCCGACGCAGTCACCAGCCCGGCCGGCGTCTCCCAGCGGATCTCCGTGGTCGGCGTCGCCGCCGGATACAGCCCCTCCTCGATCAGCCCCTGGGTGAGCGCGATGATGCCGTGGCCACACATCGTGCTGTAACCCTCGTTGTGCATGAACAGCACCGCGATATCAGCATCGCCGCGATGCGGTGCCAGCAGGACCGCACCGTACATGTCGCGATGACCGCGCGGCTCGTACATCAGCATGCGACGGAAGGCGTCAGCATGCTCACCGACCCAGGCGCGTCGTTCGTCGATGGGCAGCAGTGGGACGGCGGGGTAGCCGCTCCGGATGAGGCGCAGCGGCTCGCCGGCACAGTGCAGGTCGAGCGTCTCCACGACCACGCGCTCGGCATCACGTTCCTGGGCCTGAGCCGGCGTCCAGGGCAGCGGTCGGCGCGTGATGGCAGCGATCCGCGAACGTACTTCCGGATCCGCCCCGAAGGCGCCGACCGTCGTGGCACCCGATTCGAAGACGACCGTCAGGACATGCTCCTGGCCCTCAGAACGCCAGCGACGGGACTTGGGTTCCCAACCTCGGGCGGCGGCCTGCTGACGCTCACGCAGGAAAGAGCGTTCGGCCGAGGCGCGGTCGGCGGCCGCGTAGGTGCGGATGACCGTGCTGGTGGCCCCCTTCGCACTCGCTCTCACCATCGTCTGTGTGCCGCCCTCCTGCGTGCCATGATAGCCAGCCGATCGCGTCGACCGTGGCCGATCGCGTCGACCGGGGGCCGCTCGCGTCGACCACGGACCACCGTGCCGACCATGGCCCAGCATGCCGACCAAGGCACGACTGCACGAATGCACGGTCGCCGGACACGCTTTGGTCTACCGTCGCGCCATGAGCGAGCACACCACCCACGATCTCACCCAGCTGCGTCGTCGCATCGGCGATGTCTCGCAGCTCGTCTCCACGCGCGCCGCACGTCTGGC
Organism: Candidatus Limnocylindrales bacterium; assembly: GCA_038251965.1. Taxonomy (GTDB): domain Bacteria; phylum Chloroflexota; class Limnocylindria; order Limnocylindrales; family CSP1-4; genus JAFMJV01. The sequence goes on from JBBSAV010000004.1 coordinate 43,710, forward strand.
CGATGGCAACGAAGACGGCGTCCGCGTCATCGACGCCCGTGCCTCCGGTGGCCTGTCGGCGCTGATCCTGGCCGATCGCGGACTGGACCTTGGTTCGGTGTGGGCTGCCGGGCACCAGGTAGGCTGGCAGTCGACCACTGGCGCAGTCCATCCGGCCTACTTCGAGGAAGCCGACTGGCTGCGCTCGTTCCATGGCGGCATGCTCACCACCTGCGGCCTGCAGAACGTGGGCCTGCCCTCGGAGGAGGATGGCAAGACGTACGGTCTGCACGGCCGCATCTCCAACATCGCCGCGCGCAACGTGAGCCACCGTGTCATCGAGCAGGATGGCCGCCTGGTGGCGGAGGTGACCGGGGAGATGCGCGAGACGGACGTGTTCGGGGCCGACCTGCTGCTGCGTCGTCGCATCACGCTGCCCATGGGCGAGACCGTCCTGCACATCGAGGATGAGGTGATCAACCAGGGCTATGCACCGACAGCCCTGATGCTCCTCTACCACGTCAACCTGGGCTACCCGGTCGTGGCTGACGGAGCCCGATTGATGACGCCAGACGCTGAGATCACCCCGCGCGACGATGCTGCTCGTGCCGGGCTTGCGGCACGGGGCACCTTTCCTGCGCCCGTCGATGGCTTCACCGAGAACGTCTTCCGCCACGAGTTGGCACCGACGGACGCGGCGCGGGTCAGCGCATCGATCGTCAACGCCGGGTTCGAGCCCACCGGCGGCATCGGCCTGACGGTCAGCTGGGACCCTCGTCAGTTGCCGCGCCTGTGGCAGTGGCGGATGCTCGGTCCGGGCATGTACCTCACCGGCCTGGAGCCGGCCAACTGCGGACTCGGCGGACGTGCCGCGGAGCGTGATGCAGGCGGCATCACCGAGTTGGAGCCTGACGAGTCGCGACCGTTCGGCATCTCCATCCGCGTCTCTCTGGGGGAGCAGGCACAGGCCCTGGCCGCGCAAGGCTGAACTCCGTCGCGCAAGGCTGATCTCCGAAGCACGCGTGCAGCCGCGAGCCACGCGCGCAGGCGCAAGCACGCGCGCAGACGAGCCACGCATCAGCCTGCCCAGCCGACTTGGCAGGCTGCGTGCTACGGTCGCGTTGAAGAACGTTTGGCACTGGGAGGCTGGGCCATGCCCGGACCGGAGCTCGATCTGGTCGGTGACGAGGAACTCGCAGAGGTCGTCGAGGTCATTGGCAGTGGGCGGCTGTCCCGGTGCATCGACGCCTATCGAACGGTCGTGCATTGAGCCGGCGTTCGACCGGCCGTCCGGCCGGCCAGCCGCGCACGTGGCTGGCGGTCATCGCGCTTGGTCTCATCGTCGCTGCCTGCGTCACGGTGCCACGCGGTGACAAGGGAGCATCGACCACGCCGGCGCCGATGGGTTCGGCCACCCCCTCTGCCGCAGCAGCGTCGTTCCCTGCCGGATCGTCCGCCCTGCCCACCGCGTCCGCTCCGTTCCGTTCGGAACAGCCCAGCATCGGCTACATCTCGCTCGACGAATCGCAGGTCTTCGTCCAGGCCGTCAGTGCCGGGATCCGCCAAGCGGCCGATGCGGCCGGTATCGACCTCATCGAATGTGACTCGGGCTGGACTCGCGAAGGCGTCCAGGCCTGTGCCGGGCAGCTGGCGGCGGCCGGGGTCCACGGCGTCATCAGCTTCCAGCCCTTCGCCGACCTCGCGGCCGGTGTCTGCGAAACGACCGGCGACGCGCCCACCATCGGCATCGTCTATGACCAGGGCCCTTGTCAGATCTCGTTGCTGGCGATCGACCAGGCCGAGTCGGGCCGTCTCGCGGGCGCGGCCATGGGCGCCTTCGCGGCTGAGCGCTGGGATTGCGATGTGAAGGCTTGGGTCTCGCTCGGATCCGGCTCGGATGATCCCATCGGCGGCGCACGCATGGATGGTTTCCGAGATGGGTACCAGGAGCATTGCGCGTTGCCCAGCGACACGCGCGCGCTCGCCGATGCGCAGCACATGGTCACGGCTCGCACCCAGGTTGCGACGGCCCTGGGGAAGATCAAGGGCAAGCCCATCCTGGTGGCAGGGGTGAGCGACATCGCCATCCTGGGCGCGATGCAGGCAGCCACTGACGCCGGCCGCGCCAACCAGGTCTGGTACGGAGGACAGCTGGCCGACCCAGAGGTCCGTGCTGAGATCGCCTGCAACGATCACTACATCGCGTCGGTGGCCCAGCTCCCTGAACACTTCGGCACGACGCTCGTGCCGGCTCTCATCGAGGCCATGGCTGGTGGTGAGGTGGCCCCGCGGATCGACGCTGCATTGGAGGTGGTCACGGCCGCCAATGTCCGGACCCTGTTTCCTGACACGCCAGCGTGCGACGAGTAGGTGCAGGCTCGGGTAAGGTAATGCCACGTTACCGTCGTAGAGGAACGGCATGGGGAGCCGCCCGCGACGCCAGGCATGGGCAGGAGGGATCGGACCTTGGACAGGAATCGGACTCGCATCTCACGGATGGCCAGATGGTCAGCCTTGATCGCCGTCGGAGCACTGGTCGTGGTGGCCTGCCGCCCCGACGATCCGACACCTGCGCCGACCGAAGTCCCGTCCGCTGCTGCCTCGACGGCCCCGGTCCTCGCGTCAATCGAGCCCATCGTGACGGCTGAGCCCACAGCCGAGCCCACGCCCAAGCCGACCAAGAAGCCCACACCCAAGCCGACTGCTGTCCCGACCGTCGCCCCCACGGCCGAACCGACCGCCGAGCCGACCCTCGCGCCCACCGCCGAGCCGACGCTCGCGCCCACCGCCGAGCCGACCCTCGCGCCCACCGCCGAGCCGACGCTCGCGCCCACCGCCGAGCCGACGCTCGCGCCCACCGCCGAGCCGACGCTCGCGCCCACCGCCGAACCGACGCTCGCGCCCACCGCCGAACCGACGCTCGAACCCACCGCCGAACCGACGCTCGAACCCACCGCCGAACCGACCGCCGAACCGACCCTCGAGCCCACCGCCGAACCGACCCTTGAGCCCACCGCCGAACCCACGGCCGAACCCACCGTTGCGCCGACCCTCGAGCCCACCGCCATCGCGGCGCCAGCCGTGGCCGGCGCGATCACCCTGCCCGAGGATGCGGTCTTGACCGAGGGCGACACCTGGTCGATCGAGCTTCAGGACGCCTCCAAGATGGATGTACCTGCTGAGACCATCGGCGAAGCGTCAGGGGAGGTCGCTGACATAGAGGCGGCAGAGATCCCGTTCGCCATCACCTATGACCCTGAGACCATCGACGATGGCGTCACCTACACCCTGCGCGCGTCGGTCTTCGACGCGGACGGGAACCTCGTCTACACCAGTGACACGGTGACCGAGGGCATCGTGGACGGCCAGCCCCTCGACCAAATCCCCGTCCAAGTACAGCTTCCCACCGCTGCCGCTGAGTCGCCCGTCGCCGCCGTGGAAAGTCCGGCCGCATAGCCATCCGGTGAGCGCGCGACTCCCGCGCGACCTCGCCGCTTCGAAGCCAAGCGCCGCCAGAGTCCCTGCCCATCACGGGTAGGCTGTGCGTGGCAACGGGCGCCGGATGGTGCCCGCACGGGGCCAACATGGCACGCGCTCAGCGCAGGCTTTCGACAGTATCGTTGGCCCGGGACACCTGCATTCATCATCGCCACTGGCGCCGCCATCGCCGGTCTCATCGCTGCCTTCCTCTGGCTCGAAGCGTGCTGGCCCAGGATGCGGGACCGGAGATCATCCAGAAGGTCGGCCGGCTGATCCAGGAAGGCGCGATGGCCTTCATCCGCCGGGAATACATGATCCTCGCAGTGTTCGTCGCAGTGGTTGCCGTGCTCCTCGCGGTCCTTATCGACTTCAACATCACCGACAACACGACGATCAACGACTCAACGCCGACGTGCAGGATCGTCTTGGCACCGGCCCCTGGATCGCCATCACGTACATCCTCGGCGCCCTGGGCTCAGCGACGGCCGGATTCATCGGCATGAGCATCGCGGTGCGCGGCAATACGCGTACCGCAGCGGCCGCCGTGCAGGGACTGAACCCGGCGCTGCGGGTCGCCTTCAACACGGGCACCGTCATTGGTCTGACCGTCGTCGGTATCGGCCTGCTCGGCATCACCGTCCTGTGGGTCATCTTCCAGGATGCCACCGTCGTGGCCGGCTTCGCCTTCGGCGCCTCGTCGATCGCGTTGTTCGCCCGCGTCGGCGGCGGCATCTACACCAAGGCTGCCGATGTCGGTGCTGACCTCGTGGGCAAGGTCGAAGCGGGCATCCCGGAGGATGACCCCCGCAACCCGGCCACCATCGCCGACAACGTCGGTGACGTGGCGGGCATGGGTGCCGACCTCTTCGAGTCCTACGTGGGCGGTATGGTTTCCGCCCTCACCCTGATGGCCGTCGGTGCTGGCGTTTTCGCCATCTCCGACACCGGTTGGGACAGCGCGCTGGCCGTGCTGCCGCTGGTCGTCGCGAGGTCACCGGCATCACCGACCTTCGGCTCACTGGCTCCAGCGTGCTGATCGGCATCCTGCTGGGAGCGATGCTGCCGTTCCTTCAAGGACACCTCTGGTCCGTCGATCAACATCCTGCTGAAGCTGATGGCTATCGTATCGCTGATCTTCGGCCCGCTCTTCATCTAGAGGGGACACGTACGCAGAACCGGGAGGGGTGGCGGGAGACCGGCGCCCCTTGACTGCGCCCAGGGCGAAGGCGCCGTCCGGATCAGGCGGTTCCTCGCCTGGCCGCCTCGACCGACTACGATGGAGCCGCCATGGAACGCAGCCTCTACTACGTCCGACTCTTCCCCGGCACTGAAGCACGCTACGACCGCCTGCACGCGCAACTTCCGACCGAGGTCGCGGCTGAGATGCGCGACGCCGGGCTGCACGAGGTGACTGGCTTTCGACGCGGCACGGACGTGTGGTGGTATGCCGAATGCGAGCCCGACCGCAATAGCGCTTTTCGTGGCTATGCCAGGGGCAGCGCCAACCGGCACTGGGGCAAGCAGTTCCGCGATGTCATCGCGCAGGTCGAGGCTCCCGGTGGCGGGCTCATCTGGTACGACGAGGTCTTTCACACCGATGCCCCGGCGCCTGAGGGACCTTGGGAATGGGGCTGCTTCAGCCTCGTCATCGATCCGCGCACGGCGGTCCACTACGACAAGCTCCACGCCGAACCCTGGCCGGAGATGCTCCAGGCGATCGCCGATGCCGGCTATCGCGACTACACTGGCTTCCGCCGCGGCGCCCACGTGGTCTATGTCGGTCGTTACTACCCCGATTTCCAGACGGTCATCGACAGGATCGGTGCGACCGAGGTGGCGGCGCGCTGGGGTGAGGCGTTCAAGGACACCATCACCACGTTCGTGGATGAACGGGGTCGCAATCACACAGCCGACCTGATCTACCACCAGGATTAGACGCTTTCCGGCCTGTTCCTCGGGGTTCGTGCACGGGTCAGGCTCGGAGGCTCCATCCCGGGCCGGCAGCGGAGCCTTCACCCCGGGCCGGCAGCGGAGGCTCCATCCCGGGTCGGCAGCGGAGCCTCCACCCCGGGCCTGGTGCCCCACTTGCGTGCCAGTCATCCAACTGACGCTCATCCCGTTTTCCACGTCTCTCGGTTGCCTGGGATGCACATCACCGGCAGCCCGTGCGGAAATCGGGCCTACCAGGCAAACCAGCGACGTGCCAGGACCCGACCTCGTGAGTTATGTGAGTGGTAGGCAAACCGCGAGGCAGAAGGTCGGAGTCGGTCGGGCCGATTCGGTTGGTGACAGACCGGTCCTGACCGCCTATGGTTCGGCATCGTGATCACTTATCGGACCGAGGCCTTGACACCGTCCTCGCTGTGCCGGACGTCCGCCGTGGTCGGCCGCCTGGCCGCCGTGTTCCTGGCCGTGTCACTCGCGCTGGGACTAGCCGCGACCCAGCCGATCCGGGCGGCCGCGACGACACCCGACACTGGACCAGACGCGCCACTCACGTGGTCTCAGCCCACCCTGGCCGGCCTCTTGCTGGGCGGTCAGCAACCGCCGCTGATCGCCGAACCCGGTGCGCGCGCCGAGCCCGAAGACCCCGCCGATGCCTTGCTGACCACGCCACCGACGACGATTTCGCTTCGACCGCATCCCAAGCCCGGGCCATTCTCGATGAACCTCTATTCGGCCGGCGACTTCGTCCACCAGAAGACGGTCTACTGGTGCGTGGCCGCGTCGGTGCAGACGATGGTCAACATCATCGAGGACGATACGCCGGACCGGACCAAGCGTTCCCAGCGGCGTCTCCACCTCGACGGTCGCAGCCTCGATCCCGGTCATGCCGAGTACTGGCGCCAACTGCCCGATGGTTCGCCCATGAAGCGGGGCCTGCACGGGCTGGGGCTGGTCGATTGGACCGCGATGCTGGACGCCAACGGCCACGGGCCATACGTGATCGATCGCGCGGAGACTCGCAAGAGAGCCATCCGCATGGCCGCCAGGGCGATGCGTACGACGGGCAGGCCGGTGGGACTCGTGGTGTGGAAGGGTGCCCACGCTTGGGTCATGTCGGGATTCGTGTCGACGGCCGACCCGGCCTACACCAATGACTTCAAGGTCACCAAGGTCTTCATCGAGGACCCCTGGTACCCCGATGTCAGTGCCATCTGGGGTGCCTCGCGACCACCGAACTCGACCGTTCCGGTCGCAGCCCTCGACGCTGACTACCTGCCGTATGACCGTCCGGGCCGGGTCCATCCCAAGCGCGACGGTCGCTTCCTGCTCATCCTGCCGACCCTTCCGGAGGGGACGCTGGTCGACTGAGAGCGGACCCGGGCGTGCCAAGGTGACTACGGACGATCGAGGATCTCGTGCCCGCTCACGCGTCGCCAGATCACATGTGGCCCAGCATCGGTGCCGGCGCCGTACTGGAACGTCGCCCGACCGTCGGGTGACCAGGTGATCTCGAAGACCTCATCGGTTCCCTGGACGCGCCTGACGCGCAGGCCGGCTCGAAAGCGCCCGCGACGCAGGTCGTCGACGAAGTGGGCCACCGCTGTGCGGAAGCGAGCTCGCTCGCCTGACGTCAACCGAGCCAGATCCCTGTCAAAGCGTGCCGTGCGCTCCCAGGTCGGCATTCAGCCGAGTGCGTCACGTGGTTCGAGCGAGTCGAGGAACTCGGCGTCTGACGCGTAACGCGTGGTCTCGCCCGCAGCGATATCTTCCGAGGCTTCGCGCTCGCCAGCCTGCCACTCCTCTCGCCAGAACCACGCTTGCGAGGCGTCCACGACCATCTTCGGTTCCAACACGATGACATCGCCTCTGACGGACACCGCGAGGTAATCGCCCTCATCGATGCGGGCGCTGCGCCGGATCTCGTCCGGGATGGTGATCTGGCCCTTCGCCCTGAGCTTGACGAGCATGGGTGCCTCGGTGAGAGTGTCCGACTTTCCCACTGTAGCACCATGAGGCCAGCAGTCGCTCCAAGTGGCCAGCAGTCGCTCCAAGTGGGCAGCAGTCCGCGCTGGGCGCCGGCCCGGTCGAACTCGCGTCTCTGCGAGTCGCGGCGGCGCTATTCCCTGGTGGACTGCTACGGCGAACCTGGGCCGCGGTCCCACTCAGGACGACGCAAGGGGCTGGGCCAGTCAACCACGGGCTGAGCCGTCCCCGTGGCGCCGTGTCCCGCCGGCGCTACGTCTCGAGCGGGTCCAGCCGCAGTGATGCCGAGTTGATGCAGTAGCGCTTGCCGGTGGGCTTGGGTCCATCGTCGAAGACGTGGCCCAGGTGTCCGCCACAAGCGGAGCACATCACCTCAGTGCGGGCCATGCCCAGCGAGCCGTCTGTTTCGTAGGCGATGGCGCCGTCCGCGGCCGGCTGCCAGAAGCTGGGCCAACCCGACCTGGAGTCGTACTTGGTGTCAGACGTGAAGAGCTCTGCGCCGCAACCGGCACAGCGATACATGCCCGAGCGCTTCTCATCGACGTACTCGCCGCTGAAGGCGCGTTCGGTATCCTTCTCGCGCAGGATGCGGTACTGGTCGGGGCTGAGGCGCTGACGCCATTCCTGCTCGGACGTCGGTCGTGAGATGGACGTCGGTTGCGCGCTAGTCTTCGAGTCACTCATGGCGCCATCGTACGCCGCGGTCGTGACGAGCTGATGAACACCGCCGAGGCGACGGTGCGACCATAGCCACATGACCCTCGTCCTCATCGCCGTCGGCGGCGCAGCCGGTGCCGTGTCGCGCTACGTGTTGCAGGGTTGGGTCCAGGAGGTCAGCGGCGGGCGTTTTCCGTGGGGCACCTTCGCGGTCAACATCAGCGGCTCGTTCCTGCTCGGCCTTGTCTTCGCCTTGGCCATGGATCGATCGGTCCTGGCCCCGGAGGTGCGCGTCCCGGTGATGATCGGCTTCATCGGTTCGTACACCACCTTCTCCACGCTGATGCTGGAATCGTGGCGATTGGTAGAGGAGGGCGACTACCTGTTCATGTTCGGCAACCTCATCGGCTCGGTCGTCATCGGCATGCTGGCGGTCGTGGCCGGTCTGGCCCTGGGGAGGCTCTTGCCATGAAGCTCGACGGGACCGCGCTGCTGGCGCGCATCTACATCGGTGAGTCGGATCACCACGACGGCCAGCCGCTCTACGAAGCCATCGTCTTGCTCTTACGAGAACGAGGGATCGCTGGCGCCACGGTCCTGCGAGGCATCGAAGGCTATGGTCGCGCTGCGCGCCTGCACACCAGCCGCATCCTTCGCTTGTCGGAGGACCTGCCCATCCTGATCGAGGTCGTCGATCTCGAGGAACGCTTGCGTTCGGTCCTACCGGAGATCGATGCCATGGTGGGGGAGGGTCTCATCACGCTCGAACACGTCGAAGTCATCGCCTACCGGTCGCCGGAGACGCCGGAGACGCCGGCGAAGCCGGAGAAGGAGGATCCCGCATGATCGGGCGTCGTACGCTCACCGTCATCCTGACGCTCTGTCTGGCGCTGGTCGCCACGGTCACGCCCGTCGCGGCGCAGGAGGTCGAACGCCGCCCCGTGGAAGATCCGCTCTTCGGTGTCTCATCGGTGGTTCCGGCCGACTGGCAGGACCTTGGCGGCGGCATCTACTCGCGCGGGACACCGCCCGACGACCTCGCGCTCATCGCCATCCAGTCGGCCCCCGCCACGGTCGACCAGCTGTGGGCCAGCTTGCTGCCCCAGTTCGCCCTGACCGAGGTGCCCGAAGCGACCGCTGAGTACAGCAGCGACCGCTTCGACTGGACGCTCTACCGCTTCGATGTGCAGCTCGGCGAGATGGTCATCGCCGTCGAGCTGGCGCTCGCGCATGATGATGGCGTCACCCATCTGCTCCTGCTGCAGTCGGATCCCGCGGACTTCGAGGTCCTGCGCGAGCAGGTCCTGTTGCCCGCCATCGATGCCTTCGCGCCGCTCGAGCCAGAGCCCACGCCCGACCCATCCAGCTTCGACTACCAGATCGAGGAGGTGAGCTTCCCCGGTGGTGCCGAGGGCGTCCAGCTGGCCGGCACATTGACGCTCCCTCCGGGCCCCGGCCCGCACCCGGTCGTGGTCACGATGAGCGGCAGTGGCGCCCAGGACCGCGACGAGTCGATGCGGCCGATCACGACACTGAAGCCGTTCGCCATCCTCGCCGATGCCCTCACGTCTGCCGGTGTGGGCGTGCTGCGCTACGACGATCGCGGCGTGGGCGCCTCGACCGGAGACTACGAGTCGGCCACCATCGCCGAGCTGGCTGAGGATGCGCGTGCGGCCATCGACTACCTGGAGACCCGCGACGATATCGACCCGGCTCGCATCGGCCTGTTCGGCCACAGCGAGGGCGGCCTGTACGCGGCCATCCTTGGTGCCAGCGATCCGCGCATCGCCTGGATCGGCATGATGGCCCCCGCGGTCATCGACGGGGTCACCCTCATCGTCGAGCAGAACCAGGCGTTGCTGCGCTCATCGGGCAGCGAGGAGAAGCTGGTCGCCGCCTACGCCGCCTACGCTTCCGAGGCCATGCCGCTGGCTCGCGACGGCGATCTCGAGGCGCTCGAGGCGGTCATCCGCGACTTCTACGGTCATGCCTGGGATGAGCTGGACGCAGAGGACCAGGTCATCGCCGGCGAGCGCGAGGCATTCGTGCAGCGGCAGGTCGACTCCGAGATGCCCCTCTACACCTCCGACTGGTTCCGCTCGTTCCTGGCCTACGACCCCACCTCCGACTGGAAGGCGGTGGGCGTGCCGGTGCTGGCGACCTTCGGCGGTAAGGATGCCCAAGTCCTGGCCGACTCGAACGCGGCCGCCTTGCGGGCAGCGCTGGAGGCCGGCGGCAACGATGACGTCGAGATCATCACCATCCCCGGCGCCAACCACCTCTTCCAGGAGGCTGACACCGGCTCCTTCGCGGAGTACGGCCAGTTGGATCCCGTCTTCATCGATGGCTTCATCGATGCCGTGGTCGACTGGACGACGGCCCAGGCCGGCGTGGCCGAGTAGGGATGGCCGATGAGCGAGTAGAGGCTGCGGGAGAGCAGTCCCACCCCCGCCGACGCAGCGGCGAAGGCTGGCACCCTGAGCCGGAGCTCCTCGACATCCGTGACGAGGTCACCTCCCGCCCGGCCCTGGAGCGGCTGGGCGAGGGGATCTGGTCGGCCGCACTCGACTACGTCTACGACCACGGCATGGAACGCGCCATCGGCGGACCGGCCGACTACGCCCAGCTGCGTCGCGTCTTCTTCGGCCCCGGCGGCCAGCCCGCTCGCGCACCCGAGCTGCCGACGAACTCGGCCGCGCTGATCGAGGAGTTTCGGACCCGGCTGGCACCGCACCAGGCGAACGCCTGGCACCCGCTGGCCTTCGCCTACTTCACGCCCATCCCGTCGTGGGCATCGATCATGGGCGAGGTCCTGGGCCAGGTCGTCCACCAGGGTGTGGACGTCTGGCATTGCAGCCCCTCGGCCACGCTGGTGGAGGAGGAGGTCGTGCGCTGGCTCTGTGACCTGATCGGCTACGACGAGCGCAGCTTCGGCCTCTTCACCTCCGGGGGCGTCATGGCCAACATCATGGCGCTCACCGTGGTCCGTGACATCGCTTTGCGCCGCGCTCGTGCGCTTGACCATCCGCCGCGCGGGGCGGATCTCGAGGGCGTCCGTGTGTACGCATCGGACCAGGCCCACTTCTCGGTCAAGCGCAGCCTCTCGACGCTGGGCTTCCCCGAGGAGACGCTGGTGGTGCTGCCCAGCGACGACCGCTTCCGTCTTCAGGCAACGCCTGTGGCCGCGGCCGTGGCGCGCGACCGTGCCGAAGGTCTGACGCCCCTGGCAGTCGTGGCGACGGCCGGCACCACCAACACCGGTGTCGTCGATGCGCTGCCCGACCTTGCCGATCTCGCCGAGCGCGAGGGGCTGTGGCTCCACGTGGATGCCGCCTACGGTGGCGCGGCGCGTCTGTCGGAGCGGCTCGCGGTCGAAGTCGAGGGTCTGGCACGTGCCGATTCGATCACCATCGACCCACACAAGTGGTTCTTCCAGGCCTACGACATCGGTGGTTTGCTGCTGCGGGACGGCTCGCTGCTGGAGGCGACGTTCTCGTATCGGCCCGAGTATTACCGCGGCTCGGGTGATCCGGAGCGAGCTCCCGATGCGCACGGATCGGACGAACTCGATTTCTACCGACTGAGCATGGAAGGCACACGCCGCCAGCGTGCGCTGAAGCTGTGGCTCTCGTGGAAGCACCTGGGCACGCGCGGCCTGGGTCGGTTGGTGGAGCAGACGGTGGACCTGGCCGCGGCACTGGCGGCCAGGATCGCGGCGGCTGATGACTTCGAGCTGCTGGAAGCGCCAGCGTTGTCAGTGGTGTGCTTCCGGCATCTGCCCGACGGACACGATGCGGCCGATGCGGCCGGTCGCGACGCCATCGACATCCACCAGGACGCGCTCCAGGTGCGACTCCAGCACAGCGGCCGTGCGTTCCTCACCACCACGCGCCTGCGGGGCCGAACCTGGCTGCGCGCTGGCATCCTCAACCACACCACCACCGAGGCTGACCTCGATGCACTCATCGACGCCATCCGCGACCTGGCGGCCGAAGGGTAGTCGGCGGCCGGTACGTGGCCGTCGGCCGATCCTGCGGCCGCGTCAGCGCCGGCCGGGACCCTGCAGCTCTCGCAGGCGCTCGTCGCTGATGCCAAGGTGGTGGGCGACCTCGTGGTCGAGCGTCTCGCGCACGCCTTCGGAGAGTGCTTCGTCGCTGCGATACGCTCGCATCAACGGACCACGGAAGAGGGTGATCTTGCTGGCGAACGCCATCCGGTCGGCCCCATAGGCGGTGCGTGGCACGCCTTGGTAGAGCCCGAACAGGCCGCGCGCATGCACGCTCGCGAGTTGCTCGGCATCAGGTTCGTCCTGGATGACGATGGCGACGCTGCTGAGCGCTTGTCGGTAGGGCTCTGGCAATGCCTCGATGGCCGCCTCCAGGGCGGCCTCGAAGCGATCAGTCTCCATCGCCAGCGTCGTCCGAGCAGTCTCCAGCGTCATCTTGGCATTCACGGCAGACCCCGACCACACTGAGGTGGCCCAGATCGACATGGAAGCCACGTTTGCGGTCGAAGTCGGCCAGTAAGCCCGCCACCTCGTCAGCTCCGATCTCCCAGGCGCGCTGACACACCGAGCAGTGCATGTGACCGTGCTCGCGCGCCGGACGCACATGGAATTCCTCGCGACCGTCAAGCCCATGGGCGTGCCGAACCAAGCCGATATCCTCGAGCACGTCCAGGGTGCGATACACCGTGGAGGGCGTGGTCTCCGGGTCCTGCTCGCGGCAGCGTTCGACCAGCTCGGCACCGGTGATGTGGCCATCGGTATCGGCCAGCACATCGACCAGCAGCCGCCGTTGCGGGGTCCAACGCAGTCCGCGCTCATGGAGTCGCTCACGGACCTGATCCCAGGCAACATCGGCAGCGTTGGTTCGGTTCGACGTCGGCATCGCGGACAGGATAGCCCCGATGGTCGGGGTGTCACCATCACAATGGGTGTCATCATCACAACGTCTATCGAGGGACAGCGATACCGGCCGCCAGACGGACAGCGATCCTCTCACGTCGGTCCCCTCGCAGCGTCGTGCCTCCTGGGATGGCCGGCCTCCAGCTGTGGCCGGCCGCCGGCTTGGCGCCGCGGGAGCCCGGAGCCGTCGTCCCCTGCACCCGGTTCCAGCGCACCCCGGTACCACGGTGTTCAGCGCACCCGGTACCACGGTGTCACCGTGACCCACCTCATGGGTGAGTCAGCGGAGCCCGGGACCGCAGCGGCCCACCGAGTCGTCGTCCCATGCCCCCGGGTGGGTAGAACGACCGCTGCTCCGTCGTCCTACCCGCCCGATGGGTGAGACAGCGGAGCGACGGGTGAGTCGCTGTCTCTATGAAGGATGACCCGCCCGATGGGTGAGACAGCAGAGCGACGGGTAGGGCGCTGTCGGATGACCCACCCGATGGGTCGGGCCGAGCGCCCCTGGCTGGCCGTCACTGCCGCCTCGGGCGTCGGTCCACTGGCCAGCAGGCAGGTGAGGATGGTGAGACGCTGCTGTGCCGGGCCGTCCAGGCTGACGGTCTTCCTCGTGTCCATGGATCCGAGCGTGACGACGTCGCTGTCCGGTCACATGCGACGTTCTCGCTGTCCTCCGAGGTCACTATCACCACTACTTGCAATAACGAACGATGGCGATTAGCATCAGCACCGATGACATTCGCGATGATCTTAGCACCCGCACTCGATCCTCCGGTCGTGCTCGACATGCACGCGCCCGACGGCTTCCTATCGGTGCCAGTGGCGCTGCTGCTGTGGCTGGTCGCCATCGTCGCGGTGGCTGTCTCGGTCAATCGCGCCGGTCGCTCGCTTGACGAACGAGCCGTGCCGTTGATGGGTGTCACGGCTGCGTTCATCTTCGCTGCCCAGATGATCAACTTCCCCGTCGTCGGTGGCACCAGCGGACACATGCTGGGCGCGGTCCTGGCGGCTGTGCTGCTGGGCCCCTGGGCGGGCACGCTGGTGATGGCCAGTGTCATCGCGGTGCAGGCGCTGCTCTTCGGGGATGGTGGTCTGTTGGCGATGGGTGCCAACATCGTGAACATGGGCGTCATCGGCACCATGGGCGGCTATGCCATCTATCGGTCGCTGTGCACGCTCTTCCGGGGAGAGGAGCGGGGACGCCTGCCGGCGGCGGCCATCGCTGCCTGGTCGGCGGTGATGCTGGGGGCGGCTGCCACGTCCGTGGAGCTGGCGGTCAGCGGCGCGAGCCCGCTGGCGGTGGTGCTGCCGGCGATGCTGGGCACGCACGCCCTCATCGGCATCGGCGAGGCGCTCATCACCGTCGGGGCCCTGGCGCTCATCGCCAGCGTGCGACCGGATCTGCTGCGCTTGCGCGATGCCGGCCCAGGCACGCGTGCCGCCTTCGAGGCGAGCCGACCATGATCGGGCGCTCATGATCCGGCGTTACTGGTGGATCGGCGGCCTGCTCATCGCGGCGGCGGTCGTCATCATCCTTGCGCCACTCGCGTCGTCCGATCCTGACGGCCTGGAGCGGGTAGCCATCGACAAGGGTTTCATCGAGCAAGGTCAGGGGGCGCCTTTCGAGCTGCTGCCCGACTACAGCGTGCCCTTCCTCGGTGACGGCACCATTTCGCTGATCGTGGCCGGACTGGTCGGCGTGGTGCTGCTCTTCGGCGCCATGTGGCTGCTCGGCCGATTTCTTTCGAGCCGCACTCGCCCGACCGACTGACGACCGCCGCACCACCCCGTGGAGCTCGATCGCTACATCCCGCGCCAGAGCCCCGCGCACCGCGCCGACGCGCGACTGAAGACCGTGCTGATCGTGGCGGCCGTGATCAGCATCGCGCTGCTGCCGGTCGGCGCCTTCGGGGCCTATGGCCTGGTGTGGTTGGCGCTGGTGGCAGCCTCCACCTTCGCCCGCCTGGGTCCGTTCCGGTTGGCGCGCGGCTCGTGGGTGGTGCTGCCGTTCATGCTGGTGGCGCTGCCATTGTTGTTCACCCGACCAGGTGAGGCCCTGCTGACGCTGGAGCTGGGTCCGTTGCGCCTGAGCGTCACTGATGTCGGCCTGCGTGACACGCTGTCGATCCTGGCCAAGTCATGGCTGAGCGTGCAGGCCACGCTGCTTCTGGCGTACACGACCGCGTTCGCCGACCTCATCGATGCGATTCGTGCCCTGCGGGTGCCGGCCATCATCGTCAGCATCATCAGCTTCATGTATCGCTATCTGGCAGTCCTGACCGACGAAGCGGGTCGCATGTCTCGCGCCAGACAGGCGCGTTCGGCAGCCGCACCGGTCGGACGCAGCGGCGGCTCGACAGCCTGGCGTGCCCAGGTCACCGGCGCCATGGTGGGCTCGCTCTTCATCCGCTCCTACGAGCGCTCCGAACGCATCTATGCAGCCATGCTGGCGCGCGGCTTCACGGGCATGTTCCACGCGACTGCGGCGCCTCGGCCGGATAGTCGCAGCCTGGTCTGGTTCGGAATCGCGCTGGTGGCGATGGTGCTCTTCGTCGTCGCCGTCAACCTGCGGGTAATAGCGTGAGCGAGCCCGGGGCGACTCTCGGTCGCATCGTCGTCGAGCACCTCCACTTCAGCTATCCCGACGGCACCGAAGCGCTACACGGTATCGAACTTGCGGTGGGGCCGGGCGATAAGGTGGCGCTGGTGGGGCCCAATGGCGCAGGCAAGTCCACGCTGCTGCTGCACCTCAACGGCATCCTCGGTGGTGGGCATGGCAGCGTCAGTATCGACGGCATCCGCGTGGAGCCGGCCAGCGTCAAGCGTATCCGCGCGGCCGTGGGCCTGGTCTTCCAGGATCCCGACGACCAGCTCTTCAGCCCCACCGTGCGAGAGGACGTCGCCTTCGGACCCATCCACATGGGCGTCCCGGAGGCGGAGATCCACCACCGTGTGGAGCGGGCGTTGGACGCGGTCGGGATGCGTGGCTTCGAGCGGCGCGTGCCGCACCACCTGTCCCTGGGGCAGCGCAAACGCATCTCGGTGGCCACGGTGCTCTCGATGGATCCCAGCGTGCTGGCGTTCGACGAGCCCACGGCCGGATTGGACCCCCGCGGGCGGCGCGAGCTGATGGGCGTGATGGCATCCCGCCCGGAGACGCTGCTGGTCAGCACACACGACCTGGCCATGGTGGCCGAGACGCTGCCGCGGACGGTCATCCTCGACGAGGGCGTCGTGGTCGCCGATGGGCCCTCGGCCGAGCTGCTGAGGGATGCGGCGCTGCTGGAGGCACATGGTCTCGAATCGCCCTTCCGACTGCCCGGCGCCGCTATGGGCGAGGGCCGCTCAGCTTGACGCGGTAGACCTTGCCGGCGACCAGGTCAGTGGCGAAGAGGCGTCCCGCGGAATCTTCGCCGAAGGACGCGATGCGGCGGTCGGTGACCCGCGAGGCCTTGACCTTGCCCGTCTTGTTGAGCACGAACAACCGTCCGCAGAAGTCGCCCGCCACGTAGAGCCCACGCCAAGCCGGTGCGTCGGGACCGCGATGGACGTAGCCGCCGGTGACCGAGCAGCGGCCGTTGCCGTGGACGTAGTCATGCACCGGCTTCGTCCCGAAGGTGCAGCGGCGTCCGGTCGCTGGGTAGCGCCGGCTGCCCTCGCAGCGGTTCCAGCCGTAGTTCCTGCCCTTGCCGGCCGCCCTGCCACGCGCGTTCGAGCGAACGCGATCCACCTCTTCCCGCTCGCCCTGACCCACGTCGCCGATCCAGAGGTTCCCGGTCTTGCGATCGAACGAGAAGCGCCAGGGGTTGCGCAGGCCCCAAGCCCAGATGTCATCGATGCCGGACTTGCCCACCCGCGGGTTGGAACTCGGCGTGCGATAGCGCCGCGGACCAGCGCCGTCGGGGTCGATCGGATCGATGCGCAGCAGCTTGCCCAACCGCGTGTTCAGCTTCTGCCCATTGCCCGCGGGGTCCCCCGCCCCACCGCCGTCACCCGTCCCGATATAGAGCAGGCCGTCGGGGCCGAAGGCCAGGTGCCCGCCGTTGTGGTTCGCCTCCGGCTGGCCGATGACCAGCAGCCTGCGAGCAGAGTCGGGATCGGCCGCGCCTGGGCTCTGGCGGCGGTACTCGGCGATCACGGTATCCCCATTCCTGGCGCCGCCCGCGGCACGCGTGTAGTCGACGTAGAGCAGACCGTTGGACTGGTAGTCGGGGTGGAAGGCGAGGCCCAGCAGGCCGCGCTCGCCACCCGCGGTCGCAGGATCGTTGACCTCCCCGCTGAGGTCGAGGAAGGTGCCCAGCTTCTTCCAACTGCCATCCTCATAGGTGGCGCGCTTGATCTTGCCGGTCTGCTCCACGAGGAAGATGACGCGGCCGTCCCCGGGAGCGTGGGTGACCAGCACCGGGCGCGTGTAGCCACCGAGCACTTGCGTGAGCGACACCTTGCTGCGGGCTGCGCTGACTGGCGCCGCCAGCAGGCCGCCGGCGAGCGTGGCCGTGAGCAGGACCGCAAAGACTCGGAATGACGTGAAGGCTCGGAACGATCGGCGCATTTCCACTCCTTGACCTGTGGTGAGGGCTATCGGGGAGACATCAGGGCCAGGCTCCACTGAGGGTCGGGAGTGTACAGCGCGAGCGTTGCGGAGCCGAGGGGTGCCCCCTGACGGCAGGCCCGGTCGAGGCCAGCGCCCAGTCGAGGCCAGCGCCCAGTCGATCCTGGGCGGGCCGAAGCCGAGCGTTCCCGCTGCTCGGGACAACGTGACCGGCCCAACTCAGAACCGACGGTTTGCGGCTGGATCCTCCCGTCTATCGGGAAGCCGCGACGTTCCTTCCCGAGCAGCGGGAGGAAGCTGCCGGATCGATGGCGTACGGGTTACGTTGTCCCGTCACGCGGGAATGCTCGGCCATCTCGACGGTGCGTCGGCCCTCTGAGCGGTCGTGTCTGTCGTTAGTGGACGAGGTCCTCGAAGTTGCGGTGGCAGAAATGGCCGGTGCGCTCCAGCACACGGCCGCAGAAGGGGCACACCGGTTTGCCGCCGGCGACGACGCTGTTGGCGCGACGAGCGAATTGCTGCGCCATGAAGGGCGTCAGTCGCACACGCAGGACATCAGGCCCGATGGGGGCGTCGTCGAGGATATCGTCCTCGTCGGGCTCTTCC